>NZ_CP067396.1:5800000-6100000 GCF_023617245.1 Lysobacter enzymogenes
CAGCTGGCAGCTGGTGCGGGTCAACCGCGGCCAGACCCTGGGTTCGGTGTTCAAGGACATGGACATTCCCAAGTCCACGATGAGCCAGATCCTCGAGCAGCCCGGCGCGCGCGAAGCGCTGATGCGGATGAAGCCCGGCACCGAGCTGGGCTTCGACATTCCGGTCAACGGCTCGCTGCGCACCTTCCGCTACGACCAGGACGAAGGCCACCGGGTCGAGCTGAGCATCGCCGGCGACAAGGTCACCGACAAGAAAGTCATCGCCCGCCAGAGCCAGGTCCGGACCGTGGTGCTCAGCGGCAAGGTCGGCAAGTCGCTGTTCCGTTCGGCGCGCAAGGTCGGGCTGACGCCGGCCAACATCAACACGCTGACCGACGACATCTTCAAGTACGACATCGACTTCAACGAGGACGTCGGCACCGACGACCGCTTCAGCGTGGTGGTCGAGCAGACCTGGCGCGAGGGCGAGCTGATCAGCACCGGCCCGATCCTGGCCGCGACCTTCACCAGCGACGGCAAGCTGCACACCGGCTTCCGCTTCGACCGCGGCGGCAAGCCCGAGTACTTCACCGGCGACGGCCGTCCGCTGAAGAAGAGCTTCATCCGCATGCCGATCCCGTACGCGCGCCTGACCTCGGGTTTCGGCACCCGTCGGCATCCGGTGCTGGGCAGCATCCGCATGCACGCCGGCGTCGATTACGCGGCCGGCACCGGCACGCCGATCATGGCCGCCGGCGACGCGCGCGTGCAGTTCGTCGGCTGGAAGGGCGGCTATGGCCGCGCGGTGATCCTCGACCACGGCCGCGGCTACACCACGCTGTACGGCCACATGTCGAACTTCAGCAAGATCAAGCCGGGCCAGCGCGTGCCGCAGGGCACGGTGATCGGCTACGTCGGCAGCTCGGGCATGGCCACCGGGCCGCACCTGCACTACGAATTCCGGGTCAACGGCGTGCACCGCAACCCGCTGTCGATCACCATGCCGCCGCCGGAGCCGCTGAGCGGCATGGCGCTGGCGCAGTTCCGCCAGCAGACCGCGGTGGCGCTGGGGCGCATCCGCCAGGTCGAGAACATCATCTACGCCGATGCCGGTCCGGCGCCGGCCGCGGCGCCCGCGGTCGCCGCGGCGGCGGTCGCCAAGACCGTGGCGGTGGCCAAGACCAAGGGCAAGAAGAAAAAGACCTCGCGCGGTTGAACGGCGCGACGGTCGCGACGACAAGGGCCCTGCGGGGCCCTTTCGTTTTTGTGCGGATACCGGGATGCTGCGGCGTTGCGCATGACACCGCATACGTGCGGCGCGACGCGACGCGCGGAACGATCACGATCAAGCGCCGGCGAGCGCTACTGGAAGGCATTCGTCATGGTTGAGAGTTCTTCGGTCCCGGCTGAAACAAGCGTCGCTACGCCCAGCGCAGGCCTTGGGAAACATCGTCATGGTTGAGAATTCTTCGGTCCCGACTGAGTCAAGCGTTGCTACGCCCAGCGCAGGCCTTTATCTTGGCCTGATCTCCGGCACCAGCGCCGACGGCATCGACGCCGCCCTGGTCCGCTTCGAGGCCGGCGCCGCGCCGACCCGCTGCGAGTTGGTGATCGGCCGCACCTACGCCTGGGACGCGGCGCTGCGCGAGCGTCTGGTCGCGCTCGGCCAGGGCGGCGACGCGCGCTCACTGGAAGAGTTGGGCACGCTCGACATCCAGACCGCCGAGGCCTTCGCCGCGGCCGCGCGCGCCCTGCTCGAGGACGCCGGCGTGGCGCCCGGCGAGGTCGCCGCGATCGGTTCGCACGGCCAGACCGTGCGCCATCGCCCGGCCGGCGCGGCCTTCGACGGCCGCCATCCCTTCACCTGGCAGATCGGCGACGGCGCGGTGATCGCCGAGCGCTGCGGCATCGCCACCGTGGCCGACTTCCGTCGCCGCGACGTCGCCGCCGGCGGCCACGGCGCGCCGCTGATGCCGGCCTTCCACGCCGCGCTGCTGGGCTCGCCGGACGAAGACCGCGCCGCGCTGAACCTCGGCGGGATCGCCAACTTCACCCTGCTGCCGGCGCACGGCGCGGTGCGCGGCTTCGACACCGGGCCGGCCAACTGCCTGATGGACGCCTGGGCGCTGCGCCACCTGGGCACGGCGTTCGACGCCGACGGCGCGTTCGCGACCCGCGGCGAGGTCGACCCGGCGTTGCTGGCGCGGCTGCTGGACGAACCGTGGTTCGCGCTGCCGCCGCCGAAGAGCACCGGGCGCGAGCAATTCCAGCTGGACTGGGTCGAAGCGCGCCTGGGCGGCGGCGAGCGGCCGCAGGACGTGCAGGCGACGCTGCTCGAGCTCAGCGCGGTCACCATCGCGCAGGCGCTGCGCGCGCAGCAACCGGCGACCCGGCGGGTGCTGGCCTGCGGCGGCGGCGTGCGCAACGGCGCGCTGCTGGCGCGGCTGGCGGAGCGGCTGCCGGGCGTAGCGGTGGAGACGACCCAGGCCTATGGGCTGGACCCGGATTTCGTCGAGGCGATGGGCTTCGCCTGGCTGGCGCGGCAGACCCTGGCGGGATTGCCGGGGAACCTGCCGAGCGTGACCGGCGCGCGCGGGTTGCGGGTGCTGGGGACGGTGCATCCGGCGGGATAGATCGTCTGGCCGGAGGCCGCTGCAGGAGCGGCGCGAGCCGCGATGCGGGCGGTTGGGAGACGCGGCGGTGCGGGTACGCGGCGCACCCCAGCGATCTGGCTTCGGGATGTGCCGCCGTGGTTGTGTTGGCGCGGTCGCGGCTTGCGCCGCTCCTACAGGGAGTGGCCGAAGCTGCCGAAAGCCGCTGTAGGAGCGGCGCGAGTCGCGACGCGGGCGGTTGGCGGACGAGGCGATCGGGGACCTGGCGCGACTCGGCGATCCGGGCTCCGGGATGCGGCGGCGCGGTTGCGTCGGCGCGGTCGCGGCTTGCGCCGCTCCTGCAGGTCAGCCCCGGCAGTGCGCCGCGCGCGCCTCAGCCTTCGCGGTTCGGGCGGAATTCTTCCAGCAGTTCCAGGCCGCTGAGGTCCGGGCCGATCGGGCGCGGCGCCGGGGCGTCCTGCGGTTCGGCGCGGCCGATCAGGGCGAAACCGGGGTCGCTGGGAATGCCTTCCATCGCCGCGATCGCTTCCTGCAACGCGCGGCTGTCGTGGTCTTCGAAGCGGCCGGCCATCTCGGCCTCGACCGCGAACAGGCCGGTCTCGATCAGGTGCAGGGCGGTGCGCTGCAGGCTCCAGCCGCGCGCTTCCGCCACCCGGCGCAGCCGGTCGGAGAGTACGGGGTCCAGGTTGTGCAGGATGATGTCGGTCACTGTGTGGCAAGTTGCCATCCCGACCCTGCGCTGCGCAACACGAAATTGGCTGAACCGCGTTCACCGGCACGACTTCGCCGGCACCTTCGTCGCGGCGTTCAGGCATGCGGGACGCTGACGGGCGGCGGCCGGCGCAGCGCCAGGGCGATGCACAGCGCCAGCGCCGGCACGCCGACCAGGGCGGTGCCGACGAAGAACAGCGCATAGCCTTCCAGCAGCGTGCGGCCGGCGGCCAGTTCGGTCACCGCGACCCCGGACAGGCCCTTGAGCAGCTTGCCGAGCAGGGCGTAGAACGAGCTCAGCAGGGCGTACTGGGTGGCGGTGTAGCCGATGTTGGTCAGGCTCGACATGTAGCCGACCAGGGCCACGCCGGCGTAGCCGTTGCAGAAGTTGTCGATGACCATGGCCGCGGTGAACACGCGGGCGTCGTTGCCGTGCAGGGCCAGGTAGGCGAAGGCCAGGTTCGAGAGCGGGCCGAGCACGGCGCCGGCGATCAGGGTCGGGATGAAGCCGTAGCGCACCGCGGTCAGGCCGGCCGCGGCGACCCCGGCGACGGTCGCGACCAGGCCGAACGAGCCGCGCACCGCGCCGACGGTTTCCTTGTCCATCTTCAGGTCGGCGTAGAACGGGTTGGCCATCGGCCCGAACAGGAAGTCCGGCAGCCGGTACAGGCTGATCGTCAGCAGGATCAGCAGGGCCAGCCGGCCGTGCTGGCGGAAGAACGCCACGAACGGGCCGATCACCGCGTCGAACAGGCCGCGCGCGGTGAACAGCGCCGGGTGCGGGCCGGCGGCGGCGATCAGGCTGGCCTGCGGCTCGCGCGCGCGCAGCGTGGCGACCACGCCGACGCCGAGCAGCAGCGCCATGATTTCGTAGGACAGCGACCAGCCGGCGTGCGCGGCCAGGATCAGGATCAGCGAATCGGTGACCAGCAGCGCGCCGCGGTAGCCCAGGGTCGCGGTCGAGGTCAGCAGGCCCTGCTGCTCGGCGCTGTCGGCGCTCTCGATGCGCCAAGCGTCGATGACGATGTCCTGGGTCGCCGAGGCGAACGCCACCACCAGCGCCAGCGCGCCGAACACCAGCAGTTGGTCGAGCGCGACGCCGGCGAAGAGCAGTTCGCCCTGGCGCGGCTCGACCAGGGCCATGCCGACCAGGGCGGCGGCGGCGACCAACTGCGACAGCAGCATCCAGCCGCGGCGGCGGCCGAGCCAGCGGCCCAGCACCGGCGCGTCGATCTTGTCGACCAGCGGCGCCCACACGAACTTCAACGAATAGGCCAGGCCGACCCAGGACAGGAACCCGATCGTGCTGAGCTCGATCGCGTTCTCGCGCATCCAATAGCCCAGGGTATTGCCGACCAGGTAGATCGGAATGCCCGAGCTGAAGCCCAGCAACAGCATCGCCAGCACCTTGGGCTGGCGCAGGTTGGCCAGCACCAGCCGCCAGCCCTTGCGGGCCGGCGGCGAAGCGGCGCCGGCCGGAGCCGGCGCACCGGGCTCAGAGGTCATAGTCGACCGTGAACGGGGCGTGGTCGGAGAAGCGCGGGTCCTTCAGGATCGCGCAATCGCGCAGCTTGGCGCGCAGGCTGGGAGTGGCGAACTGGTAGTCGATGCGCCAGCCCACGTCGTTGGCGCGCGCGGCGCCGCGGTTGCTCCACCAGGTGTAGTCCTGGCCCTGGGCCTTGAGCGCGCGGTAGGCGTCGACCCAGCCGCTGTCGTCGGCGCACACGCCGTTGAGCCAGTCGCGCTCCGGCGGCAGGCAGCCGGAGTTCTTCTGGTTGCTGGTCCAGTTCTTGATGTCCAGGCGGCTGCGCACGATGTTCCAGTCGCCGCACAGGACGTAGTCGCGGCCGCTGGCCAACCACTCGTCCAGGATCGGCTTGAGCCATTCCATCACTTCGAACTTGAAGCCCTGGCGCAGCTCGCCGGACGAGCCCGAAGGGATGTAGAACGAGACCACGCTGAGGTTGCCGAAGCGCGCCTCGATGTAGCGGCCCTCGTCGTCGAACGGGGCCCAGCCCAGCGCGGTGCGCACTTCGTCGGGCTCGCGTTTGGCGTAGATCGCCACGCCGCTGTAGCCCTTCTTGGTGATCGCGTCGCGGAAGTAGGCGCGGTAGCCCTCGGGCAGGAACTCCGGGCCGGTGAGCTGGTGCTCCTGGGCCTTGGTCTCCTGCACGCACAGCACGTCGGCGTCCTGCGCCTTGAACCAGTCGAAGAAACCCTTGGTGGTGGCCGAACGCAGGCCGTTGGCGTTGAAACTGATGATGCGCATGCGCGTTCCGGGGCGGGAAGTGCGCACGATCATAGCAACCGGCCGGGCGCGGGTATCATGCCGCGCATGAGCGTGTGCCGCCCATGAGCCATCCCCCCGACAGCGCCGCCCCGGCGGACGCGCGCGCCGCGCCGCCCGCCGTGCGCGTCGGCGTGGTCTCGCCGATGCTGGCCCCGGCCGTGCGCATGCTGCAGGTCGCGCCCGAACAGCTGCCCTTCGTCGGCGATACCGCCTACAACCTGGAGCAGACCCGGCTGGACCCGCACAGCGAGGCCATGGCGGTGCTGGTCGGCGAACGCGTGGTCGGCTTCTACCGCCTGGATTTCAGCGTCGATGCGATCGCCGGCCGCGCGCTCGGCGAACCCAGCGTCGGCCTGCGCGCCTATGCCATCGACCGGCGCGAGCAAGGCCGCGGCTACGGCACCGCGGCGATGCGCGCCTGCGTCGAGGACCTGCGCCTGCGCCATCCGCAGCGGCGCCTGCTGGCGCTGACGGTCAACGTGCGCAACCTCGCCGCCATCGCCGCCTACCGCAAGGCCGGCTTCGCCGACACCGGCGAGCTCTACCACGGCGGCTCGGCCGGCCCGCAGCACCTGATGCTGCTGCGGCTGGCGCCGCCTTCCCCCTCCCCCACTGCGACCGCGCCATGACCGACCACCGCACCCGCTTCCTGCAACTGGCCCTCAAGGCCGACGCCCTGCGCTTCGGCGAATTCACCCTCAAGTCCGGCCGGGTCAGCCCGTACTTCTTCAACGCCGGGCGCTTCGATTCCGGCGCCGCGCTGGCCGGCCTGGCCGGCTGCTACGCCGACGCGATCGCCGCCGCCGGGCTCGACTTCGACCTGCTGTTCGGCCCCGCCTACAAGGGCATCCCGCTGGCCACCGCGCTGGGCTGCGAGTACGCCGGCCGCGGCCGCGACCTGCCGCTGGCGTTCAACCGCAAGGAAGCCAAGGCCCACGGCGAGGGCGGCATGCTGATCGGCGCGCCGCTGGCCGGGCGCCGGGTGCTGATCGTCGACGACGTGATCACCGCCGGCACCGCGATCCGCGAAGCGCTGGGCCTGATCCGCGACGCCGGCGGCACGGTCGCCGGGATCGTCATCGCCCTGGACCGGCAGGAAGCCGTGGACCCTGCACAATCCCGACGCTCGGCGGCAGAAACTGTCGCAATCGAACACGGCCTGCCGGTGATCGCGATCGCCTCCCTCGACGACCTGCTCGCCTTCACCGGCGCCAGCGCCGAGTTTTCCGCCCAGCGCGAGCGCCTGCTCGCCTACCGCGCCGCCTACGGCCGCGAGGCCTGAGCGCCGGCGCCGCGCCCGGCCCGCGGGGGTCGGGCGCAGGCGTAAAATTGTGAATTTCGTCACAAGTAATTTCCGGGCCATGGCCCGACTCTTGCGTCAACGCCTCTTCGACAGACAGCCCGAAGGCGAGAACGCGACATGAAAGCCACGATTCCCTTGCTCGCCGCCGCGGTGGCGCTCGCGTTGGCCGCCCCGCTCGCCGGCGCCCAGACCGCGCCCAAGGCCAAGAAGCTGTACTGCTGGAACGAAGACGGCCGCAAGGTCTGCGGCGACGCCCTGCCGGCGCATGCGGTCGACAGCGCGCGCACCGAGATCAGCGCCAAGAGCGGCCTGGCCACCGCCCAGGTCGACCGCGCGCTGACCGCGGACGAGCGCGTCGCCGCCAACCAGGCCGCGCGCGCGCAGCGCAGCGCGGATCTGGCGGCCGAAGCGCTCAAGCGCCGCGACCGCGCCATGGCCGAGTCCTACGCCACCGAGGAAGACCTGCGCAAATCCTTCCAGGAGCGGATCGTGCTGCTGGACGAGACGGTCAAGGCCTCGCAACTGGGCATCGAGGGCCGCCGCCAGACCGTGCTGAGCCTGCTGCGCAAGGCCGGCGAGGCCGAGCTCAACGGCAAGCCGGTCAGCAAGGTGCTGGCCCAGAACGTGCGCGGCCAGCACGACGAACTGCTGCACCAGCAGGAGGTGCTCAAGCAGCAGTTGCTCGAGCGCAGCCTCGCCGACGAAGACCTCGCCACCGCGCTGCAACGCTACAACGCGCTCAAGACCAAGAACGCACGCGGCGGCTGAGCCGGCGACGCGGCGACCGCCGCGAGCTCCCATCGCCGAAAACCAAAACGCCGCGGCGGGCCGCGGCGTTTTCGTTTCTGCAGTCGGTGCGTGCCGGTGCGGGCAAGGCGCGGGTGGACGCAGGTTCTCGGCGCGACCGGCCCGCGACGCGGACGGCGGCCTCGCCGCCGCCTTCGAGCTACGCCCGGCCTCGAGCTACGCCCGCATCGGGCCGGCGCCCTCGAGCGCCGGTCCCCGCGAGGGCGCCGCGGCTCAGAACGGCAGCGCCAGATCCGGCTTGATCGCGTGCAGCTGGGCCCGGAACAGCCCCTGGATGCGCTCCATCGCGGCCTGGCTGTCGGCGTCGAAACGCATCACCAGGATCGGCGTGGTGTTGGACGCGCGCACCAGGCCCCAACCGTCGGGGAAATCCACCCGCAGACCGTCGATGGTCGACAGCCGCGCGCCCTCGAACGACGCCTCGTTGCGGAAGCGCTCGACGAAGCTGTGCGGGTCGCCGTCGGGCGCGTCGACCTTGATCTCCGGAGTGGCCACGCCGTTGGGCAGCGCGTTGAGGGTCTGGCTCGGGCTGTCGGGCTGCGCGGCGAGGATCTCCAGCAGGCGCGCGGCCGAGTAGATGCCGTCGTCGAAGCCGTACCAGCGCTCCTTGAAGAAGAAGTGGCCGCTCATCTCGCCGGCCAGCTCGGCGTCGGTCTCGCGCATCTTGGCCTTGATCAGCGAATGCCCGGTCTTCCACATCAGCGGGCTGCCGCCGTGGCGCAGGATGTGGCCCGGCAGGCGGCCGGTGCACTTGACGTCGTAGATGATCATCGCGCCCGGGTTGCGCTCGAGCACGTCGGCGGCGAACAGCATCAGCAGGCGGTCGGGGAAGATGTTCTGGCCGTCGCGGGTGACCACGCCGAGGCGGTCGCCGTCGCCGTCGAAGGCGATGCCCAGGTCGGCGTTGAGGCGCTGCACCATCTTGATCAGGTCGACCAGGTTGTGCGGCTCGCTCGGATCGGGGTGGTGGTTGGGGAACTCGCCGTCGATCTCGCAGTACAGCGGGGTGACCTCGGCGCCGATCGCGGCCAGCACGCGCGGGCCGATGTCGCCGGCCACGCCGTTGCCGGCGTCGACCACGACCTTGAGCGGGCGGTCGATCTGGATGTCGGAGGCGATGCGCTGGACGTAGTCCTCGGAGATGTCGCGCTCGGTCAGCGTGCCCGGCTCGTCCGCGGTGTGCAGGCGGCCGCCGACGATGCGCCGGTACAGGTCGGTGATGGCGTCGCCCGACAGGGTCTCGCCGCCGACCACGATCTTGAAGCCGTTGTAGTCCGGCGGGTTGTGGCTGCCGGTCAGCGACACGCAGGAGCCGGCGCGCAGGTGGTAGGCGCCGAAATAGGTGACCGGGGTCGGCGCCAGGCCGATGTCGGTGACGTTGCGGCCGGCCTTGCGCAGGCCGGCGATCAGGCCGTCCATCAGGCTCGGGCCGGACAGGCGGCCGTCGCGGCCCACCACGATTTCGCTCAGGCCCTGGTCGTGCATGACCGAGCCGACGGCGTGGCCGATCATTTCGGCGATGCCCGGATCCAGGTTCTGGCCGACCACGCCGCGGATGTCGTAGGCGCGGAAGATGCCGTTGTCCACGGCCAGCGGCCGCGACGCGGCCTGGGAGGTGTTCTCGCTCACGGTCACTGCGTTCGCTTCGGGTAAGGGGGCGCTCATGGTCTCAGCCAGCGTCTGAACAGGACCTTCGTCCTCCACCGGGCCGCCCGCCCGACCCAGGCGCTGGCGCACGCGCACCAGCACGAACGCGAGCAGCGCCAGCACCACCGCGGCGATGAAGCACGGCAAGGCGCCCATGCCGAGCGGACCGCCGGCGATGTCGGGCACCGCCGCGGCCACGCGCAGGTCGCTGCCGGGGATCTTGGCCGCCAGCGCTTCGGCGCCGTTGTTGAGCGCGGTGTCGCCGCGCTCGATCACGCTGAAGCCGCCCTGGCGCAGCGCCAGGTAGCTGTCGCTGCCGAGGTCGGCCTTCTCCACGCCGTCGCCGACGCGTTGCAACGGCAGTTGCACGTAGGCCACGCCGACCAGCTGCTCGCCGACCCGCGCCGGCGCCGCCATCGCCAGCACCGACTTGCCGCCGTCGCGCACGATCGCCGCCATCGGCTTGTCGGCGACGATCGCCGCCTCCATCGCCCCGAGCCGGCCGTAGCCGCTCTTGGGCAGGGCCGCGTATTCCTCGGCCAGGTCCGGCGGCAGCACCGTGCCGGCGCTGGCGCCGGGCCAGTTCTTGCCGAGTTCGGCGCTGGCCGCCTTGAAGTCGCCGGCCTGCAGCGCCGCCTGCATCGGCGCGGACTCCAAGCGTTCGCGCAGGCGCTTGTGTTCGGCGCCGAGCGCGTCGTGGGCGCTGCTCACGGCCGCGTCGCGCACCTGCAGCAGGTCGGCGCGGCGCAGGGCATCGCGGTGCTGTTGCACACCGGCCCAGGCCATCCACAGCGCCAGCACGCCGCACAGCGCGGCCGCCGGCAACAGCGCGGGCCTGAGTTGCGCCGCGGAGATCTGCGGCTTTTCCAGCTTCACTTCGACCATAACCTGCAACCTTCCCCTCAGAGTGTTCTGTCCCGGGCCGGCGGCCAGCGCCGCCCAGTCTGCCCCGCCGCCCGCGGCCGCGTCCGTCGACTGCGCCCCGGCATCGGCCGAAAGCGCCCATCGAACGCACGGTCGCGGTCCGTCGCGGCGGGTCCCCCGGCCCGCGCGGCGATCGTGCCGATCGCGGCGGGCGTCCGCAAAGTCACAAGCACGATGCGTGCCAGCTTCGCGCGAGCGCCCTCCCCCAGGGCCGCCGCGCGGGGTTCAGCGCACGCCGGTATGGCCGAAGCCGCCCTCGCCGCGCTCGCTGGCCTGGAACTCGCTCACCACCTGCAGGCTCGCGCGCACGATCGGCAGCACCACCAACTGGGCGACCCGGTCGCCCGGCTGGATCGTATAAGCCTCGCTGCCGCGGTTCCACACGCTGATCAACAGCGGTCCCTGGTAATCGGCGTCGATCAGGCCGGTGCCGTTGCCGAGCACGATGCCGTGCTTGTGGCCCAGGCCGGAGCGCGGCAGCACCACCGCGCACATCGCCGGGTCGCCGACGTGCACCGCCAGGCCCGACGGCAGCAGCGCGGCGTCGCCGGGCTGCAGCGTCAGCGGCTGTTCGAGCGCGGCGCGCAGGTCCAGGCCGGCGCTGGCCGGGGTCGCGTACGCGGGCAACGGCCATTCGCCGCCGAAACGCGGGTCGAGGATCTTCAGTTCCAGGGTGTGGTGCATGCGGTCTTCCGAAACGAACGGTATTTCAAGAACGACGGCGCGCCGGGGCTCAGGCCGGCCAGCGCGCCAGGATCAGGTCGAGCAGTTGGTCGGCCAGCTCGGTCTTCGGCGCCGGCCCGAGCGCGAGCGCGCCGTCGCGCCAGTACACGGTCAGGGCGTTGTCGTCGCTTTCGAAGCCGCTGCCGGACACGCCGACGCGGTTGGCCGCGATCATGTCGACTTTCTTCTTCTCCAGCTTGCCGCGGGCGTAGAACTCGACGTCGTGGGTCTCGGCGGCGAAGCCGACCACCACGGTCGGACGGCGCGCGTGCACCGCGACCTCGGCCAGGATGTCGGGCGTGCGCACCAGCGCCAGGGTCAGCTGCTCGTCCTTCTTCTTGATCTTGCCCGGGGCGATCTCGGCCGGGGCGTAGTCGGCGACCGCGGCGGCGCCGATGTAGACGTCGGCCGGGAGCTGGGCGATCACCGCCTCGCGCATCTGCCGGGCCGAGCGCACGTCCACCCGCTCCAGGCCGGCCGGGGTCGGCAGCGACACCGGGCCCGCCACCAGCACCACCTGCGCGCCGCGGCGCGCGGCGGCTTCGGCGATGGCGAAGCCCATCTTGCCGCTGCTGCGGTTGCCGATGAAGCGGACCGGATCGATGTCCTCGTAGGTCGGGCCGGCGCTGACCACGATGCGGCGCCCGCCGAGGCTGGCGGCGCTCATGCGCGGGCCTCCTGGGCCAGTGCGGCGGCTTGCTCCAACGCAGAGACGATTTCGTGCGGTTCGAGCAGGCGCCCGGGGCCGGATTCGGGCTCGGCCATGCGGCCCTCGCCCGGGCCGAGGAAGCCGACTCCGCGCCCGCGCAGGGTGGCGACGTTGGCCTGGGTGGCCGGGTGGCCCCACATGCGGTGGTTCATCGCCGGGGCGATCGTCACCGGCGCCTCGGACGCCAGGCACAGGGTGCTGATGAGGTCGTCGGCGAAGCCGTGGGCGAGCTTGGCGATCATGTCGGCGGTGGCCGGCGCGATCAGGATCCGCTGCGCCCAGCGCGCCAGTTCGATATGGCCCATCGCCAGCTCGGCGGCCTCGTCCCACAGCGAGGTGCGTACCGGCTGGCCGGACAGCGCCTGGAAGGTCGCCGGCCCGACGAAGCGGGTGGCGTTCTCGGTCATCGCCACGCGCACCTGGGCGCCGGCGTCCTGCAGGCGGCGCACCAGGTCGGCGGCCTTGTAGGCGGCGATGCCGCCGCAGACGCAAAGCAGGATGCGTTGGGCGTGCAGCGGCGGGGTGGGGTCTTGCGCCATGTTCGGCCGGGCTCGCTGGAGTTCTTGCTGACGGGTGTTCGCGTTGCGGGCGGAACGACTCGGCCGGCCGCGGCGGCCCGGCGATTTCCTACCTCCGCCCAAGCCGATAGCTTACCCGATGGGCCGTCGCGCCCCGATCACGCCGCGCCGTCTTCGCCGCCACGATGCGGCCATGCGAATCCAAGAATGGCCCAGCGCGGAGCGGCCGCGCGAAAAACTCCTCGCCCGCGGCGCGACCACGCTGTCGGACGCCGAATTGCTGGCGCTGATCCTCGGCTCGGGCGTGCGCGGCCACGACGCGGTCGGCACCGCCCGCCGCCTGCTGAACGAACACGGCCCGCTGCACGCGTTGCTGGAGCAGCCGCCGGCGCGGCTGCTGCGCATGCGCGGCATCGGCAAGGCCCGCGCCTGCGCGCTCAAGGCCGCGCTGGAACTGGCCGCGCGCAGCCAGATGGCGGAGCTGGAGCGCGGCAGCGCGGTCACCGATCCGCCCTCCGCCGGCCGCTATCTGGCGCAGAAACTGCGCGGCCGCCCGCACGAGGTGTTCGCGGCGCTGTTCCTCAACAACCGCCACGGCGTGATCGGCTACGAGGAGCTGTTCCAGGGCACCGTCGACGGCGCCGAGGTGCACCCGCGCGAAGTGGTGCGGCAGGCGCTGCAGCACAATGCCGCGGCGGTGATCGTGGGCCACAACCACCCCAGCGGCAACGCCGAGCCCAGCCCCGCCGACCGCGCGGTGACCCAGCGGCTCAAGCAGGCGCTGGCGCTGATCGACGTGCGCCTGCTCGACCATTTCGTGATCGGCGACGGCAAGCCGGTGTCGATGGCGATGCGCGGCTGGATCTAGCGGACGGCAGTCGGCGGACAGGCGTCGGCAGGCAGCGGACGCCGGGATCCGGCCGCAACCGCCGTTCACCGTTTCCTCACCGCGTCCGCTATCTCCTGGCCGCCCCGCCCAGCCAGCCCGGAAGCGAGTAAAATGCGCGGTTCCGCAACGCCCCGCGAAAGCGCATCTCCCGTGAAAACCACCCTCCACGCCCTGGTCGCGCAGGCCATCGACGCCCTGCGCGACGCCGGCACCGTGCCGGCCGACCTGTCCACGCCCGACTTCGTGATCGAGCGGCCGAAGAACCGCGGCCAAGGCGACTTCTCCACCAACGCCGCGATGCTGCTGGCCAAGCCGGCGCGCAGCAATCCGCGCGAGCTGGCGCAGAAGCTGGTCGCCGCGCTGCCGGCGAACGCCGACATCGCCAAGGTCGAGATCGCCGGCCCGGGCTTCATCAATTTTCATGTCGACGAAGCCGCCTGGCGCCGCCAGATCGGCGAGGTGTTCGCCCAGGGCGCGAACTACGGCCGCAACGCCAGCGGCGCCGGCCGCCGCGCCGGGGTCGAGTTCGTCTCGGCCAATCCGACCGGACCGCTGCACGTCGGCCACGGCCGCGGCGGCGCGATCGGCGACTGCATCGCGCGCGTGCTCCAGGCCAACGGCTGGGACGTGATGCGCGAGTTCTACTACAACGACGCCGGCGTGCAGATCAACAATCTCGCCGTCTCGACCCAGGCGCGCGCGCGCGGCCTCAAGCCCGGCGACGAGGCGTGGCCGGAAGGCGCCTACAACGGCGACTACATCGGCGACGTCGCCCGCGCCTACCTCGACGGCGCCACCGTCGAGTTCGAGAACCACGCCGTCACCGGCAAGGGCGACATCGACGACCTCGACGCGATCCGCCAGTTCGCCGTGGCCTACCTGCGCCGCGAGCAGAACGAGGACCTGGCCGCGTTCGGCGTCGGTTTCGACGTGTATTTCCTTGAAAGCGCGCTGTACGAGCAGGACAAGGTCGAGGAGACCGTGCGCGAGCTGGTCGCCCACGGCCACACCTACGAGGAAGGCGGCGCGCTGTGGCTGCGCTCGACCGACTTCGGCGACGACAAAGACCGGGTGATGCGCAAGTCCGACGGCAGCTACACCTACTTCGTGCCGGACGTCGCCTACCACCTGAGCAAGTGGCAGCGCGGCTACGAGCGCGCGATCACCGAACTGGGCTCGGACCACCACGGCTCGCTCGCGCGCGTGCTCGCCGGTTTGCAGGCGCTCGATGCCGGCATCCCGCAGGGCTGGCCGGAATACGTGCTGCACCAGATGGTCACGGTGGTGCGCGGCGGCGCGGAGGTGAAGATCTCCAAGCGCGCCGGCAGCTACCTGACCCTGCGCGACCTGATCGACGAAACCGGCCGCGACGCGGTGCGCTGGTTCCTGATCGCGCGCAAGCCCGATTCGCAGCTGACCTTCGACATCGACCTGGCGCGTTCGCAGTCGATGGACAATCCGGTCTACTACGTGCAGGTCTCGCATGCGCGCATGCACGGCCTGGTGCGGCAGCTGAACGAACGCGGCCTGTCCTACGACCAGGCCCACGGACTGGCCCAGCCGCTGGACCTGGACGACGTCGCCGCGCACGAGCTGATCGTGACGATCCTGCGCTACCCCGACGTGGTCGCCGCCGCCGGCCGCGACCTGGAACCGCACCAGGTGGCCGCCTACCTGCTGGAGTTGGCGCAGGCCTTCCAGACGTATTACAACGATCACCAGTTCCTGGTCGACGACGACGCCCAGCGCCACGCGCGGCTGGTGCTGGCGATGGCGACCCGCCAGGTCCTGGCGAACGGTCTGGAACTGTTGGGGATCCACGCCCCGGAGGTGATGTAAGTGGCGGCACGACGCGGCAAATCGCAGGCCAAGCGCAACAACCAGGGCAACGACAGCCTGCCCGGCTGGGCCTGGGGCGTGCTCGGGCTGCTGCTCGGGGTCGTGCTGATCCTGGTGGTGCCCAAGTACTTCAAGGCCGACGGCAAGGGCGACGGCTTCTTCCGCCCGCAGCCCAACCCCGACGCGCAACCGGCCTCGGTCAGCGCCGAGGAGGACGCGGTCGCGCCGGAAGGCAGCGCCAGGCCGGCCCGCGCCGAGGCCCAGGCCAAGGCGGACAAGCCCAAGGGCGCCGCCGACAAGACCAAGGACGGCCCCGAGTACGATTTCTACAAGATGCTGCCCGGCAAGGAAGTGGAGATGAGCGACGCCGAGCTCGCCGCCACCGAAGCCGCCGAAGAGCAGCGCCGCGCCGCCCAGCAGCGTCGCGCCGGCCAGACCGCCGCGGCCCAGCCGACGACGGCCGCCGCGACGGCCTCGGGCCCGGTCGCGACCACCCTGCCCAAGCCGGTCGACACCCTCGCGCCGGCGCCGTCCAAGCCGCCGGCCCCGGTCGCCACGGCCACCGCGCCGCCGGCGGCGTCGGTCGCGCCCAAGCCGCCGGTCGTGGCCGCCGCCCAAGGCACGCCCGCCGCGCCCGCGACCGCGACGGTCGCCGCGGCCGCCGCCCCGGCGGTCAGCGACAACACCCGTTACCTGCTGCAGGCCGGCGCGTTCCAGGCCTCCGGCCAGGCCGAGGAGATGAAGGCCAAGATCGCCATGCTCGGCCTCGGCGCGCGGGTGGAATCGGCGCAGATCGGCGGCAAGACCGTCTACCGCGTGCGCATGGGACCCTACGGCACCGCCGGCGACCTGGCCGACGCCAAGCGCAAGCTCGCCGACGGCGGCCTGCCGGGAATGGCGATCAAGGTCCAGTAAGGCCTCGCGCCGCCTCGGATTCGACCGCGGCGGCAGGGCTTTCAATCCCGACGCTCTAGGCGCATCGGGATTGCCCTCAGGCCCGCCGCTGCTGGCGAAGTGAGAAGGGGCCTTCAGGTCCGCCACTCTTGATGCAGTGAGAAGGCCTTCAGCTCCTCCGCTCTTGATGCAGTGGGAGGGCCTTCAGGTCCGATGCCTTCCGTTCGGATCGCAGCGATCTGCGCCGAAAGCGTCGGGCCTGAAGGCCCTCCCACGGTTTTCGCCCGCGGCGCCCGCCGCTTCCGCGCGCGGACGCAACCCGGAATACCGATTGCACGCAACCGCGCGTCGGCGTACGGACGCCTTCCGGCAGCGCGTCCGGCCACAGCGCGACGACGGTCACCCTGCCCCGCACAGGCGCCGCATAGACTTCGCCGGCTGATTGCACGTCGCTTGGGGATGGGATGGACAAACGCATTCTTCTGGGCTGCCTGGGCGGGGCAGGCATGCTGTTGCTGTTCGGATTGCTGACCAAGCTGTTCGGCCTGGATGCGCGCCAGGCGATCGACACCGGCATCGGCCCGCTGCCCCTGATCGACATCCTGGCGGCGCTGGTCTCGATGTTCCTCGGCGGCGCGCTGGCCCGCCACGCCCGTTTCCGCTGGATCGCCTTGCTGCTGCCGAGCGCGATGTGGGCGCTGACCTTGTTCGCCGTGGTCGCGATGGCCCAGCCCGACAGCCCGCCGCCGATGCGCTCGATCGGCGCGGCGTTGAAGTACAACGCGCTGGCGATCGCGCTGACCCTCGCCGCCGCCTTCGCCGGCGCCCTGCTGGGCGAACGCTTCGGCCGCAAGCGCTTCGGCGCGCTCGGAAGCGACGGCCTGATGCGCCGCTGAAACTTCGGCGGCGTTTTTCCCCGCGGCGGAAATGCCTGCATCCGCGTGTAGGAGCAGCGCAAGCCGCGACCGCGCCACCGCGCCACCGCGCCTGCGACGATCCCGTCCTATCGCCGGTAACCGAAACCGTGGCGCGTCGTTCGATCGCAGACGAGTGCGCGCCATACGGTGGTCTGTGGCGTGCGAACCCCATCCTTGCCGATCGGCGACGTCGAGGCCCGCGCGGGGCTTGCCGCTGCGTTGCAGCGGGCTATCGGCTGGAATCGTCGTAGTTGCGGCAGCGCGGTCGCGGCTTGCGCCACTCCTACAAGGAGCGGGGCGGATTCACGGCGATTGGGTGCGCGCCGCCCGGATTGGCTGGGCGGCGCGATGGCGCGGGCTCAGGCCGCGTCGCTTTCGGCTTGGGCGCGGACGCGCTTGAGCGCGATCAGCGCCGAGGTGTCGGCTTCGCCGTAGCCGCGCTCGATCAGTTCGGCGTAGTCGGCCGCGGCCTGGTCGAGGGTGGCGGTGCGGATGCCGGTGTCGCGGGCGATGCCCTGGACGATGCGCAGGTCCTTGAGCATGTGCTGGCACTTGAAGCCGGGCGCGAACTCGTCGCGCAGCATGGTCGCGCCGCGCTTGTCGAGGAACCAGTTGCTGGCCGCGCCGGCCATCAGCGTCGGCAGCAGCTTGTCCGCGTCCAGGCCGAGCTTCTCGCCCAGCGCCAGGCCTTCGCACACCGCTTCGTTGATGCCGGCGACCAGCACCTGGTTGATCGCCTTGGTCGCCTGGCCGGCGCCGGTGCCGCCCATGTGGGTGATGCGCGCGGCGTAGCTGGCGACGATCGGCTGCACGCGCTCGAACTGGGCCGCGTCGCCGCCGACCATGATCGACAGCTTGCCGTTGCGCGCGCCTTCCACGCCGCCGGACACCGGCGCGTCGAGGAAGCCGATGTCGTGCGCGCCCAGCGTCGCCGCCGCGCGGCGCGCGGTCTCGACCGAGACGGTCGAATGGTCGACCACGATCGCGCCCGGCTTGAGCACCTCGGCCAGCGCGGCCACGTTCTCCAGCACGTCCGCGTCGAGCGACACGCACAGCACCACCACGTCGCAGTCGGCGAAGTTCGCCGCCGACCGCGCCGCGCGCACGCCCAGTTCCGACGCCAGCGCGTCGGCCTTGGCCTGGGTCCGGTTGCCGACCGCGGTCAGCCCCCCCGTGGCGTGTATGTAGCGCGCCATCGGCGCGCCCATCGCTCCCAGACCGATCACCCCTGCTTTCATTTCGAACCTTCTGCCCGTCCGGGCGCTGATTGTTGCCAAACCATGATGCGGCATCGCCGCGTTGCGCGCTCGGTCCGCTGTCGCGACCCGGCGCTCGCGCCCGGGCCGGTGCCGGCGGCGCAGGGGGGAGATCCCGTTCCCGGCCGCCAGTCGCGCCAGCCGCCGGCGTCCCTAAACCGTTCATTGCCGCCACCGGGCCGCGGCCCGCAGGCGGGTCCGCGGCGCGGCCGCCCGAGCCCCGGGCAGGCGCCCGCCGGGCGCCTCAAGCCCGATTCAGGCCGCCTGCCACTCGTAGACGTCGACCCGCGAGGACCCGGTCAGGTGCAGCGGATCGGCGAAAGCCAGCACCCGCGCCTCTTCCAGGTCGACCGCGCGCAGGACGTAGGCGCCGCCGGTCTTGTCGCCGAAGCCGCCGGACAGCTCCAGCCGCGCCTGCGCGCGCAGGCCGTCGAGGAACTCGCGGTGCGGGCCGATCTGCTCGGTGTCGAACTGCGGCAGGCGCATGACCATGACCAAATAGCGGTTCATCGCGCCTCCTCAGGCCAGCGGAGTGTCGTCGAGATAGGTGTAGCCGGTCAGCCCGGTCTCCAGCGCCGCTTCCAGCCGCGCGGCCTCCTCGGCCGGCAGGCCCGCGGCGGCGACCTTGGCGCTGTAGGCGGCGCGCAGCTCGGCCAGCTTGTAGCCGACGTAGTCGAGCATCACGTCGGTGGTGTCGCCGCGGCGCTGCTGGGCGAAGCGATAGCCGTCGCCGTCCACGCGCACTTCCAGCGCGTCGGTGTCGCCGAACAGGTTGTGGATGTCGCCGAGGATCTCCTGGTACGCGCCGACCAGGAAGAAGCCGAGCCGGTAGCTCTCGCCCGGCTTGAGCGCATGCAGCGGCAGCGAGCTGTCCAGGCCTTCGGTCTCGACGTAGGTGTCGATCTTGCCGTCGGAATCGCAGGTCAGGTCGGCGATCACGCCGCGCCGCTGCGGCTTCTCGTTCAAGCGCTCGATCGGCGCGATCGGGAACACCTGGTCGATCGCCCACACGTCCGGCATCGACTCGAACACACTGAAATTGACGAAGTACTTGTCGACCAGGCGCTCGTTGAGTTCGTCGAGCAGGTCGCGGTGGCTCTTCTCGCCCACGTCCAGGCGCGCGCGCACGGCGTGGGCGATGGCGTAGAACAGGTCGTCGATGCGCGCGCGGTGGGTCAGGTCGATCTGGCCCAGCGCGTACAGCGACAGGCCTTCGCCGTGATGGTGCTGGGCTTCGTGGAACAGCTCCACCGCCGGGCGCTGGCCGAGTTCGTCGTGGATCTCGCGCAGATGGCGGATCACCGCCGGCTCGTCCTCGTGCGCGGGCGGCACCCGGCCTTCGGGCGCTTCTTCAATCTCCGACACGTTCGCCACCAGCACCGCGTGGTGCGCGGTCATCGCGCGGCCGCACTCGGTGACCACGCGCGGCGGGGTCAGGCCGTATTCCTGGCAGGCCTCGGCCAGCGGCTGGACGATGTTCGAAGCGTATTGATTGACGCCGTAGTTGATCGAGCAATAGCTGCGCGAACGGGTGCCTTCGTAGTCGATGCCGAGGCCGCCGCCGACGTCCATGTAGCGCACCTTGGCGCCGAGCTTGGACAGTTCGACGAAATAGCGCGTGGCCTCGCGCATGCCGTTGGCGATGTCGCGCACGTTGGAGATCTGCGAGCCCATGTGGAAGTGCAGCAGGCCCAGGCAATCCTGCAGGCCGTTGTCGCGCAGTTGCTTCCACAGGTCCAGCACCTGGCGCGGGCTGAGCCCGAACTTGGCCTTGTCGCCGCCGCTGTTCTGCCACTTGCCCGCGCCCAGCGAGGCCAGGCGCATGCGCACGCCCAGGCCCGGCTTCACGTCCAGCGCCTTGGCTTCCTCGAACACCAGCGCCAGCTCGGACGGCTTTTCGACCACGATGTAGGTCTCCATGCCGAGCTTGCGGCCGATCAGGGCCAGGCGGATGTACTCGCGGTCCTTGTAGCCGTTGCACACGATCAGCCCGCCCGGCCGGCTCAGCGCCAGCACCGCCATCAGCTCGGGCTTGCTGCCGGCTTCCAGGCCGAAGCCCTCGCCCGCGTGCGAGGCCAGCGTGCCGGCGACGCCCTGGTGCTGGTTGACCTTGATCGGGTAGACCGCGGTGTAGCCGCCGGCGTAGTCCCAATCCTTCATCGCCTGGGCGAACGCGCTCTGCAGCTTGCCGAGGCGGTCGCCGAGGATGTCGGGGAAGCGCACCAGCAGCGGCAGCTTGGCGCCGGCCGCGCGCGCGGCGTCGACCACTTCCGGCAGCGGCACGGTCGGGCCGCGCTCGCCGCGCGGCTTGACCACGATCCGGCCGGCGCCGTCGATGTCGAAGTAGCCTTCGGACCAATGCGGGATCGAATAGGTCTTGCGGGCCTGATCGAGCGACCAGTCGGACATCGGCGCGTTACCGTAGAAAACCGTGGGGAAGGCGCATTCTACAGGCCGCGTCCTTCCGGGGGACCGTCCGCGCGCGGCCCGGATCGGCCGGATCGGCAAAAAACCGCCGCGCCGCGGGTCCGCCGGGCGCGCCGGAACCGCCCGCCGGCCGCCCTCGCGACGTGCGTTCATACCGGTCCGCTACAATCCGCGCCCCAAGCCCGGCGCCGCCCGGGCCGCCGCCGGTCCGGCCCGCCGTTCGCCGCCGCCCGCCCGAAGGCCGATCCATCGTCCGAACCCGCGTCGTCTTATTCAGGAGCAAGCGCATGACCAACGAAGCCCAGTGGCATTACGAGAACTTCGAGCCGACCGGCTCGTCCATCGGCTATCGCATCACCCGCAAGCTCGACGAGGTGCAGTCGCCGTTCCAGAAGATCGAGATCTTCGAGACCACCGACTGGGGCAACCTGATGCTGATCGACGGCGCGGTCATGCTGACCACGCGCGACAACTTCCTCTACCACGAGATGATGTCGCACCCGGCGCTGTTCACCCACGCCGCGCCGAAGAACGTGGTGATCATCGGCGGCGGCGACTGCGGCACCCTGCGCGAGGTGCTCAAGCACCCCGGCGTCGAGGAAGCCGTGCAGTGCGACATCGACGAGCAGGTCACGCGCATGGCCGAGAAGTGGTTCCCGGAGCTGTGCGACAGCAACGGCGACGCGCGCGCCCAGCTGCTGTTCGACGACGGCATCGCCTACATGGCCAACCGCCCGGCCGGCAGCGTCGACCTCATCATCGTCGATTCCACCGACCCGGTCGGCCCGGCCGAGGGCCTGTTCAACAAGGCGTTCTACGACAGCTGCTTCCGCGCCCTGCGCGAGGACGGCATCCTGGTGCAGCAGTCCGAATCGCCGCTGATGCTGCTCAAGCTGATCCAGGAAATGCGCACCGAGATGGGCAAGGCCGGCTTCGCGACCTTCAAGACCCTGCCGTTCCCGCAGCCGTGCTACCCGACCGGCTGGTGGAGCTGCACCCTGGCGCGCAAGGCCGGCGGTTTCGATTTCCGCCAGAACGATTCGCAAGCCAAGGCCTTCGCGACCAAGTACTACAACGCCGGCATCCACCACGGCGCGCTGTCGACCCCGGCGTTCGTGGCGCAGGCGCTGGGCGAGTAAGCGCTTCGCAGGTTTCGCTGGAAGAAAAAGCCACGCACTCGCGGGGCTTTTTTCGTAGCACGACTGTAGGAGCGGCGCGAGCCGCGACCGCGACATCGCGCTTACGACGCAAACGGCTGCAACGCGGTCGCAGCTTGCGCAGTTCCTACCGATAGCGTCCCGGGCAAGTTCGCGATCCGGAACCCAACCGGGCTCCGGATCGGACTCCCCTCAGCGGAACGCCGCCATCGCCGCCGCGCGCTCGCGCATCACCCGCTCGTTGTCGCGCGTGCTCGTGCCCAGCGGCCGGCTCACGCCGCCGGAGACATAGCTCTGGTCGATCGTGGAGAAATAGCCGATGCGCGGCTGCGGGTTCGAGTTCACCGCCATGATCGTGCGGAAGTTGCCGGTCGAGTTGACGTAGCCGTGGCCGTACGCGAACGGCGTGGTGGTGGAATCGTTGTCGTGGCGGGCGCCGAACAGGTGCGCGGCCTCGTGCACGAAGGTGAAGGTGCTGCACGAATGGTTCTGCACGAAGAAGCCGTTGGCCGCGCTCGCGCCGATCGCCGCGGCCTGGCCGCACAACGCGCCGCTGGGGCTGGTCAGGCCGGTGCGCACGACCAGCGCGACCAGGTCGGCACCGGTGTTGTCGCGCTCGGTGGTGGCATACGCGTCGTACCAGCCGTCGTTGGTGGTCTTGATGCGCGACACCAGCGTGGAGGCGGTGTTGGTCGCCTGGCCCTGGCTGGCGAAGCGCACGCCGGCGCTTTGGAAGCGCACCGCCAGGCCGTTGTTGGCGAACGCGGTGTTCGACTGGGCGATGAAGAACGCGGCGCGGTCGTTGGCCGAGTTCTCGCCGCCGAGTTCGGCCACCGCTTCGGGCGTGTAGACCTGCAGCACGCGCACCACCGGATCGGCCAGCAAGGCGTTGGCCGAGGCGGACGCGCGCGCGCCGTTGTCGCGCTGCGGCGGCAGGTCGACGTGCGCCGGCGTGTCGTCGCCGCCTTCCAGGCTCGCCGGATCGCGCTTGACCAGGTATTGCTGCGCGCCGTTCTCGGAGGTCAGCAGTTCGTAAACCTCGCCCGCGGCGGTGGCGATCTGGCCGGTGACGCGCTCGCCGCGCACCACGAACAGCGCGGTCGACGGCGCCTGCGCGCCGAGCTGGAGCTGGCCGTTGGCCAGCAGCCGGTCCGCGCCCGACCACACCACCTCGCCGTCCGCGGTGCGGTACGACTTGGCCAGCCGCATGTGCATGCGCGCGCCTTCGGGCAGGCTCAGCACCATCTCGCGCTGGCCGTCGACCAGCAGCTTGCGGTCGATCGACACCGCCGCCGCCCAGTGCGCGCTGTTGCCGCGCAGCATGCCCTGGACATGGGCCGGAACCGCGGCGGTCGCCGCGGCGCGCGAAGGCTGCGCGCGGAACAGTTCCGGCGCCGTGGCCGATTGCGCGCCGGCGAGGTTCGCCGCGGCCGCGATCGCGCCGGCGATGGACGCTACCAACAAGGTCTTGCGCATCTGAGTTCTCTCCTCAACGTTGCAGCGATGATGGGCACCGCGGCGGCGATGGCCGCGCGATGGGTTCATGGCCGCATCGCCGCTTGCCGGTCGCGTCGGGGCGATGGCGCAGGGGCGCGGTCGAGCTACCGCGAACGCTGCTGAGCTTAGGCACGCGGCGCGGCGGCCGAATCGAGCGCGCAAGCGCCGCGCGCGCCGCGAAACACGGGGCGCATCACATATTCACGGTTTGATACTTCCGGGCCGCGCAGGCCGAAGCCTGCCGATGCGCGCAGCGACGCTTTTATCGGGCCGAACGACCGACAGCCCCGGCAGACGCGGAGCTGTCCCAAAGTGTAGGAACTACGCAAGCTGCGACCGCGAAACCACGCTTACTGCGCATGTGCGGCACCCAGGCCGCAACTCGCGCGGCGTCCGCCAGGCTCAGCCGAACAATTTCGCCGCGCCGACATTGAGCGCATAACCGCCCACGGTCAGCGTCGCGAACAGCACCGCCGCCAGCAGCATCGGCTTGGCGCCGGCCTGGCGGATCGCGCCGATGTGGGTGCGCAGTCCCAGCGCCGCCATCGCCATCGCCAGCAGCACGGTGTCGAGCTGGATCAGCGCGGCCTTCCACGCCGCCGGCAGCAGGTGCAGCGAATTGATCCCGCTGACCGCGACGAACAGCAGCGCGAACCACGGGATCGCGATCTTCGACCGGGTTCCGTCCGCGCCGGCGCCCGCGCCCAGGCGCGAGGACAGGATCAGCAGGAACGGCGCCAGCAGCATCACCCGCAGCATCTTCTCGATCACCGCCGCCGACGCCGCCTGCTCGCTCACCGCGCGCCCGGCGACGACGACCTGGGCCACCTCGTGGATGGTCGAACCGGCGAACACGCCGTAGGCATGCTCGCTCAGGCCCAGGTACGGATAGGCCCAGGGGTAGACGAACATGCCCACGGTGCCGAACACCACCACCGTGGCCACCGCCACCGAGACCTTGTGCGCCTGGCCCTTGACCACCGGCTCGGTCGCCATCACCGCCGCCGCGCCGCAGATAGCGCTGCCGGCGCCGATCAGCATCGAGGTCTCGCGGTCGAGCTTCAGCCAGCGCGTGCCCAGCCAGGTGCCCAGGCAGAAGATGCCGGCGACCACGACGATGTCCACCGCCAGCCCGGCCGCGCCGACCCCGGCGATCTCCTGGAACGTCACCCGCAAGCCGTACAGCACGATCCCGGCGCGCAGCAGCATGGCCTTGCTGAAGTCCACGCCGCTGCCGACCCGGCCGGCGATGGCCGGAAACACGGTATTGCCCGCGGCGATGCCCAGCACGATCGCCAGGGTCAGCGCACTGAGCCCGGCCGCCTGCAGCGCCGGCAGCGCCGCTAGGCCCATGGCCGCGGCCGCGATCGCCGCCGCCAGCGCCAGTCCGGGCCAGAACCCCGGTTGCCGGTGCGCGCCTTGCGGGGCGGCGGGGACGGGCGAGGTCGGGGTCAGGGCGGCGGACACGGCGGCGTACTCGATGCGGAAAGGCGGTGCCACGGTAGGCCCGCCCCCTTTCGGAGTCCAATACATATAATTCAACGATCCATGAGTTGGGCTCATAGCCATGAACCTGCACCTGCTGCGCGTGTTCCTGACCGTAGTCGAACAGCAAGGCTTCTCGCGCGCGGCCGAGGCGCTGTTCGTCAGCCAGTCGGCGGTGTCCAAGGCGGTGCGCGAACTGGAGAATCAGCTCGACCTGCCGCTGCTGGAGCGCACCGGCAGCGACGGCAAGGCGGTGCGCGGCGGCGTCCACGGCATCGCCCTGACCGACCACGGCCGCGCCGTGTTCGAGCACGCCCGCGCGATCTTCGCCCTGGAACGCATCGCCACCGAGGACGTGCGCGACCGGGTCGAGCTGCGCCAGGGCCGGCTGCGCATCGGCGCCAGCACCACGGTCGCGGCCTACTGGCTGCCGCAGCAACTGGGTCCGTTCGTGCGCGCGCATCCGCGCCTGACGACCGAACTGGCGGTCGCCAACACCGAGGAAATCAGCCGCGCGGTGATCGACTGCACGGTCGACATCGGCTACGTCGAAGGCAGCGTCGAGGACCCGCGCATCGCCGTCGCCCACTGGCGCGACGAACCGCTGCGCCTGGTCGCGCCCGCCGACAGCGCGCTCGGCCTGCGCCGGCGGCCGTCGATCGGCGAGCTGTCGCGCCAGACCTGGCTGCTGCGCGAACCCGGCTCGGGCACGCGCCAGGTCGCCCAGTCGCTGTTCGCCGCGCGCGGCATCGCGCCGGAGCGGACCATGGAGATCGGCAGCAGCGAGGCCATCGCCCGCGCGGTCGTCGCCGGCGTCGGCATCGCCGTGCTGCCGGCGACCGTGGTCGCCGACCTGATCCTGATGCAGCGCGTGCGCCCGATCGCGTTGGGCGAGGACGAAACCCTGAGCCGCCCGCTGTACCGGCTGGAACTGGCCAACCGTCCGCGCGCGCCGGCCTTGCAGGCGTTCCTGGAATACGAACGCGAGCATTGAGACGCGGCGACCCTAGCTGTTGTGGGAGGGACTTCAGTCCCGACGCTCTTGTTCCAGGTCGTTCGAACAGCCCTCACCGTCTGAACGAAAAGCATCGGGACTGAAGTCCCTCCCACAACGGCGGCGCGGCGCTGATCGGGGCATCGTTCGAATCGCTTGCGTCGTCGCCGGATCGGCGCGCTCGAAGCGCGCGCCGACACCCACACATCGATCATGCCGGCGCCGAACCGCACCGCGCTGAAGACGAGGAAGAAACTCACCGCCTGCTTGACGAACAGGCCGCGGGGGCGGAGAAAGCGCGGCCAGTTCACGGGAGGCCCGCAGCCGCGGAGAAGCGCGAGTGTCGCGGCCGGCCGCATCGGTCGAAAGTCCTGTCGCGGCGCGCGCAGCGGCGGCGTGGGCGCCGCGGGGAGCAAGCGCGGCGCGACGGCGCGGGCGCGACTCACCCGGTGCCGGCAATGCAGGCGCGAGCTACAGCGCGTCGCCGTCCATCTCGCCGGTGCGGATGCGCACCGCGCGCTCCAGGTCCCAGACGAAGATCTTGCCGTCGCCGATCTTGCCGGTGCCGGCGGCCTTCATGATCGCCTCGACCACGGTTTCGACCTGATCGTCGGTCACCGCCACTTCCAGCTTGATCTTGGGCAGGAAATCGACCACGTACTCGGCGCCGCGGTACAGCTCGGTATGGCCCTTCTGGCGGCCGAAGCCCTTGACCTCGGTCGCGGTGATGCCGGCCACGCCGGCCTCGGCCAGCGCCTCGCGCACGTCGTCGAGCTTGAACGGCTTGATCACCGCCATGACCATCTTCATACGCTTGTCTCCTGCCGATCCGCGCCGCGCCGGCGTTGCGATTGCCGCGCAGGATAGCGCGCCGGCGCGCCGCGACCTAGCGCGGCCGGGCGCCGCACCGCCGGTCGGGCGGCGTTCACATCGCCTGCGCGGCGTGCGTCGGAGGATGGCAACGGCACATGAAAGCTGCGGCGAACGGCCTCTGGGGAGGCTTGCCGCGCGCGCCAGCGCCGTGATGTAGTGACCGCGTCATCCACTTCGGACTTTTCCGACAGCCCGCCCCGGCCCCGGCCGACGGCGTCGCCCCGGTCCGGCGGTCAAGCTGACCCCAATACCGGAGGAGTTGCATCTACATGATCGACCTGAACTACATCGACGACCTCGCCCGCCGCCTCAGCACCCTGGTCCCGCCGGGCGTGCGCGAAGGCCGCGAGGAAATGCAGCAGAACTTCAAGTCCGTGCTGCAGACCGGGCTGTCCAAGCTCGACCTGGTCACCCGCGAGGAATTCGAAGTGCAGCGCGCGGTGCTGCTGCGCACCCGCGAGAAGCTCGAAGAACTGCAGCGCACCGTGGCCGAGCTCGAATCCCGGCTCGACGACGCTTCCGAACCACAGCACGCCCCCCAGCACTGAGCCGTCCGCCATGAACCTGGCGCTCGTGCACAGCCGTGCGCGAACGGGGGTGCGTGCGCCGGCGGTACGCGTCGAAGTGCATCTGGGCGGCGGCCTGCCGTGCATGAACATCGTCGGCCTGCCCGAGGCCGCGGTGCGCGAGGCCAAGGACCGGGTGCGCGCCGCGATCGCCTCGGCGCAGTACGAATTCCCGCAACGACGCATCACCGTCAACCTCGCGCCGGCCGACCTGCCCAAGGACGGCGGCCGCTACGACCTCGCCATCGCGCTCGGCATCCTCGCCGCGAGCGGACAGCTGCCGCTGCCGGCGCTCGCCGATTGCGAGTTCCTCGGCGAGCTCGGCCTCACCGGCGAGCTGCGCGCGATCGACGGCGTGCTGCCGGCGGCGCTGGCCGCGGCCGAGGCCGGCCGCCGGCTGGTGGTGCCGGCCGGCAACGGCGCCGAAGCGGCGCTGGCCAGCCGGGTCGAGGCGCGCACCGCGCGCACGCTGTCGGAGGTCTGCGCGATGCTGTGCGAACGCGCGTCGCTGCCGCGCGCCGTGGCCCCGCCGCTGGCGCGCTCGCCGGAACTGGACATGCGCGACGTGCGCGGCCAGGCCCAGGCGCGACGCGCGCTGGAGATCGCCGCGGCCGGCGGCCACCATTTGTTGCTGATCGGCCCGCCCGGCTGCGGCAAGACCCTGCTCGCCTCGCGCCTGCCCGGCCTGCTGCCCGAGGCCAGCGAAGACGAAGCGCTGGAAACCGCGGCGATCGCCTCGGTCGGCGGCGGCGGCCACGGCCGCGCGCTGGACCCGTCGCGCTGGCGCCAGCGCCCGTTCCGCGCCCCGCACCACACCGCCAGCGCGGTCGCGCTGGTCGGCGGCGGCGCCGATCCGCGGCCCGGCGAGATATCGCTGGCGCACCAGGGCGTGCTGTTCCTCGATGAACTGCCCGAATGGGAGCGGCGCGCGCTGGAAGTGCTGCGCGAGCCGCTGGAGTCGGGCGCGGTCACGGTGTCGCGCGCGGCGCGCAGCGCCGAGTTTCCGGCGCGCTTCCAGTTGGTCGCGGCGATGAATCCCTGCCCCTGCGGCTGGGCCGGCGACAGCAGCGCGCGCTGCCGCTGCACCGAGGACCTCATCCGCCGCTACCGCGCGCGCATCTCCGGCCCGCTGCTGGACCGCATCGACCTGCACATCGAAGTGCCGCGGCTGCCGCCGGCGGCGCTGCGCCCCGACCAGCCCGAGGGCGAATGCAGCGCCGCGATCCGCGAACGCGTGACCGCCGCGCGGCAGCGCCAGGCCGAACGCAGCGGCCGGACCAATTCGCGCCTCGATCAGGCCCAGACCAACCAGCATTGCCGCCTGGGCGAACGCGACCAGGCGCTGCTGGAACGCGCGGTCGACGGACTGCAGCTGTCGGCGCGCTCGATGCACCGGATCTTGCGGGTCGCGCGCACCATCGCCGATCTGGCCGACAGCGCCAACATCGGCACCGCGCATTTGACCGAAGCCATCGGTTATCGGCGCGCGGATCGCGACAGCGCCGCGCGCGCGTCCTAGCCGCCGCCCATCGCGCGGCATGCGTCGCCGAGCGCGGCGCCGCGCTCGCGTCCCGCGGCGATGACGGGTACGCGATGGCGCCAATGCGACCGCGCCGATGCGACCGCGCCGATCCGATAGCGCCGATACGATGCTGCGTTCCGCGTGCGCCCACGGGCCCATAGCCGCCGGTCGGCTTCCACCGGAAAAACAGCCTCCGCCACCAACTCGGAGGCGTCCGGCGACGGCCCGCCCGGCGCGCGACCGGGCCGCGTCGGCGCCGGCGCGCTGGGCTATAGTCGCCGCGCGGACCCGGCCAGCGCAGGCGACGGCCCGCCGGCCGCGAACGCGCGGCGCCATCGAGGCCTTCGGCATGTCCGGGTTCACCGTCCACACCCTGCTCAAGACGCCGACCGTGACGGTCCGCGACGTCTATTGCCCGGGCGGGTGCAAGCACCGCGGGCCGGAGGAATGCGCGGCCGCGACCCATCTGGTGTTCCCCTATCGCGGCGTCTACGTGCGTCATCTCGGCGAGCAGGCGAGCGTGGCCGAAGCCAGCCAGGTGCTGTTCTTCAACGCCGGCGAGGGCTACCGGGTCAGCCACCCGATCGACGGCGGCGACGCCAGCCTGTCGCTGTCGATCGCCGAACCGATGCTGCGCGAGATGGCGCCCAAGGCGCTGTTGCGCGACGGCGAGGCGCTGGCCTTCCGCCAGCCGCGCCTGCGCATCGATCCGCGCGCGCAGTCGCTGGCGATGCTGCTGCGCCACAGCCTGCGCCAGGGCATCGCCGAGCCGCTGGAGGCCGAGAGCCTGGCGCTGACCCTGGCGCAGCGCGCGCTGGGGCCGCGCACCGCCCACGCCGCCGGCGCCAGCGCCGGCCAGCAGCGGCTGGTCGAACGGACCAAGCTGGTGCTGGTCAGCGACCTGTCGCGGCGCTGGACCCTGGCCGAGATCGCCGCCGAAGTCGGCGTCTCGCCGGTGTACCTGACCCAGGTGTTCCAGCGCGTGGAAGGGCTGCCGCTGTATCGCTACCAGTTGCGCCTGCGGCTGGCGCGCGCGCTGGACCTGCTCGGCGAGTACGAGGACCTGAGCGCGCTGGGCCAGGACCTCGGCTTTTCCAGCCACAGCCACTTCAGCGCGGCGTTCCAGCAGACCTACGGACGCTCGCCGTCGGAATTCCGGCAGTCGGCGCTGTATCGCTGAAACCCGAGGCCGCCGCCTCCCCGCGGCCGCAGGCCGCCCACTGTAGAAGCGGCGCAAGCCGCGACCGCGCCGACCGAACCACGACGCCACCTTCCACACCCGGACTCGGCCAGCCAAGCGCCACGCCGTCACCGTTGCCCCGACACCGACCGGCACCCCACGTCGCCGTTGCCCCGACACCGACCGGCGCCCCACGTCGCCATTGCCCCGCCACCGACCGACGCCCCCGCGTCGCCGTTGCCCTGTCCTCGACCGGCACCCCGCATCGCCGCTCGCGCCAACCCCGCAAGGCTCCCGTCGCCCCCCGCCGGCGATCGCTAAATTTTCTGACAGCGGCCGGCCGGCCGCGCTGGCCTACTGAGCGCGCCCAATCCCGGGCGCCCCGGAGAATCCCCATGAGCGACAAGACCTGCGCGGCCTGCGACTGCCCGCTCGACGAGACCGCGTTCCAAGTGACCATCGGCGGCAAGACCGTCGAGGTGTGTTGCGACGACTGCGCGCGCAAGCTCGATGCGGCGTATGCGTCGGCGCAGTCGCCGGACCGGGGCTGAGCGCCATGGACGGTTCTTCGCGCGACCCCGCGCCGTTCGCGCGCGGCCACGTCGATACGCCGTCGGGACGCATCGCCTATCGCGAGCGCGGCGACGGACCGGTCGCCCTGTTCGTGCACGGCGTGCTGCTCAACGGCCATCTGTGGCGGCACCAGTTGCGGCACTTGTCGGACCTGCGCCGCTGCATCGCCGTCGACCTGCTCGCCCACGGCGACACCGACAGCGGCGCCGACCAGGACGTGTCGGTCACCGCCAACGCGCACATGCTGGCGCAGTTCCTCGACGCGCTGGATATCGAACGCGTCGATCTGGTCGGCAACGACAGCGGCGGCGGCATCGCCCAGATCTTCGCCGCGCTGTATCCGCAACGCGTGCGCAGCCTGACCCTGACCGACTGCGACGCCCACGACAACTGGCCGCCGCAAGCGTTCGAGCCGTTCCTGGCGATGGCCGCCGGCGGCGGGCTGGGCGCCACCTTGCAGGCGATGGTCGACGACAAGGCGGTCTATCGTTCGGCCCAGGCGCTGGGCCCCGCCTATCAACAGCCGCAGGCGCTCGGCGACGAGGACATCGACGCCTACCTGCGGCCGTTGCTGCGCAGCCCGCAGCGGCTGGCCGACCTGCAGCGCTTCCTCGCCGGTTTCGACCCGGTCCACACCGTGCGCATCGAAGCGCAGTTGCGGCAGCTGCGCGCGCCGACCCTGATCGCCTGGGGCGACGACGACGTCTACTTCGACGCGCGCTGGTCGCAGTGGCTGGCCGAGGCCATTCCCGGCACCCGCCGGCGCGTGGTGCTGGAAGGCGCGCGCCTCTTCTTCCCGGAAGAGCGCTGGGCCGAGTTCAACCTGCTGTTGCGCGAACACTGGCTGGCCGCCTCCGACGCCTGAGCCGGCGCGGCGACGCCCGTCGCCGCATCCCCACACCGACATTCCGAAGCGGCGCGCCGGCGCCGCAACGGACCCGTGCACGCGCGCATCCGACCGCCTGTGCGCGCCATCGCAAGAAACGAGGACTTCCCCATGAACCGCAGAACCTTCCTGTTGGGCGGCAGCGGCCTGCTCGCCGCCGGCAGCCTCGGCGCGATCGCCCGCGTGCCCGGACTGGCCGTCGCCGCGGCCGACGGCGCGGACACGCGCCCGGACCTCGACGCCGCCGAATTCCACGCCAGCCGCAAGTTCGCCCGCACGGCTTTCGGCGACATCGCCTACGTCGAACGCGGCGAGGGGCCGGCGGCGCTGTTCCTGCACGGCTTCCCGCTCAACGGCTTCCAGTGGCGCGGCGCGCTGCCGCGGCTGGCGCCGTACCGGCGCTGCATCGCGCCGGATTGGCTCGGCCTGGGCTACACCCGGGTCGCGCCGGACCAACCGGTGGACCCGCATGCGCAGGCGGCGATGATCCTCGCGCTGATGGACGCGCTGGGCATCGACAGCGCCGACCTGGTCGCCAACGACAGCGGCGGCGCGATCGCGCAGTTGCTGCTGACCGCGCATCCGCAGCGCGTGCGCACCGTGCTGTTGACCAATTGCGACACCGAATTCGACAACCCGCCGCCGAAACTGCTGCCGGTGATCGAGCTGTCCAGGCAAGGCCGCTTCGTCGACGAATGGCTGGCGCCGTGGTGGCAGGACAAGGCGCTGGCGCGCTCGCCGCAGGGTTTCGGCGGCATGTGCTACGCCGATCCCGCGCATCCGGACGACGACGCCATCGACATGTACTTCGGCCCGCTGCTGTCGACCCAGCGGCGCAAGGCGCTGACCCATGCCTATGCGCTGGGCCTGGAGCGCAACGTGCTCGAAGGCATCGGCGCGCGTCTGGGCCGCAGCCGCGCGCCGGCGCGAGTGCTGTGGGGCATGGCCGACGACATCTTCGATCCCGCCCAGGCGCAGCCGCTGGCCGATGCCTTCGGCCGGTCGCGCGGCTTGCGCAAGCTCGAGGGCTACAAGCTGTTCTGGCCGGAAGAACGCCCCGATGTGATCGCCGAGGAAGCGCAGCGGCTGTGGGCGGCGTGGGCGCCGCAGCGGGTGCGCTGAGGCGCGGCGGCGGCGTTCGCGCCGCGCGCAGCCGCGGCGACCGGCTCAGCCGCGGTCTAGCAGGTCCTGCGCCTGCCGCGCCAATTCGCGGGTCAGTTCGAACGCGCCCAACGCATGCGCGCGCCGCGCCTGGCCCGACCACAACGACATGAAGCCGTCGTCGCCGGCGGGTTCGGCGCGCGCGCGCAGCGGCGCCAACGCCGCGCCGGCGCCCGGGAACGCCGGCGCCAGCGGCGACAACGGCCCCAGCTCGCGCATCGCCCGGTTGACGATGCCGCGCGCGGGCCGGCCGCTGAACACATTGGTCAGCGCGGTGTCGTCGCCCTCGCCCGCGCTCAGCGCGCGCCGATGCAGCGGCGCGATCGTGGCTTCCGGGCAGAACAGATACGCCGTGCCGACCTGCACCGCCGCCGCGCCGAGCGCGAACGCGGCGGCGATGCCGCGGCCGTCGAAGACGCCGCCGGCGGCGATCACCGGCACCGTCACCGCGTCGGCGATTCGCGGTAACAACGCGAACAGGCCGGCCTGCGTCGATACGTCCTCGCCTTCGAGGAACACGCCGCGATGGCCGCCGGCCTCGTTGCCCTGGGCGACGATCGCGTCGCAGCCGCGTTGTTCCAGCCACACCGCTTCGGCCACGGTGGTGGCCGAGGCGATCGCGCGCGCGCCGCTGGCGCGCACCCGCGCCAGCAGCTCCGGCGCGGGCAGGCCGAAGTGGAAGCTCACCACCTGCGGGCGCAGTTCTTCGACCAGCGCGCACCAAGCCTCGTCGAACGGCGCGCGCGCCGCGGCGGCGCTGGCCGCATCGGGATCCAGGCCGAATTCGAGGTAGTACGGGCGCAGACGTTCGCGCCAGGCCGCTTCGCGCGCCGGATCGGCCGCGGCCGGGCGATGGCAGAAGAAGTTGAGGTTGACCGGCGCGTCGGTCGCCGCGCGGTACTGCGCGACCTGTTCGCGCGCCTGCTGCGGCGAGAGCATCGCGCACGGCAGCGAACCCAACGCGCCGGCGCGCGCGGCGGCGATGGCCAACGCGGTATCGTGCGCGCCGGCCATCGGCGCCTGCATGATCGGCAAGGCGATGCCGAACAGCTCCTGGATACGGCGGTCGGGCCACATCGGTGCGCACTCCAGCGAAGACCTCGGCGCAGCATGCCACCGGCCGCGCGCGCCGTGTTGGCCGGCGCTGTCGTTATGCGATGCCGATGCGCGAACGCGAAACGCAGGGGCGCGGGGTTCGCGGCGCGGACGCCACGACGCGCGCGGAAGCGCACGATGCGCCGGGCGGACGGAATCCGGACGCGCGCCGCGCGAGGCGTTGCAGCGCACCGTCGGCCGACGCCGGCCAGCCGACCCGAACCGGACGCGCGCGCTCACTCCTGCCGCCACACCTCGCCGGCCGGATCGAATTCGGAGGTCTGCATGCGGTCGCCACGCCAACCGAAGCCGCACACCGCGAGCGGCCCGTCGGCGAGCGGGTCCAGGCCGAACGCGCGCTCGATGTCGACCTCGTTGATCGCCGAGGTCACGAACGCGCCGAGCCCCAGCTCGGTCGCGCTGAGGTACAGCGTCTGCGACAGGTGGCCGACATCCAACAGCAGCGCGCGATAGGCCTTGGCGTGGCGGCGGTATTTCCAGAAGCTGCGCGCGTAACGCGGCGCCAGCACCGCCAGCGCGTGCGCGTCGGCGAACCAGTGCTGCCCGGCCACCGCCTGCGCGGCGAACTGCGCCAGCGGCTCCGGCGGCGGCGGCATCGGCTCCAGCGCGTGCTCGAGCGGGTGGTAGTGGTATAGCCCCGGCGCCACGCCTTCGACGTTGCGCACGATCAGATACGCCTCGGTGGCGTGCAGGCCGCCGCCGGAGGGCGTGTGCTTCTTGAGGAACACGGCGTCGTCGCCGATGCGCACCTGCGCCTGCGCGGCGAACACGCGTTGCAGCATGCGCGCGAACGCGGGCAGCGGCAGCGCGCGTTCGGCGTCGAAGTTGCGGCAGGTGGTGCGGCGCGCGAGCAGGCGCTCGAATTCGCCGTCGTCCTGCCGCGGCAGCGCCTGGCGGTGCGCGGCCTCGCCGCGCTCGACCACGTGCGGCGGCGGCGCGCCGAGCTGGCGGCGCAGGTCGGCGGCGGTGTTCATCTCGGCCGCGTCCATCGCCGCGGCGCTGTCCAGGCCCTGCCAGCGGCCCAGCCGGTGGACCAACGCGGCCGGCGGCCACCAATGCGTTTCGCGCAGGGCTTCGTCGCGGCGGTGGTGCTCGCGGCGGCCGGCGTCGGCGTCGTCTTCGCACAGCAGCAGGCCGCGATCGAGCAGTTCGGCGACCAACGCGGCGTGCGTCCGCAGCCAGGGCGCGGCGTCGGCCCACGCGCCCGGGCCGATCCGGCCGAGCAGCTCGCGCGCCGCGGCGTCGACCTCGACCTCGGCGTCCAGATGCGGCGCCAGCGCCAGCCAGCGCAGGCTGCGGCGGATGCCGGCCTCGCCGGCCAGCAACGAGGCCAGGTCGAAACCGGCGTCTTCGCGCGGCTCCAGGTACAGGATGGCGCAACGGCGGATACGCATCGCGGGCTCGCGGGCAGGCGCCGCCGCGGCCGGCGGCGGATCGGACGGCGTCGCGCGCGGCGCGCCGGGGCCGGCATTGTCGGCCGCGCGGGCCCGGGGCGGCAATGTCGCGACCGGCGTCCCCGGCCATCGCGCCGGGGCTGGCATGCGCATGCCATGCGCCGCGCGGATACTGCGCCGGGCACCCATCGGCGCAGCGTCGCGCGCCGGGCGGCACGCGCCCCGACCCGTTCAGCAACTTCAGCTTGGTTTATGCCGGCCGCGCTGCGGTGCGGCGGAAAAACCCTCGAAATGCCGCATTTGTCCGGCGCGTTCCGGTTGTACCGTTAGAGAGGGAAGGTTAGATTTCACGCTGTTTTCACGCCGGAACGGCACGTCAATCACGAGGGGAATGAGGACATGGCAAACAAAGAATCCGGCGGCCATACGCCGTTGAGCGCTGAAGTCGCCGACAAGCTGCTCGACCTGTTGAGCAAGGACAACGACTTCCGCCAGCTGTTCCAGAAAGACGCCACCGCGGCGCTGGCGCAGGCCGGCCACGCGCCGGCGCAGGACATGATCGCCAGCGGCAGCTATTCGCCGACCGCCTACGGCTGCATGGCCGCGGCCAACATCGCGACCAAGGCCGAGATCGAAGCCGCGCGCCTGGAGATCAAGGGCATGCTGACCTCAGCGGCCTCGCACACCAATCCTCATTGCTTCGAAACCGGGCTGCTCGGCGCCGAGGCGCGCGCCAAGGGCATCGGCGGCACCGGCGGCGACGAACCGCTCTGAGGCCAGGCGCGGCGGAAGGCCTCGTCCTGCCGCTGCGCTTCGGCGTCCCGGCCCAGGCGCGCGAGGCTGCGCGCCTGTTCGCGCAGGGCCAGGGTGGTATCGGCGACGTTGAGGGTCTGCAGCACCTGGCTGCCGCCGGTTTCGATATAGGCGCGGCCGCGGTGCTGCGCCAGCCAGCGCGCCTCGGCCAGCGCGTCCTCGTCCTGGCCGGCGGCGGCGTAGGCCGCGCGCAGCGCGCTGTGGACCTGGAACAGTTCGTCGCCGCGCAGCAGCGGCCGGAGCAGGCGGATCGCCTCCTCCGGCTTGCCGTCCAGGCGCAGCTGCCCGGCCTGGACCACGGTCAGCAACTGCGCCAGCAGCGGATCGCCGATCCGCTTGACCAGCGGCTCCAGCACCGGCAGCAGTTGCCGCGCCACCGCCGCGTCGCCTTCGCGCTGGGCCAGGTAGGCCGCGCTCAGCGCGACGAAGGCCTGTTCGTTGCGCAGCGGATCGGCCTCGTCGCCGGCCTGCTCGGCGGACTTGCGGCATAGCGTCGCCAGCACCTGGGTGCGCGGCGGGCGGCCGTTCAAGGCGTCCACCATCAATCGGATCAGCGCGAACTGGTTGGCCAGCACCGGAGTGCCGGCGACCGCGTCGCGCTCGGCGCGCTGGGCGGCTTTCTCCGCCTCGCCCCAGCGGCCGCGATCGACCGCGACCGCGATGCGTTCCAGGTTGTTGGTCAGGCCGTCGGTGCTGCTGTCGGTCGGCAGCTTGGCGAGCAGCGCCTGGGCCTCGTCGAAGCGGCGCAGGGTCGCCAGCGCCGCGGCGCGGCGGCGGTTGGGACCGTAGCGGCCGACCTTCTCGCCCTGCTCGAAGCTGGCCAGCGCGGCCTTGGCGTCGCCCTGGGCGAGCTGGGCCCGGCCCATCAGTTCGATCGCGCTGCTGCGCAGCGGGTTCTGCGGCGCGGTCGCGGCCTTGGCGAAGCTCAGCGTCTCGCCGAAGCGGTTGGCGGCGAACGCGGCCCAGGCGTAGTTGTAGTGGCCGGCGTAATAGTCCGGGTACAGGCCGGCCAGCAGCTTCCACTGCGCCGGCGCGCGCAGCGCCGGCTGCGGGCCGTACTCGGACGACCACGCGTCCAGGTACAGCGCATCGCGCGGCGCCAGATGCGAGCGCAGCGCGACCGCTTTTTCCAGGTACGGCTGGGCGCGGCGGTTGTCGGCGTCGCCGACGTGCACGCGCAGCGCGCCGAGGTAGGCCAGGGCGAATTCCGGGTCCAGGGCGATGGCCTGGTCGAAGTAGCGCAGCGCCTCGGCCTGGCGGCGCTCGCCGTAGGCCTTCAGGCCCAGGGCGTAGGCGCGCAGCGCGTCGAGGTTCTTGGTCGCGACCTTGGGCAGCGGCTCGGAGTCGCGCTCGATCGACTTCATCGCCTCGCCGAGCTTCTCGCGCAGCCCGGCGGTGACGCTGTCGATCGAGGCGAGCGTGGATTCCTTGCCGTGGCCGTCGGCGGATTCGGCGTAGACCGTGGTCTGGGTGTGCGGGTCGATGACCTCGGCGCTGACCCGCACCCGCCCGCCGACTTCGGCCACGGTCGGCAGGATCACCGCGCGCGCGCCGTCGCGCAGCGCGATCTCCGAGGCGATGGCGCGGTCGAGCGTGGTGTCGGGCTGGCGCTGCATGCGCTGCAGGGTGTCGCGCGCCTTCAGGTCGCTGAGCACGTTGACGTAGCGCGACTGCTCCAGGCTGATGCGGAAGGCCTGTTCCAGCGAATCGTCGAGCACGTTCTGGCCGGTGAGGTTGCGCAGGTCGCCGACCACCACCCAGTCGCGCTGGCTGAAGGCGATCGCCGGCTGCGGCCGGGTCGCGAACCAGGCGCCGGTACCGATCATCGCCAGCACCGCGACCTCGGCGGCCAACGCCGCCGGCCGCCGCCACAGCGGGATGTCGCGCCAGGCCTTGGGCCCGTTCGGCGGCGCGCGCAGCGGGGCGATGCCGGGTTCGCCGACCTCGTAGATCTCCTGCGGCTCGGGCACGCCCTTGAAGCGCCAGCGCCCGTGCGATTTCCACAGCAGTTGCTGGCCGCGTTCGCCGAGCTCGCGCGCGGCGCGGTGCGCCAGCGGCTCGGCCACCGCCGACAGCAGGATCTGGCCCGGCCGCGCGGTCGCCATCAGCCGGCCGGCCATCGGCTTGGCCAGGCCTTCGACTTCCACCGGCTTGGCGCCGACCTTGACCGCCTCGTCGCTGTTGCGCCAGGTCAGCACTTCGCCGACATGCAGGCCGGCGCGGGCCTTGAGTTCGAACTTGCGCGCCGCGCCGATCTCGCGCAGGCCGCGGGCGTAGTCCAGGGCGAAGCCGAGGCCGTCGATCGGCCGCTCGAACAACAGCAGCAGGCCGTCGGAGCGGTCGATCAAACGCCCGCGCCAGCGCTGCTGCAACGCCAGCACCAGGCGGTCGTGTTCGCGGAACAGCTCCGCCGCCGGACCGTCGCCGATGCGCTCGACCAGGGTGGTCGAGTCGCACAGGTCGGTCAGCAGCAGGGTGCGCAGCTGCGGGCCGTCGGCATCGGGGCGGTGGGCATCGTTCATCGCGGCTTCCTGGTCGCGCCGCTCAGACGGCGCTGAGCTCGGCGTCCTGCCAATGCACGCGATTGCCGCCCAGGCGCTTGGCCTGGTAGAGCGCGGCGTCGGCCTGGGCGTACCAATCGTTCCAGTCGCGCTTGGCGCTGACCAGGCAGGCGCCGACGCTGACCGGGCAGATCGTCGGCGGCGACTGCGGGATCATCAGCAGCCCGTGCACGGTGTGGACGATGAAGTCGGCGAAGCGCATCACGTCCTGGCGGGTGCGCGCGGCGACCAGCAGGCAGAACTCGTCGCCGCCGAGGCGGCAGGCGATGTCCTCCACCCCGGCCACCGAGCGCAGGATGTTGGCCACGCTCTGCAGCACGCGGTCGCCGGCGAGGTGGCCGTGTTCGTCGTTGACCTGCTTGAAGCGGTCGCAATCGATCAGCACCAGGCCCAGGGTCTCGGCCAGGCCGGCGGCGCGCGCGTCCTGCAGGTGCAGGGTCAGGCCGCGCCGGTTGTACAGGCCGGTGAGGTCGTCGGTGCGCACCAGCTCTTCGGTCTGGTTGAGCTGGTGGGTGGTCGCGTAGAGGCTGTCGAGCGCGGCTTCCAGGTCCTGGTTGCGGCGGCGCAGGCGGCGGATCAGGCTTTGTTCGTTGAACACCACGCGCATGATCGCGCGGCGCAGGAAGTAGGAGACCAGCGAGGGGTCGCGATCGACCAGGCGCTGGAATTCCTCGTGGCGCAGCTCCACCAGCAGGCCGTCGGTGGCGGCGATGGCGTCGGCGCTGCGGGCGTGGTCGCCGATCAGCAGGCCGAGTTCGCCGAAGAATTCGCGCACGCCCAGGCGCTTGGTGACCAGGTCGTCGCCGAAGTCGAGCACGATCGCGCCGCGCGCGATCACGAACATGGTGGTGCCCAGTTCGCCGCGGCGGAACAGCACCTGCCCGGCCTCGACCCGGCGCGGGCGGCCGATCTCGGCGAACAGTTCGAATTCGCCCGGCGTCAGCACCGCCATCGCCACATCCGTCGGCGCCGCGGTCATCGCCGAATTGTCGGTATCGCGGCCCGCCGATGGCGCCGCCATGTCGCGATTCATCCCGATCTCCCCGCGCCCCACATCCCCTGTGGAGCCTTGACGGCAGGATAACACCTGGTCTGTGCAGCTAACGCTGGCAGGGGGGAGAAGCGGCCACCCCTCGCGCTCGCCCTCGCCGCACATACATACACACTCGACCCCATGGCCGGGGAGTGTAATCCCCGGGCGCCGCGCAACATCCGGGTCGGGCGTTGCGCGTACGCAACGCTCGCGCCTGCGCGCTCGCCTCGGGCGCGGGGTGTCGCGACTGCGGAACTGAATCGCTCATCGTGCGCCTGGGGCGTCCAGCGGCGCGCGGGCCGCAGGCGCACATGCGGCGCGCCGCCACGCACATGGCCTTCGGCACTGCGCCGCCGGCCGCGCGCTGTTCATATTCAACCCTCGACTGTCACGGAAACGGAGAACCGCCATGCCCATCCATCCGCCCTCGCTCGCGTCGCGTACCGGCCTCGCCCTGGGCCTGTCGCTGGCGCTGGCCGCGCCCGCCTTCGCCGCGAGCGCCGCCTCCGCCGACGGCGAACTGATCCCGCGCTCGGCGCTGTTCGGCAATCCCGAACGCAGCGGCGCGCAGATCAGCCCCGACGGCCGCTACCTGAGCTGGCTGGCGCCGGTGAACGGGGTCATGAACGTGTGGGTGGCGCCGGCCGGCGAACCGGCCAAGGCGCGCGCGGTCACCGACGACGCCGCGCGCGGCATCCGCAGCTACGCCTGGAGCTACCGCAGCGGCACCCTGCTGTACCTGCGCGACAGCGGCGGCGACGAGAACTTCCACCTGTATTCGGTCGATGTCGCCCAACCCGGCGCGGCGCGCGACCTCACCCCGTATCCCAAGACCCGCGCCTCGCTGGTCCGCCTCGCCCATCGCCATCCCGACCGCATCCTGGTCGGCATGAACGACCGCGACCCGAAGTGGCACGACCTGTACGAGGTCGACCTCGGCAGCGGCCAGCGCAAGCTCGCGCTGCAGAACAACGACCGCCTCGCCGGTTACCTCGCCGACGGCGACCTCAAGGTCGGCCGCGCCACCCGCTCGCGCGAGGACGGCGGCAGCGAGCTGCTCGCCAGCGACGGCAAGGGCGGCTGGAAGGTGGTCGACACGGTCCCGTTCGAGGACAGCCAGACCACCGAGTACGAGGGCTACAGCGACGACGGCCAGCTGCTATACCTGACCGACTCGCGCGGCCGCGACACCGCCGCGCTGTACGCCATCGACGCGGCCGGCAAGAAATCGCTGCTGCTCGAAGACGCCCGCGCCGACGTCGGCGCGCGCCTGACCGACCCGGCCAGCGACCGGGTCCAGGCGGCCTCGGTCTATTACCTGCGCCAGCAGTGGAAACCGCTCGACCCGGCCATCGGCAAGGACCTGCGGTGGCTGCAGGACAAGCTCGGCGCCGGCGAAGTCTCGGTCGCCTCGCGCAGCCTCGACGACAAGACCTGGGTGGTGAACTACGGCGCCGCCGAGGAACCCGGCACCACCTATCTGTATCGCCGCGGCGGCGCCGCGCCCGAACTGACCCGGCTGTTCTCCACCCGCCCGGCGCTGGACGGCCAGCCGCTGGTGCCGATGTGGCCGGTCGAGATCCCCTCGCGCGACGGCAAGACCCTGGTCAGCTACCTCACCCTGCCCAAGAGCGCCGACGCCGACGGCGACGGCAAGCCCGACAAGCCGGTGCCGCTGGTGCTGCTGGTGCACGGCGGACCGTGGGCGCGCGACTACTACGGCTACAACGCCGGCTCGCAGTGGCTGGCCAACCGCGGCTACGCGACGCTGCGGGTCAACTACCGCGGCTCCACCGGCTTCGGCAAGAACTTCATCAACGCCGGCGACGGCGAATGGGCCGGCAAGATGCACGACGACCTGATCGACGCGGTCGACTGGGCGGTCAAGCAAGGCGTCAGCAAGAAGGAAGACGTGGCGATCATGGGCGGCAGCTACGGCGGCTACGCCACCCTGGTCGGCCTGACCTTCACCCCCGACACGTTCAAGTGCGGCGTCGACATCGTCGGCCCGTCCAACCTGGAAACCCTGCTCAAGACCATCCCGCCGTACTGGGCCAGCATCTTCGAACAGTTCGCCCGGCGCATGGGCGACCCGCGCACCGAAGCCGGGCGCAAGCAACTGGCCGAACGCTCGCCGATCGCGCGCGTGGACCAGATTTCCAAGCCGCTGCTGATCGGCCAGGGCGCCAACGACCCGCGCGTCAACCAGGCCGAGAGCGACCAGATCGTCGAGGCGATGCGCAAGAAGAACATCCCGGTCACCTACGTGCTGTTCCCCGACGAAGGCCACGGCTTCGCCCGGCCGGAGAACTCGATGGCGTTCAACGCGGTCGCCGAAGGCTTCCTGGCGCAGTGCCTGGGCGGACGCGCGCAGCCGATCGGCGGCGACTTCAAGGGTTCGAGCATCTCGGTGCCGGCCGGCGCGGACGGGGTCAAGGGACTCAGCGAGGCGCTGAAGACGCACACCCAGCAAGTCAAGAAGTAAGCCGCCCGCTCGCGCGCAAGCGGCCGCCGACGGGCCGGCGCCGGACACGGCGCCGGTCCGTCCGGATCGGCCCCGGTGCGACCGCCAACTGCGACCTGGCGTGCAGAACGAAGCAGGCAAGCGCCCGCCTGTGCGCCCGGACATCGTGCCGGCGCGGTTCTTTCTCTACTGTCGGGCAGGCCGGACAGTCGGTCCGGCGTCGAACCGGAGAAGGAATTCGCCATGAAACTATCGACCTGCGCCGCGCTGGCGCTGACCCTGGGCCTGTCGGGCATCGCCGCGGCGGCCGACGGCCCGAGCCGGGCCGCGAACGCGATCGCGCCGCTGTACTGGCACTGCATCTATCAGTCCGAGAACGGCGGCGTGTACGAATTCGTGCAACGCGGCCGTTGCGCCCTGATCGTGAATCACCAGACCCTCGGCCAGCTGAGCTTGATCGACGCCTACCAGGCCTGATCGCCGGCGGCCGGCGCGTTCGCGCCGCGACCGCGACCGCGACCGCGACGGCAACGAACGACGAAGGGCTCCTCGCGGAGCCCTTCGTCTTGTTGCCTTGGCTTATCCGCTTCGCTTACGCGCTGGGTTCGTCCGCTGCCTCGGCGAGCGTCGGGCGGCTCAGGCCGCCGCCTTCTTCGACTCGTGGAACTGCTCTTCCTCGGTCGAGCCCTTCAGCGCCACCGTCGAGGACTGGCCGCCCTGGATGGTCTGGGTCACCGCGTCGAAGTAGCCGGTGCCGACCTCGCGCTGGTGCTTGACCGCGGTGAAGCCCTTCTCGGCCGCGGCGAACTCGGCTTCCTGCAGCTCCACGAACGCGCTCATCTGCCGGCGCGCGTAGCCGTGGGCGAGGTTGAACATGCCGTAGTTGAGGCTGTGGAAACCGGCCAGGGTGATGAACTGGAACTTGTAGCCGTAAGTCGCGATTTCCTTCTGGAACTTGGCGATGGTGGCGTCGTCCAGGTTCTTCTTCCAGTTGAAGCTCGGCGAGCAGTTGTAGGCCAGCAGCTTGCCCGGGAACTGGGCGTGGATCGCTTCGGCGAACTTGCGCGCGAACTCCAGATCCGGCTTGCCGGTCTCGCACCACACCAGGTCGGCGTACGGCGCGTACGCCAGGCCGCGGCTGATCGCCTGATCCAGGCCGTTGCGGGTCTTGTAGAACCCTTCGTTGGTGCGTTCGCCGGTGGTGAACGGCTGATCGTTCGGGTCGATGTCGGCGGTCAGCAGGTCGGCGGCTTCGGCGTCGGTGCGCGCGACGATTAGCGTCGGCACGCCCATCACATCCGCGGCCAGGCGCGCGGCGACCAGCTTCTCGACCGCTTCGCGGGTCGGCACCAGCACCTTGCCGCCCATGTGGCCGCACTTCTTGACCGAGGCCAGCTGATCTTCGAAATGCACGCCCGAGGCGCCGGCTTCGATCATGCCCTTCATCAGTTCGAAGGCGTTGAGCACGCCGCCGAAACCGGCTTCGGCGTCGGCGACGATCGGCTGCAGGAAGTCGATGTCGCCGGTACCTTCCGCGCACTGGATCTGATCGGCGCGCAGTAGGGTGTTGTTGATCCGACGCACGACCTGCGGCACCGAATTGGCCGGGTACAGCGACTGGTCGGGGTACATCTCGCCGGCGATGTTGGCATCCGCCGCCACCTGCCAGCCCGACAGGTAGATCGCCTTGAGCCCCGCCTTGACCTGCTGCATGGCCTGGTTGCCGGTCAGCGCGCCGAGCGCGTTGACGAAGTCCTCGGTGTGCAGCGAGTTCCACAGCTTGGCGGCGCCGAGCTTGGCGATGGAGTGTTCGACCGGCACGGTGCCGCGCAGGCGCACCACGTCTTCGGCCGAGTACGGGCGGGTGATGCCGGCCCAACGCGGGTCGGTGGCCCATTCGTGGCGCAGTTGGTCGGCGGTCGGCAGCGTGTGGCTCATGACATCGATTCCTTGCGTGTGGGTCGTAGCGACGTGGGTATGGGTGAGGCGGGTGCTGGAGGTCCGACTGTAGGAGCGACGCGAGTCGCGACCACGGGGTTGCGCACTCGCGTCGCAAGCGTGGTTTCGCGGTCGCGGCTCGTGACCGAAGGAAATCCCTTTGGGACGCCGCTCCTACAGGTAGCTAGTCGATGCGTTCGTAGGCCGGCAGAGTCAAAAACTCCGCCAGCGTCGGCGCATGGGTCAGTTCGTCGAGCATCGCGATGGCCTCGTCGAGCTTGGCCCCGCCCGGCAGCGCGGCGCGGTCGGCGAACTTGCTCGGCAGGCCGATCAGCGCGCGTTCGAGCAGGGCGAAGTCGACCGGGGTGCCATCGTCGAGGAACAGCGACGGCGCGTGCAGCCACTGCCACAGTTGGGTGCGGGCGATTTCGGCGGTGGCGGCGTCTTCCATCAGCCAATGGATCGGCACGCAGCCGCTGCCGTCGAGCCACGCGGCGAGGTAGCGCACGCAGACTTCGACGTTGCCCTCGAACCCGGCGCGGGTGATCGTGCCGAACGACGGCTTGATCAGATCCTCGGCGATGATCAGCACGTCCTCGCGCAGCACGTGCTGCTGGTGCGGGGTCGGCATGCGTTCGTCGAAGATCCGCATCGCCAGCGGGATCAGCGCCGGATGCGCGACCCAGGTGCCGTCGTGGCCGGCGGTGACTTCGCGCAGCTTGTCCGCGCGCACCTTGGCCAGCGCGGCTTCGTTGGCGGCCTCGTCGCCGTTGATCGGAATCTGCGCGGCCATGCCGCCCATCGCGTGCGCGCCGCGCTTGTGGCAGGTCTGGATCAGCAGTTCCGAGTAGGCGCGCAGGAACGGCTGGGTCATGGTGACCTGGCCGCGCTCGGGCAGCAGCTTGTCGCGGTGCGCGCGGAAGGTCTTGAGGTAGGAGAACACGTAGTCCCAGCGGCCGCAGTTCAAGCCGGCGATGCGCGTGCGCAGCGCGTGCAGGATCTCGTCCATCTCGAACACCGCCGGCAAGGTCTCGATCAGCACGGTGACCTTGATCGAGCCCGGCTCCAGCTCCAGCTCGCGCTCGATGTGGTCGAGTGCGTCGTTCCACAGCTGCGCCTCTTCCATCGACTGCAGCTTGGGCAGGTAGAAGTACGGGCCGCGGTCCTTGGCGGCGAGCGCGGCGGCGTTGTGGAAGGCGAACAGGCCCAGGTCGAACAGGCCGCCGGAGACCGGCGCGCCGTCGACGCGCAGGTGCTTCTCGTCGAGGTGCCAGCCGCGCGGGCGCACCATCAGCACGGCCTGGTCTTCGAACGGCTTGAGCGCGTAGCGCTTGCCGGTGTCGGGCGCGGCGAATTCCAGGGTGCCGGCGACGGCGGCGGCGAGCGCGCGCTGGCCGGCGATGAGGTTGGCCCAGGTCGGCGCGGTGCTGTCCTCGAAGTCGGCCATGTAGACCTTGGCCCCGGAGTTCAGCGCGTTGATGACCATCTTCGGATCGACCGGGCCGGTGATCTCGACCCGGCGGTCGAGCAGCGCGGTCGGCAGCGGGGCGACCCGCCAGTTGCCGGCGCGGATCGCGGCGGTGTCGGCGCGGAAGCCGGGCACGCCGCCGGCGTCGAAGAAGGCCTGGCGCTCGCGGCGCGCGGCCAGCCGTGCCTGGCGGGCGGGTTCGAAACGGCGGTGCAGGTCGGCCAGGAACTCGAGGGCGGCCGGGGTCAGCACCTGCTCCTGGCCGGCGGCGCGGCCGCTGAGCTCGATGCCTTCGCCCGGCCCGCGTTGCCCGGGATGGGGTTCCTGCCACTGCGTCATGACTGCCGACATGGTGCGACTCCTGTGGGGGAGGACCGCTCCCAGCGAGCGAGTCCCTGGACCAGACCATGCGGCGGCGTGTTGTATTTGACAATCAAGTTTTTTCAATGCATATCATTTGCTTAGCTTATATATGGAATTCACGTGACTTCGACGCGTTCGCTAAGTCCGCGATTTGCCTACAAAAGCGACAAGCTCAAGCCGCTGCGCGCGTTCTGCCAGACCGCGCGCCTGGGCTCGGTCTCACGAGCGGCTGAGGCGCTCTACCTCAGTCAGCCGGCGGTGACCCTGCAGTTGCAGGCGCTGGAACGCGAAATGGGCGTGCGCCTGCTCGAGCGCAGCGGCCGCCGCCTGGCCCTTACCCGCGAGGGCGAGGCGCTGTACGAACTGGCCCGCCCCCTGGTCGAGGGCCTGGACGGGCTGGAGGGCGTGTTCCGCGAGCGCATCCGCGGCCTCGACGCGGGCGAGCTCAACGTCGCCGCGGGCAGCTCGACCATCCTCTACCTGCTGCCGAAGATCGTCGAAGCCTTCCGCGCCGCGCATCCGGAGGTGCGGCTGACCCTGCACAACGTCACCGGCGCCGGCGGCCTGGACCTGCTGCGCTCCGACGGCGTCGACCTGGCGGTGGGCTCGATGCTCGACGTGCCCGGCGACCTCAGCTACGCCCCGGTCTACCGCTTCGAACCGATGCTGATCGCGCCGCGCGACCATCCGCTGGCCCAGCTCGAAACCCTGACCCTGCAGGACTTGAGCCCGTACGGCCTGATCCTGCCGCCGCAGCGCCTGACCACTTACCGCATGGTCGATCTGGTGTTCCAGCAGAACCGCGTGCCGTACACCGTGGCGCTGGAAGTCGGCGGCTGGGAGGTGATCAAGCAATACGTGGCGATGGGCCTGGGGATCAGCATCGTCACCGCGATCTGCCTGACCGAGGCCGACCGCGCACGGTTGTCGGCGCGTTCGCTGGCCGATTACTTCCCGTCGCGCAGCTACGGCGTGGTGGTGCGCAAGGGCAAGTACCTGTCGCCGCAAGCGCGGGCGTTCACCGAGCTGATCCAGCCGGCGTTGTTCGAGCGTGGGGATTACTACGCGACCGGCCAATCCGATCGCTGATTGGATGCTTCCTGTAGGAGCGACGCGAGTCGCGACCGCGGGGTCGCAAGCTCGCGTCGCAAGCGCGGTGTCGCAGTCGCGACTCGTGACCGAAGGAAATCCCTTTGGGGCGTCGCTCCTACAGGGAGCCCTCGTCGCTACGCGGCCTGCAAAAGCCCCTCTCCCGCGTGCGGGAGAGGGGTTGGGGTGAGGGCGAACGCCCGCAGTCCCGTCAGTACCGCGCGCTCACCTTGACGCCCGAGAACGCGCTCGCCGCATGCACGGCCACATACACATACCCCGCCGGCGGATTGGCGATCGTCACCGATTCCGCATTGCCGGCCTTGGCCGAGCGGTACTGATACGAATCGCGCGAGGGCCAGTTGCCGGCGCTCACGTACAGATCCGCGTTGCCGCTGCCGCCGGCGGTGTCGATACGCAGTTGGCTAACGCCGGCCGGCAGGTACAGATAGAAGTAGGCGTAGTTGCCCACCGTGGCCGCCGCATTGCTGCGCGAACAATTGCGTCCGAGCGTACGAGCGTCGCTGCCGCTGCACTCGGGCAGGCCGGGTTCGCTGACCGTGATCGAGCGCGTCGCCGTCGCGGTCGCGCCGCGGTCGTCGGTGACGGTCAGGCTCACCGTGTAGCTGCCGCCGGCCGCGTAAGTCTTGCTCGGGTTCGCCGCGGTCGAGCCGGTGCCATCGCCGAAGTTCCAGCTGCGCGCGACGATGCGGCCGTCGCTGTCGCTGGAGGTGTCGCTGAAGTTCACGCTCAGTCCGCTCGCGGCGACGCTGAAGTTCGCCGTCGGCGGCTGGTTCGGGGTGCCGCCGCAACCGCTGCCGGCCGGGTCGGCCACGCACGGCAGCCAGGCCTTGAACGCGGCGTCGTTGCTCTGGCCGATGCCGGCCATGTAGGTCGCGTACCCGGTGTAGTCGCCCGGACGGAACTTGGCCAGGATCGCGTTCACCTGCGTGCGCCGCTGTTCGAACATGAAGCGCACCGCCAGGTAGCCCCAGCGATAGACCCGGTTGGTGCCGCTGTCGTAGTCGTTGGCGTAGACCGTGCTCAGCGCATAGGTGCCGCGCGCGGCCTCGGCGATGGCGCCGTCGTTGGCGACCTCGCGATACTGGTAGGACAGGTACTCGGCGAAGCCTTCCACCCACCACACGGTCTTCTGCCGCATCGCCGCCTGGAAGTCGCCCCACATGTTGAAGCGGCCGTCGAGGTAGTGGACGTACTCGTGGGTCAGGTTCCAGATCTCGAAGTTCGGGCGCAGCCATTCGGCCTCGTAGGCGATGAAGCGCGCCTGGTTGCCCGGCGCCGACGGATCGCCTTCCAGGTACATGCCGCCGTTGTTGGTGTCGATGCCGAAGATCGCGCCGGCGTAGATGCCGTAATCGTCGCTGCTGTCGAACACCGCCATTTCCAGGCTGGCGTTGTTGTCGCCGGCCACCGGCACGCCGCCGGTGGCGAGTTCGCGATGGAAGTAGGCTTCCTGGCCGGCGACGGTGGCGCAGGCGCCGGCGAGTTCCGAGGCGCTCATCTGCTGCGCGCGCAGGGTCAACGTAGCGCTGCAGGTGTGGCGGATCGGCAGCGCCGCCGCTTCCAGCCGCGCCGCGAAATCGCACTGGCCGTAGTAGGCGCAGTTGCCGGCGTCGTAGTACTGCGCCATCTCGCCGATGCCGACCCACAGCCGCGCGGTCGCGCCGGTGATCGCGCTGCGATCGATCAACGCCTTGGCGCGCGAACGCGCCAGGGTCTTGAGCGCGCCGTCGTACTGCAGGAAGCGCGCCATCTCGCGCCCGGCGTTGGACACCAGGTAAGCGCGATCGCCGCCGAGCAGGGCGAAGTTGCGGTTGGCGAAGTTGTACAGCGTGTCGACGATGGAAGTGTCGGACTGCACCAAGGCGCGGAAGGCCGCGTCCTGGTGTCCGCGGAAGGTCACCGTGTAGGCGTTGTTGACCGCGACCTTCATCCAGTAGAACGCGTCGAAGCGGCTGTCGTAGGCGTCGAGCAGGCGTTTGACCACGTACAGGTAGCGCGCGTTCTCGGTGGCGCTGTCGATCAAGGTGACGTACTCGGCGAGGATCTCGCCGTGGGCGTCGTCGACGCGGCCGAAGTTGGCGTTGGCGGCGAACGCGTCCAGCGCCGGACGGATCGCGTTGCGCAGGTTCGCGCCGTAGCTGCCGACCGCGCTGTCGTAGTACTGCACGTAGTAGCCGGCGCGCAGGAACAGCACCAATTGCAGGGTGCCGGCGTTGTTGGTGCCGTCGTAGGCGCGCGCCGAGGCGGCGAAGGCGTCGGCGACGCTGACCATCTGCGCCTCGCGGAAGGTCGCATAAGCCTGGCTGCCGCTGAGGCCGAACAGTTGGTTGATGCAGTCCGGCGCCGCCGCGCGCACCGCCGAGGCCAATGCCGCGCCGCTGAGCGCGCCGAAGCTGGCCGGATCGCAGGCGGCGGCCTTGGCCGAACGCGCGGCGGCCAGCAGCGAGGGACGCTTGAGCGGATCGCGGCGCAGCGCCGCGCCGTCGTAGGCGCTGTCGGCGCGTTCGGGCAACAGCGGTTGCTGCGGCGCGCGTTGCGCCGGCGCCAGCGAACGCGGCTGGCGATGTTCGCCGAACAACTGCCGCTCGGTGGCCGGTTGCTTGCGCGTGCCGCCGGCGGCGACGCGCGACGCCGCGAACGACGCCGCGCGGTCCGAACCGGGCCGGGATGCGGACGCGGCGGCGGACGCGGCGCCCGCCATAGCCAGGCGCGGCGCAACCGATGCGGCGGGAGGATGGTCGGGCGGGGATTGCAGCGCGGACGGCAGGGCGAAGCTGGCGAATACCGCCAGCGCGGCCGTGCCGGCCAGAAGGGCCCGCAGCGGGCCCGGACGGAACACGAAGGACATCGCGAATCTCCTCGAAGGAAGGACGGCCACGGCGGTCGCGCAGGGCGCGGGCCGGCGAGCGGGGCTCGCGCGGCGGCCGGGGACGAATCGGACGACGGCGGTACACAACGGCGATGCGGTGGGCGGCGATTCCGGAAAACGGGCGCGGGCGGCCGCCGCGCGGGACGCGCAGTCCCGTGGCGGCCGCGTCGCCGCGGCCGGCCCGTCTGCGCTGCTCGATTGCTGTCCCGGCCGCCCGGCCGCGTCGCGCCGGCCCACGCCGGCACGGCCGACCCAAGGCCGAACCCGGCATGCGCTGCTTCGACGACGGCCGCCCCTGACGGTTGCGGGCGCCCCGATCGGCCGCGGCCTGCGTGCGGCGATGCGCACGGTTTCAATGGCTGCTGATCGGTATACCGTATACGATATGTGTGGAATCTGTGGCGATTCCGTGACTGCGTTCGTGGCTCGGCATGCCTTCGTTGCCGTTCATCGGCAATGTGTCGGACGTACGCATGACCCATGGACCGCGCTTCTGCGAAGCCCATCCCACTAAAGTACTAAGCGTCCCGCCCGCACTCGCTGCGCAGACGCGATCCCTGCCACATTTCGCACGCAGCCCTTGGATAGACTGGCCGCATGAGCATCCTGCCCCGTTCGCTGTCCGACCAAGCCTTCGAAGTGGTACGCGAACGGATCCTGTCGACCCAGATCCCGCCGTTGGCGCCGATCCGCCAGGAGCTGCTGGCCGAGGAACTGGGCATCAGCAAGATCCCGCTGCGCGAGGCCCTGAGCCGGCTGGAGGAACAGGGCCTGCTGTCCTCGCACCCGAACCGCGGCTTTTTCGTGCCGCCGCTGAGCTCGACCGAGGCCGAGGAAGTGTTCGCGCTGCGCCTGAAGATCGAGCCCGAAGCCGCCGCCCAGGCCTGCCTGGTCGCCTGCGAGGCCGGCCAGGAGGCCGCGCGCGCCGCGTTCGAGGCCTGGGAGCGCTCCGACCACGCCGACCCCAATGCCAGCGTGCGCTGCAACCGCGCCTTCCACCTGGCCCTGGTGACCCCTGGCGGGCGCCAGATCACCGCGCAACTGGTCGAGCGCCTGCAAGTGCTGGCCGAGCGCTACGTGCGCAAGCACCTGGAACCGGCCGGACGCGAAGCGCGCGCGGCCAACGAACACCTGGGCATCCTGCAGTCCTGGCTGCAGCGCGACGCCGCCCGGGTCGACCAACTGCTGTCGACCCACATCCTGAGCACCTTGCACGACCTGCGCGCGCAACTCGAACAGATCCCGCAGACCGGCCCGATGCTCCCCGATTTCCGCCGCGCCCCACGCCGCCGCCGCGAACCGGCCTGAGCGGACGGGCTTGAGCGAATCGACTTGAGTGCGTTGGCTTGAGCGAACTGGCTTAAGCGGACCAGAGAACGCGACAGGCCCGCGAACGCGCAAGCGCGACAAAGTCAAAATGGATTCCGGCTTTCGCCGGAATGACGGCAGGTGGGGACGTCCTCTCCCTGTCCGTCATTCCGGCGAAAGCCGGAATCCATTTTGATCTTGCCGTTGCCGTTGCCATTGCCGTTGCTGCGCTTTGCTCTTGGCTTGGACGCAACCTCGCACGAAGCCCATGTTCCGCAGCCCCGGAGGGCGTGCGCATGGATGCGCACGCGCGCCATGGGGCATGGATGCCCCTTATGGCGCGGCCCCGCGCCCCTGTCGAGCCATAGTGGCTCTTGATCCGAAAAAACAAGGCCTTTTCTTTGGTTACTTTCTTTGTGGCTTCAGACAAAGAAAGTGACCCGGCCGCTTGCGGACGGAAGCTCTGGATGTTCGCTTGTCGTCACCCGTACGCACACGCAAAGGCAAACCCTCCGCGGAATGCCCCCTGTAGGAGCGGCGCAAGCCGCGACCGCGCTATCGTGACGATTGCGAAAGCTTCGGCGTAGTTGCGTTGCCTCGGTCGCGGCTCGCGCCGCTCCTACAGTCGGATACGCAACCCCACGCCCGTCATTCCGGCGAAAGCCGGAATCCATTTTGATGTGTTGCTTGCGTTCTTATCGATGTGTCGTGCGACGACAAGCCACCATCAAAAGCTTTCGTCCGCAAGCGGCCGAGCTACTTTCTTTTGTCAGCGCGACAAAAGAAAGTAGCCAAAGAAAAACGCTTGTTTAAGGTCAAAAGACACTAAGTCCAGCACCCGGCGCGGGGCCGCGCCATAAGGGACATCCTGTCCCATGGCGCGCGCGCGCATCCATGCGCGCGCCCTTCGGGGCTGCGGAACTGCGGCCTCGTGCGAGGTTGCGTCCAAGCCGAGAGCAACAGCGAAAGCGAAAGCAATGGCCACGGTCGCGCCTCTCGCCGCTCCTACAATCGGGCACGCAACTTCGCCGCCCCCAAAGCGGCAAGCCCCCTCACACCGTCCCGCGATTCTTCCCAATGAACGGCCGGCAATACTCACGAATCCGAAGCATGTCCGCGTCCATGTCCTCGCCCAGATGGAACGCCGGCCCGATCCCGATGACCTTGTCGGGATAATGGAAATACGCCAGCACCACCGGCACATCGGCGTTCTTGGCGATTTTCCAGAACCCCGCCTTCCACTTCTCCACCCGCTTGCGCGTGCCTTCCGGCGCGATGCCGAGCCAGAACTTCTCCGCGCCCTTGATCATCGCCACCGCCTGGTCGATCACCCCGTGGGCGGCGTTGCGGTTGATCGGGATCACCCCGAAGCGGCGCAGCATGAAGCCCACCACCGGCACCTTGAACAGCGATTCCTTGGCGATGATGTTGACGTTCAGGCCCATCGCCGCCTTGGCCGCGAACGCCCACACCCCGTCCCAGTTGGACGAGTGCGGGATGCCGATCAGCACCGCGCGCGGGATGTCGGGGAACTGGCCGACCATGCGCCAGCCGCCCAGGCGCAGGATCGCGCGGCCGAGCCAGCGCGCCAGCCGGCTCGGCTTGACCCGCGGCACGTTGGGCGGCAACGGCAGCACCACCGAGCCGTCGGGCGCGCCCGGCGGATGCTGGAGTTTGGACGCGCCGTGCGGCGTGCCGTCGGTGTGGGTGTCGGGTTCGGCTGACATGCAGTCTCCGTGGGCTCGCGGGTCAATCCCACTCGCGCTGCGAGCGCGCGCGCTTGGTCTGGCTGCGGTCGCGCTTGGCGCCGAGACGGCGCTCCTTGGCGGCGCGGCTGGGCTTGGTGGCCACGCGCGGCTTGGGCGCGCGCAGGCCGCTGTCGACGAACGCGGCCAGGCGCTCGCGCGCGTCCTCGCGGTTGCGTTCCTGGGTGCGGAAGCGCTGGGCGCTGATCACCAGCACGCCGTCGTTGGTCACCCGCCGGTCGCGCTTGGCCAGCAGGCGCTCGCGCACGGCCTCGGGCAACGACGGCGACTGGGCGACGTCGAAGCGCAATTCCACCGCGGTGGCGACCTTGTTGACGTTCTGCCCGCCCGGACCGGTCGAGCGCACGAAGCGTTCGACCAGTTCCGTCTCGGGAATGGTGATGGTCATGGGTTCCTCCCCTGGCGATTGTAGTCGGCGTCGGCCGTTCGTCCATGACAGGCCGTCGACAGCGTCCGTCGCCCGGCGCTGCGCGCGGATTGGGCGACGTTGCCGGCGCGATGGCGCCATCTCGTCCCCGGGCCCTGCCCGCGTCGTTGACTCGGCCGGCGCCGCGGGGGGACCATGGCGATCCACACCCGATGTGTGCGACCCCCTCGATGCGATCCAAGGAGGACCCCGCATGAAGCGCCCATCCCGTCCGTTCGCCCCGCGCCGCTTCGCCGCGCCGGCCGTGCGTTTGTTCGCCCTGGCGGTGCTGGCCGCCGCCGCGCCCGTCGCCGGCGCCCAGGTCGATCAGCGCTACGACCCGGCCAACGTCAACAGCCGGGTCAACAATCCGGTGTTCCAGCGGCAGATGCGCCAGTCGGCGCAGTCGGTCGCCGAAAGCCTGGTCGGCCGCTCGGCCAACGCCACCGACCAGCGCATCCTCGGCCAGTTCGACCAGGTCCAGACCCAGGCCCTGAACCAGATGCAGAACGCCCTGGACCGCATGCCGCAGCCCGACCCGCGCTACGGCCAGCCCGGCGAGCAGGAGCTCGACGAGCGCACGATCCAGCAGATGCAGCAAACCCCGGAAGGCCGCTACGTGCTCGAGCAGGTGATGGCGGAACGGCGCCGCGGCGGCGGCGTGCAGCGATATCCGCAAGCGCAGGCGCAGTACCCGCAGCAGCAGTACCAGCGCGCGCCGCAGGCGCAGAACGACTACGACCGGCTCTACCAGCAGGCGTACCCGGACGGCATGCAGGGTCCAGGCCAGAACCGCGGCGGTTACCCGCAGCCGCAGTCCTCGACCGGGCGTTCGCTCGGCGGCGCGTTGCTGCAGGACATCACCAACGCCGCGATCCAGCGCTCGATCGGGCCGCGGGTGCAGGTCCAGGGCAATCCGTACTACTACCAACAGCAGCAGGGCCGCCGGCCCTGAGCGCCGCGGCGATAAGTCGCGGCGGCTGAGCGGAAAGCATCGGGCCTGAAGGCCCTCCCACGAGTTCGCCGCCATGGCCGCGAACTCGTGGGAGGGCCTTCAGGCCCGATGGCTTTGGTCCCGGCGCCATGCCCCCTCGCCGCCCTCGAACAACGCCAGCGCCTTGGCGAATTCCGCGTCCGCCGGCGCCACCGCCTCGATCCGCTCGCCGCTGTGCGGATGCACGAACGCCAGCCGCTGCGCGTGCAACAGCATGCGGTGGATGCCGAGCATGCGGAAACTGCGGTTGTGGCGGCCGTCGCCGTGGCTGGTGTCGCCGATCAGGTGATGCGAGAGGTGCTTGAGATGGCGGCGGATCTGGCGGAACCGCCCGGTCAGCGGCTGCGCCCGCAGCAGCGCGTAGCGCGAGGTGTCGAAGCCCGCGGACGCGATCGCCAGTTCGGTCCGCGCCAGCACCGCGAAGCGGGTCTGCGCCGGCTTCTTCAGCGGCTTGCCGGGGCCGCCGTCGAGATCGTGGTCGACCTCGAACGCATCGTCCGCCGGCCAGCCGCGGCACACCGCCAGATAATCCTTTTCCACTTCGCGCGACATCAGCACCTTGCCCAGAGCCGAGGCGGTGTCGCGGTCGAAGGCCAGCAGCAGGCAGCCGCTGGTGGCGCGGTCCAGACGATGGACCAGGAAGATCGGCCGGCCGAACTGCTCGCGCAGGCGGTCGGCGGCGAAGTCGGTCTCGCCGCGCGCCAGCGCGCTGTCGTGAACCATCAGCCCCGCCGGCTTGTCGATGATGGCCAGGGCCTGGTCGGCGTACAGCACCGGCAGGCCGCCGGCGGTTGCGGCGTCGGCGGTCGCGGTCGCGTCGGTGTGCGGAATGAGTGAACTGAACATCGGATGCATTCGCGGCGGACGCCGGCTGGGGTGGTCTGTTCTCATTGTCGTCTATGCCTGGGGGCGCCGCAGCCCCGTCTTTTTTCGCCGCCCCGGTGTTCGCGCCGGAACGGCTTTTCCGCCAGGAGTGTCCATGCCCGTCGCACCGTCCCGCCGCCCGCACCGCCGCCTCGCCCTGCCGCTCGCCCTCGCGCTGGGCCTGGCCGGCCTCGGCGCCCACGCCCTGGCCTACGCCGACGCCGCGCGACCGCCGCAGGGCGCGACCGCCGGCCCCTGCGTGGAAGGCATTTGCGAGTACCGCCTCGGCAACGGCCTGCGCGTACTGCTGTTCCCCGACGCCAGCCGGCCGACAGTGACCGTGAACCTGGTCTACGCGGTCGGCTCGGCGCAGGAGAACTACGGCGAGACCGGCATGGCCCACCTGCTCGAGCACATGCTGTTCAAGGGCACCGCGACCCAGCGCGACATCCCCGCGCAGATGAGCAAGCGCGGCATCGACTACAACGCCACCACCGCGCTGGACCGCACCAACTACTACGCCTCCTTCCCCGCCGACGAGGCGACGCTGGACTGGCTGCTCGGCCTGGAGGCCGACCGCATGGTCAACTCGACCATCGCCAAGGCCGACCTCGACAGCGAGATGACCGTGGTCCGCAACGAGATGGAGGCCGGCGAGAACAGCCCGTTCCGCGCCCTGTACGAACGCGTGCGCGCCACCGCCTATCTGTGGCACCACTACGGCCAGAGCACGATCGGCGCGCGCAGCGACGTCGAGCACGTGCCGATCGAGCGCCTGCGCGGCTATTACCGCACCTGGTACCGGCCCGACAACGCGACCTTGGTGATCGCCGGCCGCATCGATCCGCAGCGCACGCTCGACGCGGTCGCGCGCCGCTTCGCCGGCGTCGCCAAACCCACGCAGCCGCTGCCGGTCTTCTACACCCGCGAACCGACGCAGGACGGCGAGCGCGAAGTGACGGTGCGCCGGGTCGGCGACGTGCGCCTGTTGATGGCCGCCTACCACACCCCCGCCGCCACCCACGCCGACGCCGCCGCGCTGCAGGTGCTCGATGAGGTGCTCGGCCACGTGCCCGGCGGGCGCCTGCACAAGGCGCTGGTGGAATCCGGGTTGGCCGAGAGCATCGGCTCGGACAGCGATTCGCTGCGCGATCCCGGCCTGTTCGGCGCGCAGGTCGCGCTGGCCAAGGGCGGCGACGCGGCCAAGGCGCAGCAGGCGTTGCTGGCGCAACTGGAAGGCATCGCCCAACGCCCGGTGACCGCGGCCGAGGTCGATGCCGCCCGCCAGCGCCTGCGCAACGGCTACGAGTTGGCCTACACCAACGTCTCCGGCGTCGCCCTGGGCCTGTCGGACCCGATCGCGGTCGGCGACTGGCGGCTGTACTTCCAGCGCCGCGACGCGCTGGAGAAGGTCGACGCCGATGCGGTGAACCGGGTCGCGCGCACTTACCTGCGCGCGAGCAACCGCACCCTGGGCCGGTTCGAACCCAGCGACGCGCCCGAGCGCGTCGAGGTGCCGCAGGCGCCTGACGCGGCCGCCGCGCTGCAGGGCTATGTCGGCAAGGCCGCGGTCGAAGCCGGCGAACAGTTCGACCCCAGCCCGGCCAACATCCAGTCGCGCACCCAGACGGTCGTCATCGACACCGGCGTCGGCCGCGGCCTGCGGCTGGCGCTGCTGCCGAAGAAGAACCGCGGCAACACGGTGACGTTCTCGGCCAACTTCCGCTTCGCCCACGCCGACGCGCTGCGCGGCCGCGAAGTCGCCGCGACCCTGGCCGGCGCGATGCTGATGCGCGGCGGCGGCGGGCTCAGCCGCGAACAGATCGACGCGCGCTTCCAGGAACTCAAGACCGCCGCGCGCGTCGGCGGCGGCCTGCAGTCGGCATCGATCGGCCTGACCACGCGCCGCGACCAGTTCGCCGACGCGCTGGCGCTGGCGGCGAAGTTGCTGCGCGAACCGGCCTTCCCCGAAGGCGAATTCGAACAATACCGGCGCCAGGCGATCACCGGCGTGGAAGCCTCGCGCCAAGAGCCCGGCACCCTGGCCGGCCAGGCCATGGCCCGGCACTTCGACCCGTGGCCGGCCGGCCATCCGCTGCGTTACCGCGACCTGGACGAATCGCTGGCGGCGCTGAAGAGCGCCAGGCTCGACGACTTGCGCGCGTTCCATCGCGAGTTCTACGGCAGCGCCGAGGGCGAGATCGCGGTGGTCGGCGACTTCGATCCCGAGGCGGTGAAGCGCCAGGTACAGGCGTTGTTCGCGGCCTGGAAACCGGGCCATGCGTACGCGCCCATCGCCACCGCCTACACCGCGGTCGCGCCCGAGCGGCGCGCGCTGGAAGCGCCGGACAAGGCCAACGGCGTGCTGCTGGCGCGCGCCAACGTGTCGCTGAAGGAGACCGACGCCGACTACCCGGCGTTGGTGGTCGCCAACTACATCCTCGGCGGCGGCGGCATGAAGTCGCGCTTGAGCGACCGCATCCGGCAGAAGGACGGGCTCAGCTACGGCGTGGGCAGCGACCTGGACGCCGACGCCAGCCGCGACGGCCGCGACGACGCCGGCGCCTGGACCGTGCAGGCGATCGCCGCGCCGCAGAACCTGGACAAGGTCGAGACGGCGATGCGCGAAGAATTCGCGCGCTTGATCGCCGGCGGCGTCGACGCCGGGGAACTGCGCGACGCCGTATCCGGCCTGCTGACCCAGCGCCAACAGGCGCGCGCCTCGGACGGCACCGTCGCCGGCCTGCTCGGCCGCAACCTGTTCTTCGACCGCACGATGCAGTTCAGCGCGGATCTGGATGCGAAGTTCAAGGCGTTGACGGTGGACGCGGTGAATGCGGCGATCCGGCGGCATCTGAAGCCGGCGGACTTCAGCGTGTACCTGTCGGGGGATTTCGCGGCGCAGGCCAAGGCGCCGGCGGGCAAATAAGCTCGCCGGCTTGTGCGGCGGCGGTTGCCGTCGTCGCGCAAGCACGTGCAGTTGCAGTTGTTGTTGCAGTTGCTGTTGCTGGTGCTCGCCCTTGAATTCCAGCGCAGCCCTGCAGACCCGGAGGGCGCGCGCATGGATGCGCGCGTGCGCCGTAGGGGCATGGATGCCCCTTACGGCGCATCCCCGCGCCGGGTGCTGGACCTAGTGGCTTGTGACCTTAAACAAGCGTTTTTCTTTGGCTACTTTCTTTTGTCGCGCTGACAAAAGAAAGTAGCTCGGCCGCTTGCGGACGAAAGCTCTTGATGGTCGCTTGTCGTCATACGACACATCGACAAGAGCGAAAGCAACATATCAAAATGGGTTCCGGCTTTCGCCGGAATGACGGGCGTAGGGTTGCGTATCCGACTGTAGGAGCGGCGCGAGCCGCGACCGCGACAACGCAACTACGACGAAACTTTTGCAATTGCCACGGTGGCGCGGTCGCGGCTTGCGCCGCTCCTACAGGGGGCGTGCCGCGGCGGGGTTCGTCTTTGTGTGTGCGTACTTGTGACGACAAGCGAACATCAACAGCTTCCGTCCGCAAGCGGCCGGGTCACTTTCTTTGTCTTAAGCCACAAAGAAAGTAACGGCGGAGTCAAGGTCCAAGTGCATCACCCTGCGCCCGCGGGTTTTTGAGTTCCTCATAGAGCACCTCGACGGGCGAGCGCCTGCCCAGGCTACGACGGGGGCGGTTGTTCATTTCCCACGCCACCTCTTTGAGGCGCTGCGCAGAATGCACCGACAGATCGGTGCCCTTGGGAAAGTATTGCCGCAACAAGCCGTTGGTGTTTTCGCAGGTTCCACGTTGCCACGGGCTATGGGGGTCGGCGAAGTAGATCGCTAAACCAGTGCGTTCGCTCAACTGCCGATGCGATGCCATTTCCTTGCCCTGGTCGTAGGTCAAGGTCTTCTTCAAACTTTCCGGCACGCCTTCGAACGCCGAGCTGAAGGCCTCCAGCACCGTGTGCGCGGTCGCGTCGGCGAGCTTGACCAGCTTGACGTACAAGGTGCGGCGGCAGACCAATACCCCAATCGCCGAGCGATTGTGCGCGCCCACGATCAGGTCGCCCTCCCAATGCCCCGGCATCAGGCGCTCATGCGCGGCCGGCGGCCGCAGGCGGATGTTGGGTAGATCCGGCAGATGGCCGCGGGCGTCGATTCCCTGACGCGTGCGGCGGCCGGACTTGCGCCCCTGCCGCAGCAGACGGGTCACCTGGCGGCGCAATTCGCCGCGCGGCATCGCATAAATCGCGGTATAGATCGTTTCGTGCGACACGCGCAGCCAGGGCCGGTCCGGGTACAGATCCCGCAGTTTGTCGGCAATCTGTTGCGGCGACCAGCACCGTTCCAGCCAATAGCGCACGCGTCGCCACAGCACGGTGTCGCGTCGCAGCTTGCGGCGCACCCGCGCCCGCCGACGCAGCCGTTGGGCCCGCCGGCCCGCCCGGGTCGCATCGTAGCCAGGGTCGAAACGGGGGCGTCCGCGCAGCGGCGGCCCCGAATGGGACCGAAACCCATTACGGCGCAACTCGCGAGCGATGGTGCTTTGCGCCCGACCCAACGTCTGGGCGATTTTCCGTCCGCTCGCCCCTTGGGCGATCAAGACCATGATGGCCCCGCGCTCTTCTGCGCTCAGATGTGAATACTGCTGGCCCATTCACAGTGCCTCACTGAGGTGATGCACTTGAGGTTAGAGACCAGCGCCTTGTTTTTTCGGATCAAGAGCCACTATGGCTCGAAAGGGGCGCGGGGCCGCGCCATAAGGGGCATCCTGCCCCTTGGCGCGCGTGCGCATCCGTGCGCACGCCCTCCGGGGCTGCGGGACGACGGCTTCGAGCTCGAGGGCGAGCACAAGCAACGGCAACGGCAAGATCAAAATGGATTCCGGCTTCCGCCGGAATGACGGCGGGCGATCCTCGACACGGGTGAGCGCCACAGTCTCCGTGCGCGCCGCTCGCGCAATCGGATACGAACCAGCCGAAGCCCCTGTAGGAGCGGCGCAAGCCGCGACCGCGACAATTGAGCCACGACGAAAGTCCGCATCGTGCAGACCAGGCACCGCCAAACCAGATACGACGCCCTCACTCAGGACGCGCACGGCAATGCCGCAACACGCGCCCTGCGCGGCCGCCCTACTTGGACCAACGACCCCGTCGCCGCGGCCACGCCGCCAGCAACGCCCACACGCCGCCCAGACCCGCGATCCACGACGACGCCGGGATCGACCAGAACCGCGGCCCGCCCGATTCCAGGCCGTACAGCACCGCCGCCACGATCAGCAGCCCGGTGCCCAGGATCGCCGACACCGTGCGCCGCACCGCGTCCTTGATCGTGTGGTTGAGGTCGGTGATGTCGGCCGAACGCATCTTCAGTTCGTGCTGCCCGGCCACCTGCTGGCTCAGCCAGGCGTGCAGCAGGCGCGGCATCTCCGGCGCGCGCGTCACCAGTTCCGGCAGGCGCTTGCGGAACTCGCCGGCCAGCCGCTGCGGGCTGTAGCGATCGAGCAGGATGCGCTGCAGCACCGGCCGGGCCACCGCCCAGATGTCGAGCTTGGGGTCGAGCAGGCGGCCGACGCCCTCGATGTTGAGCAGGGTCTTCTGCAGCAGGATCAGCTGCGGCTGCAGGGTCAGTTCGTAGCGCTGCGCGGTGCGGAACAGCTTGAGCAGCACCTCGGCCAGCGAGATCTCGCTGAGCGGACGGGTGAAGTACGGCTCGCACACCGCGCGCGTGGCCGCTTCGAGTTCGTCGATGCGGATGTGCGCCGGCATCCAGCCGGCCTGCACGTGCAGTTCGGCGATGCGGCGGTAGTCGCGGTTGAAGATCGCCATGAAGTTCTCGGCGAGGTAGTACTGATCCTCGTCCGACAACTGGCCCATGATGCCGAAGTCCAGGGCGATGAAGCGCGGGTTGCTGCGCCGCGCCGGGTCGCTGTCGACCCAGATGTTGCCGGCGTGGGCGTCGGCGTGGAAGAAGTTGTCGCGGAACACCTGGGTGTAGAACACCCGCACGCCCTTGGCGGCGAGCGCGCGACGGTCGATGCCGGCGGCGTCGAGCGCGGCGATGTCGTCGGAGGGAATGCCGTAGACGCGCTCCAGCGTCAGCGCGCGCTCGGAGGTGTGGGTCCAGATCACCTCGGGCACGTACATGTCGTCGCTGTCGGCCCAGAACCGGCGCAGCACGCTGGCGTTGGCGCCTTCGCGCTGCAGGTCGAGTTCGGCGGCGAGCGTGCTTTCGATCTCGGCCACGATCGCGCGCGGACGGATCTTGTCGGCGTTGGGATGGGCGCGGTCGACCAGCGCGGCCATCGCGTTGAGCAGGGCGATGTCGCCGGCGATCTTGCCCTCGATGTCCGGGCGCAGCACCTTGACCACGACCTCGCGCGCGGGCCGGCCGCCCTGCGCGGGCAGGCGCGCGGCGTGGACCTGGGCGATCGAGGCCGAGGCCAGCGGTTCGATGTCGAAGCGGTCGAAGGCCTCGTCGATGCTGCGCTCCAGCGCGCTCTCGACGATGCGCCGCGCGGTCTCGCCGTCGAACGGCTTGACCCGGTCCTGCAGTAGGGTCAGTTCGGCGGCGATGTCCGGCGGCACCAGGTCGCGGCGGGTCGAAAGGATCTGGCCGAACTTGACGAAGATCGGGCCGAGCTCCTGCAGCGCCAGGCGTAGGCGCGCGCCGCGCGACATCGCCGCGACCTCGGCCGAGGCGCGCGGCACGAACGGCCGCGCGAGCTTGAGCCAACGCTCGGCGGGAGTGTCGTCGAGCAGCGCGTCGAGACGGTAGCGCAGCAGCACGCGGCCGATGCGCCAGGCGCGGGCGGCGGATTTCATGCGCGCATCCCCGCCTGCAGGGCCTGCCTTTGTTGCAGGGCCCGCTCTTTTGGGAGGGCTTTCAGGCCCGATTCTCTTGTTTCAGATGTGGAAGAAACCTCGCCGCTGACCGAACAGCATCGGGCCTGAAGGCCCTCCCACGACGAGACGCTCATGCGCGGCCGCCCGCGCGCGACTGCAGGCGCGCCACCCGCGCGGCCGCGCGCTCGACGTCGTCGCGCAGCGCGTCGACGTCGTCGTGGAAGGCGTCGAGTTCCGCGCGCGGCACCAGGTCGCGGCTTTCTTCGGTGAGGTAATCGGCGGCGTTGCTGGCGAAGGCGCCGGCGGCGTCGCGGGCGTGGCGCAGCGCGCCGGCCACGGCGTTGGCGATCTGCACCCCGACGATGTCGCCGAACACCGCGGTGAACGGCTGCTGCCAGTCCGGATCGAAACGCTCGGCCAGCCGCTGCAGGCGCCGGGCCAGGTCGGCGTCGCCCTCGATGCGCAGCTTGCCGACCGGCGCGGCCTGTTCGTTGCGCGCCGCGCCAAGCAGGTTCGGCAGTTGCGCGAAGATCGCGCCGAGGGTGCTGCGCACCGACAGATCGGGCTCGTCGCTGCTGCGCACCGGCCCGACTTCCAGGCGCTCGCCGGCGACCAGGATGCGCGCGGCCAACGGCGGCTCGGCCAGGTGCAGGGCGATGCTGCGGCCGTCGAGCGCGGACAGGCCGGCGCGGGTGTCGGGATCGAGCGCGAGCGCGCGGTTGAGCGCGGCTTCCAGGGCGCGGCCGGCGAGCGGCTTGAGCGCATCCAGGGGCGAGGCGGAATCGTTCATGCGCCCATTCTATCCGGGCTCGCGCGGGCGGCTGTTAGCGCTTTGTGCAAGCGCGGTGCGGTCGGCGGTCGCGGTGTGGCGGCGGTGGCGGGGGTCCGTCCGGACGCGCGCGAATCCCGCCTGGGCCCCTTGCAGGGGCGCCGCTCCTACAGGGGGCTTCGGGCGGCTATTGCGCCGCCTTGATCCGCGCCAGGCCCTCGTCGAAGCTCACCCGCGGCACGTAGCCGAAATCGCGCCGGGCCGGGCCCATGTCGTACCAGTGGGTGGTCGAGAGCTGTTCGGCCAGGAACCGGGTCATCGGCGGTTCGCCCTTGAGCGGCAGGACCGTCCACAGGCCTTCGCAGATCGCGCCGACGACGTAGGCAGCGCGGAACGGCAGGGTCTTGTCCACGGTCGGCGCGCCGACCGCGCCGAGCAGGCCGTTGAGGGTCTCGCGCACGGTGCGCGGGTCGCCGTTGCTGATGAAGTAGGCCTTGCCGGCGCAGGCCGCGCCCGGCGCCAGGTGGTCGAAGGCGTCGAAGTGGGCCTGCGCGGCGTTGTCGATGTAGGTGGTGTCGATGCGGTTCTCGCCGGTGCCGACGAAGCGCAGGCGGCCGGCGTTGGCGCGCTGGACCAGCCGCGGCAGCAACTGGTTGTCGCCGACGCCCCAGATCAGGCGCGGGCGCAGCGCGACGGTCGCCAGTTGCGGCGAGTTCGCCGCGAGCACGGCCTTTTCGGCGATGGTCTTGGTGGTGGCGTAGGCGGCCTTGAAGCCTTCGCCGTAGGGCACGGTCTCGGCGCTGCCGCCTTCGACCGGATGGGTCGCGCGGTGGGTGACGCTGGGCGTGGAGGTGTAGACCAGCTGGCCGATGGCGTGCGCCTGGCAAGCGGCCAGCACGTTGTGGGTGCCGACCACGTTGGCCTGGTGGTAGCTCTCGTAGCTGCCCCAGGCGCCGGCCTTGGCGGCGTTGTGGAAGATCGCGCCGCAGCCTCGCGCGGCGGCGATGACCGCGTCGCGGTCGGCGAGGTCGCCCTGGATCTGGGTCACCCCGAGCGGCTCCAGCGCGGGGTAGTGGCCGCGGTTGAAGCTGACCACCTCATGGCCGCGCGCGACCAGGCCGCGGCACAGCGCCTGGCCGAGGAAACCGCCGCCGCCGGTAACGAGGATCTTCATCGCGTTGGGGGTCCGTGCATGTGGAAGCAGATGATAGGCCTTGCGGCGCGCGCGAAGTGTCGGCTGGGCGACTGTGGCAGGGCAGCGGCAAGGGCCGATGCGGCCGAAGTGACTGTGGGAGGGCCTTCAGGCCCGATGCTTCTCTTTCAGGTCGCTGCGATCTGAGACAAAAGCGTCGGGCCTGAAGGCCCTCTCACAAGAGCCGGTGCCCTGGACCTCAATCGCCGATCGCGCGCGCCTGCAGCGTCAGTTTCTCGCGGCCGATCTTGGCGTTGTGGCGGATGTCGACCGGAAAGCCCGGATGGAAGCGGAACCGCTCGATGCCGGCGGTGTGCGCGTGCGCCGCGCCGATCTCGCGCAGTTCGTCGAGGATGCGCTCGCGCTCGCGGTTGCCGATGCGCGGCTGGTGCAGTTCCACCCACAGCAGCGGCCGCTGCGCGCCTTTCTCGCCGGTGCCGACCAGGGCGCTGCGGCGCACCTTGGGGTGGGTGTTGAACACCGGTTCGACCTGTTCGGTGTACAGCGGCCCGGTCGCGGTCTCGACCCGGTGGCTCTTGCGCCCGCAGAACCACAGCCGGCCGTGTTCGTCGAGGTAACCGACGTCGCCCATGCGGTGCACGATGCGCCCGCCCTCGCCCGTGGTCTCGCGGATCTTGGCCAGCCGGGTCATGTGGTCGCGGTTGAAATACGCATCGGTCGCGGTCGGCCCGGCCACGGTGATCTCGCCGACGGTGCCGGCCGCGACCAGCAGTTCGTCCGACCAGTGTTCGATCGCGGCGTCGTCGACGCGGATGATGCGCACGTCGTTGCGCGCCACCGCGCGGCCGACGCAGGTGCCGGCGCCGGCCTCGGTGGCCGCGCGCGTGGATTGCAGTTCGCGGCCTTCGATCACCGCCACCGGCAGGCATTCGGTGGCGCCGTACGGGGTCCAGAACTGGGCGTCCTCGTGCATCAGCTCGCGCAGCTTGGCCACCGTGTCCGGCGGCACCGGCGCGCCGGCCGAGGTGACCCGGCGCAGCGTCGGCAACGGCTGGCCGTGGTCGGCCAGCACCTTCATCAAGGCCGGCGAACCGAACAATTGGTCGCAGCCGAACCGGCGCAGCGCGTCGTGCAGCTTGCGCGGATCGGCCTGCGCCGGACGGGTCGGGTCCATGTCCGGGATCACCGAGGTCAGGCCCAGCGCCGGATCGAACAAGGCGAACGGCGGGAACGTCGGCAAGTCCACGCCGCCGGGCGCGATGCCGAAGGCCTCGCCCATCATCTCGATCTGGGCGACGAAATGGCGATGGCGGAACACCACGCCCTTGGGCACGCCGGTCGAGCCGCTGGTGAACACGATCGCCGCGACTTCCTCGGCGCGGGTATCGGCCAGCTGCGAACCGGCGCCTTCGCCCGCGCGCTCGATGCGTGCGAGGGTGTCGTCGGCCAGCAGCGCGCGCTGGCCGGTGGTGATGCGGATGCGCGCCGACTTCGCCCAGCCCAGTACGACCCGGGCGACGTGCGCGAGCGGAATGCCGATGAAGGCCTCCGGCGCGGCTTCGTCGAGGCATTGGCGCAGCGCGCGCTTGTCGATGCCCGGGTCGATCAGCACCGGCACCGCGCCGGCCTTGAACAGGGCGAACATCAGCAGGAAGAACTCGGGCGAGGGCCGCACCATCACCGCGGTGCGGGTGCCGCGGACGATGCCGCGCTGGCCGAGCCCGGCGGCGATGGCGTCGCTGCGGCGGTCCAGTTCGGCGTAGGTCAGCTCGACGTCGTAGCGCGCCAGCCCGTCGGGCCCGCGCGTGCCGGGGCAGCGCATGGCCACGCGCTGCGGCGATTGCGCGGCCAGCCGCGGCAGCGAAGCGGCGATGTTGCACACGGCGTCGGTGGCGTCCATGGGGCGCGCCTCAGCCGAGCGGATGGCGGTCGAGGAAGGCGCGCACCGCCGGCACCAGCTCGTCGGCCTTGTCTTCCAGCACGTAGTGGCCGGCGTCCTTGAACGCGTGCACTTCGGCGCGCGGCAGCGCGTCGGTGAAGCCCTTGAGGAAGTGGTGGTCGAACACGAAATCGCCGAGGCCCCAGCCGATGAAGGCCGGACGGTCGGCGTATTCGGGCAGCTTGCGGCCCATCGCCTGCACCAGCGGCCAGGCCTTGTCGCCTTCGCCCAGCGGAATGTCCTGGACGAAACGCGAGGTGGCGATGCGGTTGGCCCACGAGTCGTACGGCGCGACATAGGCGCGGCGCACCTCGGCCGGCATCGGCTTGCTCACGCCCAGGCGCGCGGCGCCGCCGGCGAAGGCGTTGAGGCCACGGATCAGGCCGGTGCCGACGGACGAATCGCGGCCCAGGCGCAGCCGCTTGGGCAGCGGCTTGGCCGCCGGCAGCGGGAACGCGCCGGTGTTGGTGATCACCAGGCGCTTGATCTGCTCGGAATGCTTCAGGCCCCAGCCGAAGCCGATGCCGCCGCCCCAGTCGTGCACGGCGAGGGTCATCGGGCCGTCGATGTTCAGATGCTTGAGCAACGCCTCGACGTCGTCCACGCGCGACTGCAGGGTGTACTCGTAGCGCTCGTCGCCGGGCTTGTCGGACAGGCCCATGCCGACGTGGTCGGGGACGATGCAGCGGTAGCGGTCGTGCAGGCCCAGCACCAGCTTGCGCCAGTAATAGCTCCACGACGGGTTGCCGTGCAGCATCACCACGACTTCGCCGTCGCGCGGGCCCTGGTCGAGGTAGCTCAGGCCGATGCCCGGGCGGACCTCGAAGCGCTGCGGCTGGAACGGGTAGTCGGGGAAGCGGGAGCTGGACGTCATCGGGGACTCGGTGGCGGCGCGCCTCGCGGGCGGGCCTGGCGGACAGGCCGCCATTATCGGGTGCCGGGGCCGGATGGGGAATTTTTGCGGCCCGAAGGCGCCGCGGCCCCTGCGGGAGCGGGCTTCGCGCTCGCGCCGGACGCCGCGGATTCGCGATCGCGGCTTGCGCCGCTCCTACAGGAAGCCCATGCGGGCCCGCCGGCGCTCGCGAAACGATCAGAAGCCGCTGTAGGAGCGGCGCGAGCCGCGACCGCGGGACTTCGGCCTCGCGCCGCCAGCAACGACAACCGCGCGTATCCGCCGGCATTCGCAACAAAACCTATCGTTTGAACATGCCGCCCCTGTGCCGATGCCCGCGAACGCTTGCCGCACACTCGCCGGACCATGAATTCCCGCGTCCCTCCTGCGCATGCGTAGCAAGCTGTTCGTCCCGGGCGCGCGGCCGGAGCTGTTCGACAAGGCCCTGGCCGGCGCCGCCGATGCCCTGTCCTTCGACCTGGAGGACGCGGTCGCGCCCGAGCGCAAGGCCGCCGCCCGGGTGGCGGTGGCCGCGTTCCTGGCCTCGTCCGCCGTCGCGGCCTCGTCCAAGCTGATGATCGTGCGGGTCAACGCGCCCGCCAGCGAGCACTTCGCCGCCGACCTGGCCGCGGTCGCGCGCGAGGGCGCCGACCTGATCAACCTGCCCAAGATCGAATCCGCCGATGCCCTGCACGAGGCGGTGGCGGCGCTGGAACGCGCCGAGGCGCGCAACGGCGTGGTCCGCCCGATCGGCCTGCTGGTCAACATCGAAACCCCGCGCGCGCTGCGGGCCGCGGCCTCGATCGCCGGCGCGCACCCGCGCGTGGCCGGGCTGCAGCTCGGCCTGGCCGATCTGTTCGAGGCCCAGGGCATCGCCCGCGACGACCGCGCCAACGTCCACGCCGCGCTGTTCGCGGTGCGCATGGCCGCGGCCGAGGCCGGGGTGTTCGCGCTCGACGGCGCCTACGCCGACCTGCACGACGAAGCCGGCTATTTCGACGAAGCGTTGGTCGCCAAGCGCCTGGGCTTCCTCGGCAAGACCTGCCTGCACCCGCGCCAGGTCGGGCTGGCCAACCGCGCCTTCGCCGCCAGCGCCGACGAGATCGCGCGCGCGCGCCGCATCGTCAGCGCGGCCGAAACCGCCGCCGACGGCGGCCGCGGCGTGTTCGTGGTCGATGGGCGCATGATCGACCGGCCGTTCCTCAAGCGCGCGCAGGCCCTGCTCGCGACCGCGGAACGGCCGTGAGCGGCCGCGGCGCGGGCGCCGCGGCACCCTGGCGCGGCGCATGCCGCGCCGCGCAACAGTGAGGGGACGGGAGCGGATGTCGCAGCAGTCGCAGTCGGTGGTGGGGGAACAAGGCGCGCCCGCGGCGCGTCGCGCAGTCGTCGCAGCATCGGGCGCCGGAGCCGTGGCGCCGTCGCGCGCGCGGCGACTGTGCGCGCTGGCGCTGTGGGCCTTGCTGCTGGCGCTGGCCGCGCCGCTGCAGGCCGAACCGCTGACGCCGCTGCGCAGCGTCGCGCTGCCGGCGCTGCCGGCCGAAACGCTGATCGGCGCGGCCCAGCTCGACGGCGCCACCATCGCCATTGCCGCCGACGGCGCCTGGCGCCTGGACCCGGGCGCGAGCCAATGGCGCGCGCTGCGCAGCGACGCCGCGACCGCGCCGCGCAGCATCGCCGGCGACGGCAGCCGCGCGTTCGCGCTGTCCGCCGACGGCGCGGTCGCGCGCCTGCAGGCCGATACGCAACGACTTCAAGCGCTGGCGTTGCCGGCCTTGCCCGAAGCTGTGCGCAACGCCACCGCGGCATGGACGGCCGACACCTTCTACCTCGCCGGCCTCGGCGCCGATGGCGCGCCGCGCCTTTATCAGCGCCCGCTCGCCGACGACCGCGCGGCGTGGACCGCGGCCCCGGCCTGGACCGAAGCCGGCGCGCCGCGCAGCCTGCTGTCGCAGACCAAATCGCTGTTCCTGGTGCTCGCCGATCCCGCCGGCGGCGGCGACCGCCTGCTGCGCTGGACGCCGGGTCAGCCGGCCTGGCGCGACGCCGGCCGCGTGCCCGGCCAGGTTCCCGCCGGCGCCGGCCGCGCCACCGGCCAGGCGCACCTTCTGATGCCGGTACAACCGACCGCGCACGCGCCGGCGCGGCTGATGACCTACCAGACCATCACCGCCGCCTGGGCCGAACTGCCCGGCGCGCAGGTGCCGGCCGACGCGCTCGCCACCGCCGCCTGGCCCGACGGCCTGGCGTGGGCGCGCGCCGACGGCGCCGGCCGCGTCCAGTTCGCCGCCGCGCAGATCCAGTCCAGCAAGCTGCGCCTGCACTGGCTCGACTGGGTGGTGATCGTGGTCTACCTCGCCGGCATGATCGGCATCGGCCTGTACTTCTACCTGCGCGAGAAGCGCGGCAACACCGACAGCTTCTTCGTCGGCGGCCGCAGCATCCCGTTCTGGGCCGCCGGCATCAGCCTGTACGCGGCCAACACCAGCTCGATCAGCTTCATCGCCATTCCGGCCAAGGCCTTCGAAACCAACTGGCAGTACATGGCCAACAACATCATCGCCGTGTTCGGCCTGGTGTTCGTGGCGATCTGGGTGGTGCCGCTGCTGCGCCGGCTCGACCTGATGTCGGTGTTCTCGTACCTGGAAACCCGCTTCCACCCGGCCATCCGCATGCTCGCCAGCGCCTTGTGCGTGTTCGTGCAGATCGGCAGCCGCATGAGCGTGATCCTGTTCCTGCCGGCGCTGGCGATCGCCACCATCACCGGCATCAGCGTGTTCTGGAGCGTGCTGCTGATGGGCGGCTTCACCATCGTCTACACCGCGATGGGCGGGATGAAGGCGGTGATCTGGACCGACTTCGTCCAGGTCATCGTCAAGATGGGCGGCGCGATCTTCGCCATCGGCTTCATGATCTGGGGCCTGCGCGGCGGCTTCGGCCAGTTCTGGTCCACGGCGATGGCCGAGGGCAAGATGCACACCTTCGACTTCAGCTTCGACCTGACCAAGGCCACCGTGTGGGGCTTCGTGTTCCTGGTCCTGTTCGAGGTGGTGCTGACCTTCCCCAAGGACCAGGTGCTGATGCAGCGCACCTTGTCGACCAAATCCGACAAGGAAGCCGGGCGTTCGATCTGGGCGTTCGCGGCGATCATGATCCCCGGCGGCATCGTGTTCTACACCATCGGCACGGCGATGTTCGTGTACTACCGCGAACACCCCGAGCGCATGAACCCGCTGCTGCCGATCGACGCGACGTTTCCGATGTTCATCGCCGCCGAACTGCCGGTCGGCGTGACCGGGCTCATCATCGCCGGCATCTTCGCCGCGGCGATGGCGACGCTGTCGGGGATCATGAACTCGGTGGCGACGCTGATCTCGGTGGACTTCTACGAGAAGCTGCACAAGGGCCACACGCCGCAACAGAGCGTGCGTTTCGCCGAGTGGATGACCGTGGTCGTGGGCCTGATCGGCATCGGCGCGGCGCTGCTGCTGTCGAAGTTCGACATCCACTCGCTGTTCGACGTGTCGATCGAACTGGCCGGCCTGCTCGGCGGCGGTTTCGCCGGCGCCTACACCCTGGGCATGTTCACCCGCCGCGCCAACTGGCAGGGCGTGGCGATCGGGATCGGCGCGAGCATCGTGCTGACCCTGGGCATCTGGACCTTGCGCGCGGTGCATCCGTACTACTACCTGGCGATCTCGATCGCGCTGTGCATCGCGATCGGGTATGTGGCGAGCCTGTTCTTTCCGGCGCCGACGCAGTCGCTGGACGGGCTGACGATCTATCGCGACCGGCGCTCATCCGCCCCTTCGGGGCCCCTGCTCCCGCAAGCGGGAGAAGGGACAGCCAGCAGCGATCGGCTTTGAGCCCTTCCCCGCTTGCGGGGTGAGGCGCTGCGTTTGCGAGCCATCGCTCGCGCAACGCCGAACGACCGAACGCTCTGCGTTCGGGCCTGGGCGGGGTTGGGGTGAAGCCCCAAAAAAAGATGACCAATGGACGTAGCCCACCCCACCCACCTGAGGTAGCGTTGCCCGACAACGAACGCGAGCCGCCGTGGAAACCCAGTTCCTCAACACCTTCGTCACCATCGTCGACCAAGGCTCGATGGCCGCCGCCGCGCGCGTGCTCGGCATCACCCCGGCCGCGGTCGCGCAGCAGATCCGCACCCTGGAGCGCGAGATCGGCGCGCCGCTGATCGCGCGCGTCGGCCGCACCGTCAGCGTCACCGAGGAAGGCGCGCGGATTCTGCCGCGCACGCGCGAACTGCTGCGCAACGTCGCCGACCTGCGCAGCGTCGCCACCGAAAGCGAAATCGCCGGCGAACTGCGCCTGGGCGCCTGCCCGACCGCGCTGGCTGGGATCCTGCCCGACGTGCTCGCGCGCATGGTCGAAACCTTTCCGCAGATCAACGTGTTCATCAAGCCGGGCTATTCGGCCGACCTCTACCACGCGGTCGAACAGGGCGACCTCGACGCGGCGATCGTGCTGCAGGCGCCGTTCCCGCTGCCCAAGACCTGCGAGTGGCAGCTGCTGCGCGAGGAGCCGCTGATCGTGCTGGCGCCGGCGCACCTGGCCGACCGCGACCCGCACGAACTGCTCGCCACCCAGCCGCTGATCCGCTACGACCGCCACCAGTGGGGCGGCCGCCAAGCCGAGGAATACCTGCGCGCGCAGCGCATCGTCCCGCGCGAGCGTTTCGAATTGAACGCGCTCAACGCCATCGCGGTGATGGTCGACCGCGGCCTGGGCGTGTCGCTGGTGCCCGACTGGGCGCAACCCTGGCCCGAAGGCCTCAAGCTCGCGCGCATCGCCTTGCCCGACGCCTCGGCCAAGCGCTGCATCGGCATCGTCTGGTCGCGCTCGAGCGTGCGCGTGCGCCTGGTCACCGTATTGCTGCAAGAAAGCCGCAAGGCCATGCAGCAACGCAACGGCCCGAAGCCCCTGTAGCAGCGGCGCAAGCCGCGTCCGCGACATCGCGCTTACGACGCGACCGTGCGAGCCCGCGGCCGCAGCTCGCGCAGTTTCTACATTCGGGGTCGAGAAACGGCGCGACCTGCATTACCCAACGCGCAACGACGACATTGAAGGTCGCGCGCGTTCTGCCTTGGTGCAACACAAACGCAGAACGATGCCTAACATGCGCGTTTAAATAGCACTTAATGAGTGCATCAGGACGATCAACGTCCCGAACTCGGCGTTGCCCTAGGCAAGAGTCCCCTCATGCGCCCCCTGGCTCGAACATCGCCTCAGTTTGCGAGGCTCCATCTTGACGCTCGCGAAAAAAACGATCAAAGCTGCAAGCGGGCCGCGATAGTCGCGGATATGCTCGCCAGTCGGCAGCCCCATGCGGCCTACCCATGTCGCGAAGGTGCTGGACAGCTACCAAGCCCCAGTAAACGGTCTTGGCCTGAGAATGTAAGCATGCCTTACGAAGAATAATTGTCTTGTGCCATTTGCCGCATTCCCTTCAAAAAATTTCATCTTTGAACGAACAAGCCTCAAGGACGCTTCGCCATGACCATCAGCCTTGAACTGCTAGCCAAGATCAACGCATTGGAAGATGAAAAGCTCAAAGCCAGGGTTATTGGGGTGCTTACGGGCCCCGGGAAAAGAATCGCCAGCGATGAGGCTATCTACGAATCCATCGTGTCCGACTACATGGCGGCCAGGGAGCATTGGGACCGACGAAGGGTGTGGAAAGCCGAGGACGCAGCCGCCTTCGCGCAGTACTTCCAGAAAGAAAGCCCGGAAGAATACGCTGATTTCTTATGGCAGGAAAAAGAATTCAATCAGATCGAGGCGCGACTCGCTTGGTCGGTGCGGCGCTTGATATTGAAGTGGATGCCAGGCCTGGACGAGTCTGACATTACTGGTCTATTTGGGAAATTCCGAGATCACGCCAAATCCGACTCGACCTGACCAGAAAGGATCGAACTGTGGCGAGTTACTTTTTGGCCGACACAAGCAGTTTGATCTATGCCTATCGCGCGGGCGGCCCTCAGTTGCTTGATACATATCGGCGAACTGTCGAGGCGAACGGCTCCAAGCTCGCAGTCTCCAAAACCGTGGAAACCGAGATTGCGAACGGCCCTCTCAGAATCGAGATTGGGCAGTATCTGGCAGACCGGGACATCACGATTCTCACTGCTCCCGAGGTGGAACAGCAGTTGGCGTCTGCCATCGATCCTGACGAATTCGACAAGTTGTCCAAGAACGCGGGGGAACGTTCCCTGTTGGAGATCGCGGCCCGCGAGCAAGCTGAAGGCCGCAACGTCACGATCTGGTCGGACGACAGACATTTCGCATCGCCGCAGATCCAACGTCAGTTGCAACGCGATATGCCGGGCCTGCTAACCAGGACCACCGCGCAACTGCTCGATCAGGCGCACCGCGACAGCTTCGTTACCCACGCCGAGTATCGACAGCACTTGGACGGCTACCGCAATCTGCCCGATTTTCAGGACAGCCCGCGTCTGAATTCGTTCGATCCGTCCCTCGCTTCGCCTGCCGCACCCACGATCGATCCGGCCGGGGACGAGGCATCCTTGCGTGGTCCCAAAAGGCAAGGCGGTTCCGCTTCGGCGGAGCTATTGATCGGCGAGTCGCCCAGGCATGCGTTGCTGCGTTCCGGCGGCCTGCTGGCGACCGGGGTGGATGTGGCGCTAGGCGCGCACCGCGTCGCAGATCGCTTGGGACAGGACAATCCGGCGGCTGCGCGGTCCGAGGCCCATCATGTCGCAGCACGCAATGTTGGCGGCTGGATCGGCGGCGCGTCGGCCGGCTTGGTCGCCACGGCGGCGGCCACCGGCCCCGGTGTGGTCGGCTTCATCGTGGTCGGCGGCGCGGCCGTGGCCGGTGCGAAGGTGGGCGAGCATGTCGCGACGGTGCTGGACAGCTACCAGACCTTCAAGCAGACCGACCGTGACGGCGTGAAGTGGGAATCCAACGGCCGGCAATGGGTGCGTCAAGACCTGGGCGACCTGCTGGACGACGGCCAGAACAAGCCGATGATGCAGGCGTTTTCCGCCGGCCCGGAGAAAGCGAACGAACTGAGCTACCGGGCCAGCAATTCGGCGACGGAACTGGCGATGGGGAAGTTGGAAGCGCCCCGCAATCCGTACTCGCACGCAGCGGCGGACAGCGACCCGGCGAGCCTGCGCCGCGCCGATTGGGAGCGCAATCCGCAAACCGGAGCGTGGGACCGCAAGGTCGTCGTCGGCTTCGAGCAGCCCGGCGTGCCGATGATGCGGGTCGATGCGGCCAGCCCCGAGCGTGCGGCGGAGTTGGATCGCGTTTCGCAGCAAGTGATCCAGGAGAACATCGCCAACGGCCCGGCGCCGATGGCCGCGCGCTATCAGATGGTGCATCGGAGCGAAGGCTGGGACCGGTTCGGCGCGGTGCCGCCCTCCATCGATTCGGCGCTGCGTGACGATTCGTTGATCGCGTCGGATGGAAGGCTGTACCAGCGCACGGCGGAAGGGCAGTGGCAGCGCAACGGCGAGTCCGTTATCGCCGCCGGCAACTTGCGTCAGGAACTCGACAGCACGCGCGCGGCGCTGCAACCGCAGTTGGCGCAGCATGTGCAGCAAGTGGCTGCGATCCCGGCATGGCAACCGCCGACCTTGGAAGACATCGAGCGGGCGGACTTGATGGCGACGTACAAGACCCACAACGTCAATCCCCGACCGGAACAGTTGGAAGCGGCCTTGGAAGCGGTGCGACGGACGCAACAGGAATACGGTGTAGCGCCGCTGGCGACTTCGTTGCACCTGGGACGCAACGCGCGCGGCGGCTACGACATCGACAGTCCGATTGAGCATATCGGCCGCGACGCGGACGGCGCGAACCGGGTCCATGCCGAAACCAGTTCGCTGGACGTGCAAATGGCGATGCTGGATTTGCGCTCGCCGCCGCCGACCGCGCCGGAGGCGCCGGAACTGCGGATCGCGAATCTGTCGCCGCAGCAACGCGAAGCGTTGGAGCAGGTCGTGCGCGAGGCGAATCGGTTGGGCCTGTCGCGCGACGACGTGCGGGACTCGGCGCGGCGGGCGGTGGCCGGCGCACGGTTCCAGGATCGCGAGCCGGAGATTGTAGTCAACGCTGCCGAGGCGCACCGGGAACGGACGCCGCGCGCGCCCGAGGTGCCGAGTCAGCCGAAGGCGACTTCGCCCGAGCCGACGAACTCGGCGGCGGTCGCGCACGCCACTGCGGCGCCGCTGGAGCGGCCCGAAGCGCTGCGTCGCGCGGACGAGGCATCGTCCCCCGTCCGATCGTCGCCGGTCGCGTCACAGGCCGCCGCCTTGCCTGCTGGCGTCTCGACAGATACGCCGCGCCCTCGCGAGCCGTCGCCATCGCCGCCTGGCGCCGTGGCATCGGAGGCGATGCCGGAAACTCGACGCGAGGTCGAACCGGTGTCAGCACCTGCACCCGAGCGCGCAGCGGCGTCGGTAGAGGCGCCGCCGCCCGCACAGGCGGTCCGTGCCGAGGTCGTGCCGGCCCCGCCCGTGGCGGCGACGCCTGCGCCGGAAGTCATCTCCCCGATGGAGCCTGCACCGCGTGTTCCGGACGCGACATCGCTACAGACGGCGGAAGCACCAACTCCCGCCCCCGAGGTTGCGGCGCCACCCGTCGCCGGCACTACGCAGGAATTGGAAGATGACCGTCTCCGCCCTGGCGACCGAGGGCAGGACGTGGAGTTGTTGCAATACCGCCTGGACCGCATCGGCTATCGCGATGGGAATGGGGAACGCCTGCCGCAGAACGGCCAGTACGACGCCGCCACCGAACAGGCCGTGCGCCAGTTCCAGCGCGATCAGGGACTGGCCGACACCGGCATCGCCGACCCCTCGACGCAGCAGGCGATGTCGGCGGCGCAGTACGCGCGGATCGAGTCGCGCAAGGCGGCCAGTCAGGACGCGCCCACGGCGACGCCGGAGCGCATCGCGGCGGCCGACCAAGAGGCATCGCTGGCGCGGGAAGATGCGCCCACTTCGCCGCTCCGCGACGACCGGGCTGTCGCTCCGGCTGCGCACGACCCGCCCAGCCCCAACGCACGCGACACACCGGACGACGCCCGCGTAGCGGACGCGCCGGATCGAGCCGTCCCGGCATCCGCCGTGCCCGCCGCGCGGGACGCGTTGCCGGAGCCGGCGGCGGCAGCTTCGCCCGAACGACCGACGCACGATGCGGCAACCATGGCACAGCCGGGTTCGGCGATGGACTTGTCGCAGTTGTCGCCCAACGATCAGGCGATGTTCGCGAAGATTCGCGCGGGCGCGCCCGGCCACGTTTCGGATGAAACCGTGGCGGCGGCGATGCTCTCGGCCAAGCGCGACAAAATCCAAGATGCGGACAGCATCGCGCAGGTGGGCGTCGCCCACGGCAAGCTATGGGTCGGCGCGACCACTCCCGGCTTTTATGGCGTGGCGTCGCTCTCCGAACCGCCGCCCGCGATGCAGGAGACCGTGCGCGAGGCGCAGACGCTCAATCAGCAACTGGCGCGGGAAGCGGCACAACGCAATCCAGACGATCCGAGCCGCGGGCCGTCAAGGTAGCCGGATATGGAATGGACACGACCGCACTCCCGCACATGATCTACCTACTTCGCGATCAGCGAACCGGGAAGTCGTTTTTGCCGCAACGCAACAAGAAAAACTGACGCGTCACCCAACAAAACCTAGCCTCTGAACATAGCGCGCAACGGTTCTATGCCTCCGGGCGAACGCATAGTCTCGCCAGCATCCGGGGATCGCGCGATGTCGGGGACGTCGCCACAAGGACGCGGCCACGCTGCCGTCGGGCCAACGCCGGAACGATGCGCGACGCCGCTCGCGGCGCGCGCCGGCCTTCGCACCACCACGACGGAACCGAACATGCTCAAGCCACTTTCCGCCGCGATCGGCAGCGCGCTGCTGCTGTCCTTCGCCGCCGGCACCGCCGCCGCCCAGGACGCGGACGCGGCCGCCGCGCCGGCCGAGACCGAAACCGCGCAGGCCAGCCGCGCCGCGGTCAACCTCGACAACGTCGTGGTCACCGGCACCCGCAGCCCCAAGGCGGTGGACAAGATTCCCGGCGCCATCACCCTGGTGTCGAAGGCCGAACTCGCGCGCAGCCTGGTGCTGACCGAGGACGCGACCGCGGTGCTGGCGCGCACCGTGCCCGGCTATGCCGAGTCCTCGCAGGCGATGAGCAACACCGGCGAGAACCTGCGCGGCCGCGTCGCTCTGCGCCTGTTCGACGGCGTGCCGCAGGGTTCGCCGCTGCGCGAAGGCACCCGCAACGGCACCTTCACCGACATGGGCATCGTCGGCCGGATCGAGGTCATCAACGGCCCGTCCGCGTCCGAGGGCATCGGCGCGGCCGGCGGCATCATCAACTACCTGTCCGCCGCGCCGACCAAGGAAGGCAACGAGTTCACCCTGATCAGCCGCTACACCACCCAGTTCAAGGACGACAGCGCGGGCTGGAAGCTCGGCCTGAATTTCGCCCGCAAGGCCGGCAATTTCGACATGCTCGCCAGCGTCTCGTTCCTGGACCGCGGCATCACCTACGACGGCGACGGCCGCCGCATCGGCATGAACACCAGCGGCTCGCTGGCCGATACCGAGTCGCGCAACCTGTTCCTCAAGGCCGGCTACGACTTCGGCGAAGACGGCACCCAGCGCATCGAAGGCTCGGTCAGCCACTTCAACATCGAAGGCAAGGCCAACTATATCCAGGTGCTGGGCTGCCGCCCCGACGAGCGCGCGCTGTGCGGCGAGACCCGCACCAACACCTCCGAGCGCGGCACGATCTTCGGCTCCAAGGCCGCGATCAACGACTTCAAGCAGTACCAGCTCACTTACACCAACAGCGATTTCTTCGGCGGCACCTTGACCGTGAACGGCTACAAGGCCGACCAGCAGATGCGCTACCTGCCGGAAAACACCATCGACCGCCAGGACCCGCGGCTGGGGCCGATCGGCCAGGTCTGGGACCAGTCGGAAATCGTCACCGACAAGAAAGGCCTGCGCACCTCGTGGGCGCGGCCGTCGCTGTTCGCGGTCGACGGGCTGGAACTGCGCGTCGGCCTGGACCTGGTCGAAGACACCGCCGAGCAGCGCCTGGCGCTGACCGACCGGCTGTGGGTGCCGCCGATGAACTACAAGAGCCGCGCGCCGTGGATGCAGCTGTCCTGGGACATCGGCCCGGTGACCCTGTCCGGCGGCATCCGCCGCGAGGACGGCGAGCTGCGCGTGGACGACTACACCACCACCTGGTACCGCGACCGCCGCAACGTCGGCGGCGGCACCCTGGACTACCAGGAGAACCTGACCAACTTCGGCGCGGTGTGGCGCGTCAACGAGCAGTGGTCGGTGTTCGGCTCCTACGGCGAAGGCTTCACCCTGGCCAACGTCGGCATTCCGCTGCGCAACGTGCAATGCTCGGGCGACGCCGGCAGCGTGCAGACCGACGGCTGCCCGAACGATCCGCCGATCAACGTCGGCGACCTGCTCGACCTCAACGCCATCGTGGTCGAGAACACCGAATTCGGCTTCAACTGGCGCGGCGAGCGCGGCTCGCTGAGCGCCTCGCATTACGATTCCAAGTCCGACTACGGCCAGTCGCTGGCGATCGACCCGATCACCAACGACCTGGTGCTGCTGCGCGCGCCGGTGCGGATCAAGGGCTACGAACTGTCCGGCGACTGGCGCTTCAACGACGCCTGGCGGATCAGCGCGGTCTATTCGCACACCCGCGGCAAGACCTCGTTCTGGTCGGCCGACGCCGCCGGCCGCTTCGGCGCCGGCGGGCTGAACAAGCCGATGGGCGTGCTCGACATCAACCCCGACAAACTCGCCTGGACCCTGACCTGGAACTTCCTGCCCAACGCCGACGTGAGCCTGGGCGCGACCACGCTGTTCTCGCGCGACCTGTCCGGCAGCGACGTGCGCGCCTTCGACAACCGCGCCTTCAGCTTCACCGAGAGCACCAAGGGCTACACCCTGTTCGACCTGGGCTTCAACTACGACACCCAGCGTTACGGCAAGCTCTCGCTCGGCATCGAGAACCTGTTGGACAAGCAGTACATCCTGAGCTGGTCGCAACCGCCGGGCGGCTTCCAGAACTACTGGGCCGGCCGCGGGCGCACGATCTCGCTCACCCACACCTTCAAGTTCTGAGGTCCGCGGCGCGCGACGGACCGGATCGGCCTCATCGCCGCGGCAAGCACTGCCGCGGCGGCGCTTTCACCGCTATGGGAATCGACTTGCCCACTCGTGTTCTCCGCCGCTGCCGCTGGCCGGTCCTGATCGTGGGGCTGATGGCGATGGGTGCGGGTTGCGCCGGCGTCGGGCACCAAAGCGTCGGGCCTGAAGGCCCTCCCACGACAGCCGCTGCAGCGCAGGCATCGGCGGACACCGTGGGACGGGCTTCAGCTCCGATGCTTTCCGATCGGCCCGCCGCGAACGGAGCCAAAGGCATCGGGCCTGAAGGCCCTCCCACGAACGATGCTCTTGTGGGAGGAATTTCCACTCTTGTGGGAGGGACTTCAGTCCCGACGCTTTCCGATCCGGTCGCCAAACACCCCGACGCCTCGCCCTTCGATCCACTGCACGCCTGGATGACCCAGGCCACCCGCCCCGGCGGCTACCTCGGCGCGGTGACCCTGATCGTGCACGAAGGCCGCATCGTCGACTTTCGCGCCTACGGCCACCGCGACCTCGCCCGCCGCGCGCCGATGCGCCGCGACACGATCTTCCGCATCTACTCGATGAGCAAGACCGCGACCTCGGCCGCGGTCATGCAGCTGGCCGAACGCGGCCTGATCGACGTGGAAGCGCCGGTGCAGCGCTACCTGCCCGAACTCGCGGACCGCCAGGTCGCCAACGGCGATGCGCAGGCGCCGACGCTGCGCCCCGCGCGACGCGCGATCACGGTGCGCCACCTGCTCACCCACACCGCCGGTTTCGCCGCCGGCCTGCCCGGCGACGACGCCGCGGCGGCGCTGACCCGCCGCCACGATCCGCACGCCGCGCGCGACCTCGCCGGCTTCGTCGCCCGCCTCGCGCGAGCGCCGCTGGCCGCCGATCCGGGCACCCGCTTCGGTTACGACGGCGCCGCCACCGAAGTGCTGGCGCGGCTGGTCGAAGCCGTGTCCGGACAGCGCTTCGAGGCTTACCTGCGCGAGCATCTGTTCGCGCCGCTGCGCATGCGCGACACCGGCTTCGCGGTTCCCGCGGCGGCGCGCGGACGCATCGCCGACCTCACCACCACCGGCGACGACGGCCGCCTGCGTCTGGACGACGGCCCCTCGCAACGCGAACCCGGCGCGCCCCTCAACGCCTACGCCAGCGGCGCCGGCGGTTTGTATTCCACCGCCTGCGATTACGCGCGCTTCGCCCAGATGCTGCTCGACGGCGGCCGCATCGCCGACGAATCGGGCTTCGCCGACTGCGACAGCACGCGCCGCGACGGCGCAGGCCCGCGCGTGCTGCGCACCGATACGGTCGCGGCGATGCTGCGCAACCAGCTGACCATGCTCGATCCGCCGGTGCACCAATACGACGCCGGCGAAGGCTTCGGCTACGGCGGCGCGGTGGTGATCGATCCGGCCCGGCGCAGCGCGCCGGCGTCGCTCGGACAGTTCGGCTGGCCCGGTGCCGCCTCGACCACCTACGCCATCGACCCCAAGCGCAGGACGGTCGCGCTGGCGCTGCTGCAACACCTGCCGCGCGCCGGCGTCGCCGGCGATCCGCCGCGCTTGAGCAAGGACTTCTACCGGCTCGCGTTCGCCGCGACCGATGCCGCCGGCCGCGCGGCGCCGCGCTCGCCATGAAGCCCATCGCCCCCATCGGACACCGCGCATGACCGCGAACACGCCCCCTGCCGTCCTCGTCGCCGGTTCGGCCAATCTGGACTTCGTCGTCCGCGCCGCGCACGCGCCCGCGCCCGGCGAAACCGTGCTCGGCCGCGAGCTGGCGACCTATCCCGGCGGCAAGGGCGCCAACCAGGCACTGGCCTGCGCCCACGCCGGCGCCGCACCGACGCGCATGCTGCTGGCGCTGGGCGAAGACGCGCACGCCGAGCCGATCGAACGCTCGCTGCGCGAAGGCGGCGTGGAACTGCACGTGCACCGCTGCGCCGAGCGCGCCACCGGCAGCGCCTTCGTCTGCGTGGCCGACGACGGCGAGAACGCGATCGTGGTCGCGCCCGGCGCCAACGCCGCGCTGCGCGGCGACGACCTGCCCGCGCTCGACGGCATCGCCTGGCTGTTGCTGCAACTCGAATCGCCGCTCGAGGCGGTCGCCGACTGGGCCCGGCAGGCGCGCTCGGCAGGCGTCGCCGTCGCGCTCAACGCCGCGCCCGCGCGGGCGCTGCCGGCCGCGCTGCTGGACGACGTCGACCTGCTGATCGTCAACGAAGGCGAACTGGCCGCGCTGACCGGCATCGACGACCTCGATGCCGCCGTCGCCGCCGTGCGCGTGCCGCGCGTGGTGGTGACCCTCGGCGCGCGCGGCTGCCTCGCCCGTGTCGACGGCGCGCGCCTGCGCCAGGACGCGTTCGCGGTCGAAGCGGTCGATACCACCGCGGCCGGCGACACCTTCTGCGGCGTGCTGGTCGCCGCGTTGGCCCGGGGCGACGGCTTCGACACCGCGCTGCGCCGCGCCTGCGCGGCCTCGGCGCTGGCGTGCACGCGGCCCGGCGCGCAAAGCAGCGTGCCCAGTCATGCCGAGGTCGAAGCGCTGTTGCACACTGCCGCAGACCGCAATTCCGTAGGAGGGACTTCAGTCCCGATGCCCTCCGCTCAGGTCGCCGCGATCTGAGACAAGAGCGTCGGGAATGAAGTCCCTCCCACCGTCGCTTCGCTCACTCCCCCTTCCGAACATCAGCACGCCCATGTCCAACGACTATTCCGCCGCCGCCGACGCCGCCCCCGAAGACGAACGTCCGCGCGTGCGCAGCGAGTACAAGTTCTCCCACGTCACCACCCAGCGCTACCTGCCGCTGCCGGGCAAGGCGCCGGGCTGGCCGTTCGCCGAGATCGGCCACTGGAAGACCGACGTGGACGGCGCCCTCGACGACTGGATCGAGGAGCTCAAGGATTGGCGCCGCGAGCATCTGGTCCGCATCGGCTACGACGACGCGCATTACCGCCGCCCGGAGCTGCAATGGGCGCAGCGCAATTTCGTCCACGCGCAGATAATGGTCGAGGACCGCTACTTCTACGATCCGGTCGAAGGCCGCTACACCGTCGACCGTTACCTCGACGACCTGGAGCGCCGCTACGGCGGCATCGACAGCGTGCTGATCTGGCCGGTGTATCCGAACATCGGCGTCGACGACCGCAACCAGTTCGATCTCGCCCGCGACCTGCCGGGCGGGCTCGACGGCCTGCGCGGCGCGGTCGCCGATTTCCATCGCCGCGGCGTGCGCGTGTTCCTGCCGACCATGCCCTGGGACCACGGCACCCGCGACAGCGGCCGGCGCGATTGGGACGCCGTGGCCGAACTGGTCGCCGCGATCGGCGCCGACGGCGTCAACGGCGACACCTACAACGGCGTGCCGCGCGCGTTCTTCGACGCCTGCGACGCCGCCGGCCATCCGGTCGTGCTGCAGCCCGAATCGACCATCAGCGCCGAAGAGGCGCTGATCTGGAACGTGCAGAGCTGGGGCAAGAAGGCGCCGAACGAACCGGTGCCGCCGGTGGCCAAGTTCAAGTGGCTGGAACCGCGCCACATGATCAACTACGAGAACCGCTGGGGCCGCGACCGCAACCACGACCTGCAATACATTTTCTTCAACGGCGTCGGCTACAACGCCTGGGAGAACGTCTGGGGCCTGTGGAACCAGCTGACCGAGCGCGATGCCGAGTCGCTGCGCCGCATCGCCGGCATCGAGCGCGCGTTCGCCCCGCACTTCGTCAGCCACGACTGGCGCCCGTACGCGCGCACCCTGCAGCACGGCGTGTTCGCCAGCCGCTTCCCGCACGCCGGCGCGGCGGTGTGGACCATGGTCAACCGCAACGAGTTCGATCTCGACGGCGAGCTGATCGCGGTCGCGCACGCCGAAGGCCAGCGTTACTACGACCTGTGGAACGGCGTCGAACTGGCGCCGCGCCTGGACGGCGAACGCGCGGTGCTGGAATTCGCCCTGGAAGGCCGCGGCTTCGGCGCGCTGCTGGCGCTGCCGGACGGCGCGGCGCACGCGGGGCTCGACGCGTTCCTGGCGACGATGCGGGCGTTGTCGGCCAAGCCGCTGCGCGAGTGCAGCGCGCAGTGGACCTCGCTCAAGCAGACCCTGGTGGAGATCGCGCCGACCGCGCCGGCGGCGAGCGCGCCGCACGGCATGGTCGAGATTCCGGCCGGCGAATTCGATTTCGTCGTCGGCGGCGTCGAGATCGAAGGCCAGACCTGGGAAGGCGTCGACGTGCAGTATCCGTGGGAGAACAGCGCGCGCCGCAATCACCGCCGGCGCCTGCGCCTGCCGCGCTACTTCATCGACCGCACCCCGGTCACCAACGCGCAATACCTCGACTTCGTCCACGCCAGCGGCTACCTCCCGCGCGACCCGCACAATTACCTGCGCGACTGGGTCGACGGCGCGCCGCGCGCGGGCTGGGAGCATCGCCCGGTGACCTGGGTCGCGCTCGAAGACGCGCGCGCCTACGCGCGCTGGGCCGGCAAGCGCCTGCCGCGCGAATGGGAGTGGCAGTACGCCGCGCAAGGCGACGACGGCCGCCGCTACCCGTGGGGCGACGACTGGCGCGAGGACGCCGTGCCCGCGCCCAACCGCAACCGCCGCGTGCGCGCGCCGGACGCGGTCGATGCGCATCCCGCCGGCGCCAGCCCGTTCGGCGTGCTCGATCTGGTCGGCAACGTCTGGCAATGGACCGACGAATACTTCGATGAACACACCCGCGCGGCGATCCTGCGCGGCGGCAGTTCGTACCAGCCGCAGACCTCGCACTGGTACTTCCCGCAGGCCTACCGCCTCGACCAGCACGGCAAGCTGTTGCTGATGGCGCCGAGCAAGGACCGCTCGGCCTGCATCGGTTTCCGCTGCGCCGCGGACGCGGAGTAAGCGCATGCGCCGCTACGCTCCCGCGCTCGACCCGGCCGGCATCGTCCTGCGCGGCCCGCTCGGCGAGGCGCTCGACGCCAACCTCGCCGGCCGCCTGTCGCATTTCATCGTCGACGAAACCAGTCCGGCGATCGCCTTGTTCGCGCCCGAACGGCGCGCGCGCAACGAGGAAGGCGATTGGTACGGCGAACACGCCGGCAAATGGCTCAGCGCCGCGGCCAAGGCGGCCGCGCGCAGCGGCGATGCGCAGCTGCTCGCCAACTTGCGCCGCGTCGCCGATTTCCTGGTCTCGACCCAGGAAGCCGACGGCTATCTGGGCACCTACGCGCCGCAGCGCCGCTTCATGCGCAAGCAAGCGCCCAAGCCGGTCAGCTGGGACGGCGCGCCGAGCGTGCGCACCTGGGACATCTGGACCCACGCGTATCTGATCCTGGGCCTGCTGGAAACGCACAAGCATTTCCCCGAACCGCGCTACCTCGACGCCGCGCGCCGGATCGGCCGGCTGTGCCTGCGCACGCTCAGCGCCGGCGACATCGACATCACCGACCTGGGCAACCATTTCGGCATGTCGGCGACGGTGCTGCTGGATCCCGCGGTGGAACTGTACTTCGCCACCGGCGAGCAGGACTTCCTCGACCTCGCCCTGACCGTACTCGGCCAGGCCGACGCGCACCCGCCGCTGGCGCTGCTGACCCGCGCGTTGGCCGGCGCGGACGCGGCCGAGATCGCCACCGGCAAGGCCTATCAGCTGGCCTGGAACCTGGTCGGACTCGCCAAGCTGCATCGCGCCAGCGGCCATGCCGATTACCTGCGCGCAGTGCAGGCGCTGTGGCGCAGCATCCGCGAACGCCACCTCACCCTCGGCGGCGGCCCCTGGGGCGGCGTCGCCCATCGTTCGCGCGAGGTGTTCAACGCGCCGGGCGCGTTCAGTCCGCAGGCCTATGTCGAGACCTGCTCGACCCTGGCCTGGATCCAGCTCAACCGCGAACTGCTGACGATCACCGGCGAGGCGCGTTACGCCGAGGAGATCGAGCGCTCGGCCTACAACGATCTGCTCGCCGCGCAGGCGCCGGACGGCGAGGACTGGTGCTACTACGTGTTCCCCAACGGCAGGCGCGTGCACACCACGTACTGGCGCTGCTGCAAGTCCAGCGGCGCGATGGCGGTGGAGGAAGTGCCGGACGTGGCGTATTCGCTGGGCGAAGACGGCGCGACGACGGTGAACCTGTACGCCGCCGGCTCGGCGCGTATCGCCCATCCGCTCGCCGGCGAACTGACGCTGGCGCAGGACACCGCGTATCCGTTCGATGGCGAGATCCGCCTGCGCGTGTCGCCGCGGCGCGCGGCGCGGTTCGCGCTGCGCCTGCGGATTCCATCGTGGGCGCAGGGCGCGCGCGTCGCGGTCAACGGCGCGGCGGCCGGGGGCGAACCCGCGCCCGGCGATTACTTCGCCATCGAACGCGAATGGCGCGACGGCGACGAGGTCGTCCTGCGCCTGCCGATGCGCCCGATCGCGCACCGCGCGCTCAACCGCAACGTGCAGGAATCGCGCGCGCCCGACGGCAGCCCGGTCGCGCAGGAAGTGCTGCGCCACGGCTACATCGGTTTCACCTGCGGCCCGCTGGTCTACGCCACCGGCCTGATCGACGGATTCAAGAGCGAAGAAACCGTGCGCTTGCCCGATGCGCCCATCGCCGACTGGCTGCACTGGTCGCCGCCGGGCGCCGACGGCGCGACGCCGCGCCTGGAACTGCGCCTGGACTATCGCGCGCCGCTGGCGTTCGAGCCCTATTACCGCGCCGGCGGCCGCGCCGACGGCGCGTGGCGCCTGACCTGGCTGTCGCTGGCGCCGCCCGCGACCGCCGCGGACGAGGATTTCGCGCACGATCCACAGCCGCCAAGCAAGAATTGGTAACGCCAGAACATATGCCGCACGACTGTTCGCGCGCGCCGCCAGCGCGCACAGTTGGACCGCCCGCCTCGACGAAGCCCAGGCTCCGCCCCCGCATGGATTCCCGCTCCTCCTCCCCGACCGACTCCAGGCGCTCCGGCGCCGGCCCGCTGGCCGGCGTGCGCGTGCTCGACCTCAGCGCCTACATCGCCGGTCCCTACGGCTGCGCGCTGCTCGCCGACCAGGGCGCGGACGTGATCAAGATCGAACCGCCCGACGGCGACAACCTGCGCCAGTATCCGTCCACCCTGGCCAGCGAGAGCCGCGCCTTCCTCGGCGTCAACCGCAGCAAGCGCGGCATCGTGCTCGACCTCAAGCGCGCGCACGACCACGCCACCTTGTTGCGGCTGGTGCGCGAAGCCGACGTGCTGGTGCACAACTTCCGCCCCAGCGTGCCGGCGCGCCTGGGCATCGATTTCGAGCGCCTGCAGCTGATCAACCCGCGCCTGATCTATTGCGCGGTCAGCGGCTACGGCGAAGACGGCCCGATGAAGGACAAGGCCGGCTACGACCAGGTGCTGCAGACCCTGACCGGCATGTGCGCGCTGCAGGGCAAGCGCGGCGGCCCGCCGGAGATCATCTACGGCTCGGTGGTCGACTACTACGCCGCCGCCCTGCTCAGCGGCGGCGTGGCCTCGGCGCTGTACGAACGCGAACGCAGCGGCCTGGGCCAGTTCGTCGGCGTGTCGCTGCTGCGCAGCGCGCTGACCATGCAGTCGGCGCGGATGATCTGGGCCGAGGGCGAGGGCCTGGACATCGGCCGCGACATGCGCTCGGGCGGCGTCACCGGCATCCATCCGACCCGCGAGGGCCACATCTACATTTCCGCCAACACGCCGCGGTTCTGGCAGGCGCTGTGCGAGAAAACCGGGCTTAGCGAGCTGGCCGCCGATCCGCGCTACGACAGCGTGCGCAAGCGCGCCCAGGCCGCGGCGCAGATCGTGCCGCGGCTGCACGCGGCGCTGGCCGCGCGCGACGCGCTGGAATGGGAAGCGCTGTTCGGCGACGAGGTTCCGTGCGCGGCGGCGCGGCGGATCGAGGACATGTTCGAACACCCGCAGGTGCTGGCCGAAGGCATCGTCGCGCCGATCGAGCATCCAGGCGTGGGGCGTTATCGCGGCGTCGCGCAGTCGATCAAGTTCGGCCGCACCCCGGGGCCGGCCGCGTTCGCGGCGCCGCAGCTGGGGCAGGATACCGAGGCGGTGAAGCGCGAGTTGGACGAATCCGGGACGGTGGCGGCGCGCGAGCGCGGTTGAATCGCCGCTTTCGTCGCAGGTGGAGGTGCGCGGTCGCGGCTCGCGCCGCTCCTACAGGAGCTTCGGACGCCTCGATCCCGACTGTAGGAGCGGCGCGAGCCGCGACCGCGACACCGCGACTACCGCGCCAACCTCAGCCCTCGAACTTATCCCACAGCGTCTCGAAGTGCCCCGAGAAGCTGCGCACCAGATTGGCGTCGTCGGTCACCACCAGGTTCTCTTCGTTGCTGGTGGTCGCGCTGCGGGTCCAGTTGAAGCTGCCGTTCGCCAGCACCCGCCCGTCGAACAGCGCGAACTTGTGGTGCATGTGGAACGGGCTGTCGTCGACCCGCACCGGCACCCCGAGCTCGCGCAGGCGCAGCACGTCGCTGCCGTCGTCGAACTTCTTGTCGTTGTCGCTGATCACCCGCACCGCGATGCCGCGCTTGTGGCAGGCCAGGATCTCCTCGGCCAGGCGGTCGTCGGAAATGGTGTAGACGCACACATCGAGGCTGCGCTTGGCCGAGCGGCACAGCTCGCGCAGCTTGCGCAGGCAGGCGTCGCCGGGCGCGAAGAAGGCGCTCGACACCAGCGTCGGCGGCTCGGCCACCGCATCGAGGGTCTTGACCACCTGCTCCAGCCAGCGCAACGCGTCCAGCGTGCGCGCCGGCTGCGCCTGCATCAGCTCGCGGGCGAGGTCGAAGGCGCGGTTGCGCAGATAACGCACCCGGTCGGCCGGCAGGCGCGCGCCGAGCTCGCGCAGTTCGAACTTCTCTTCGTTGTCCAGCGACAAGTCGGCGACGCTTTCGCGCAGGGTGCGGTCGAGCGCGGCGAAATCCGTCGCCGGCGTCTGCGAGGCCGCCTGGATGGCGACGTTGGCGGCGGTATAAACGGCGGTGTTCATGATCGTGGCCTCAGCGTTGGATGCGGCCGTTGAGCCGGTCGGCGAACTCGTTGAGCGCGCGCTGCAGTTCGCGTTGCTGCTCGGTCATTTCGGCCCGGGTCGGCGCGTCCTGGATGTCGCGTTCGCCCAGTTGCTTGAACAGCGCGATCAGCGCTTCGTTGACCCGGCTCTGGCGCTCTTCGCCGTCGTGCAGACGCTCGGCCAGCGGCGCGAACGCTTGTTGCAACTGCGGGCCGAGCCCGCTCAACGCCTCGGCCAGCGCGGCGCCGGTGTCGACCGGAGGCGGCGGTGGCGCGTCCTCGCCCTCGGCCTGGGCCGCGGCGATACGTTCCAGCGCCGCCAGCAGCTGCGGCCACGGCGCCGGCTCGGCCGGCTTGGCCTGCGCCGCCGCGCTGGCGCGGCCGGCGGCCGAATCCAACGCGCGCACGCTCTCGACCAGATCGTTGAGCTGCGCCACCACGCGTCCGCCGACATCGGCCTCACCCGCGCCCATCGCCTTGTTGCGCTGGAAATCGCGCTTGATCTGGGTCCAGCGCGCGGCCTGTTCCTCGCTGTGCACGCCGCGCAGTTCGCCGAGCTTGAGCAGGTTCTCCTCGGCGCCCGAGGTCAGCAGCTGCGCCTCGCCGAGGTAGTGATCGCCGATCAATTGCTGCAGCTCGGCCGCGTTCATGACCGGCGAGATCTTCTCCGCCAGCTTGTTCATATTGCGATAGCTGCCTTGCAGCTTGAACGGCGGCTCGGTGCGGTAGGTCTCGGCCTGGGCGGCGCTGGCGATGTACTGCTGATTGACCCGATAGACCACGTCGCGCACCTGCACCAGCCGTTCCAGCGTGGCGACGATCTCGTTGATCTCCGCGCCGCTGTAGGCGTGGCTGAGTTCGTTGGCGGAGAACGCTTTGCCCTGGGCCTTGTCGACCAGTTTGTACAGGTCGCCCATCTCGCGCGTGGCCAGCGGCGCCAGCACCGGGTTCGAGGTCAGGCTGTTCTCGATATAGCTCAGCAGGAACGCCTGCTCCATGCCGCCGAGCACGTCGCCGAGGTTGTAGATGTCGGCGCGGTTGGCGAGCATGTCCGGGATCTTGAACACCTCGCCGGACTCGGTGTACGGGTTGCCGGCCATGACCACGCAGAACTTCTTGCCGCGCATGTCGTAGGTGCGGGTGCGCCCCTTCCACACGCCCTCGATGCGGCGGGTGCCGTCGCACAGCGAGATGAACTTCTGCAGGAATTCGGGATGGGTGTGCTGGATGTCGTCGACGTACAGCATCACGTTGTTGCCCATCTCCAGCGCCAGATTGAGCTTTTCGAGCTCCTGGCGCGAGGTCGCGTCCGGCGCCTGGGCCGGGTCGAGCGAACGTACTTCGTGGCCGAGCGCGGGGCCGTTGATCTTCATGAAGATCAGGCCGAGCCGGTGCGCCACGTATTCCATCAGCGTGGTTTTGCCGTAGCCCGGCGGCGAAATCATCATCAACAGGCCCATCAGGTCCGAGCGCTTGCTCTCGCCGACCGTGCCCATCTGCTTGGCCAGGTTGTCGCCGATCACGCCCAGGTAGACGTCGTTGATCAGCTTGTTGCGCACGAACGAGCTCAGCGGCCGCGGCTTGAATTCCTCCAGGCGCAGCGCCGCGCGCTCGCGCGCGACGATCTGCTGGCGCAACGCCTGGTACTTCTGGAAGCCCGGCACGAACCGCTCGCGATGCTGGCGCAGCCGCGCCGACCAGTCGTCCACCGCGATGCGCATGCGGCCTTCGCGGATGCGCGGGTGCTCGCCGAGCAGGCCCTGCAGCTCGGCGCCGAGTTCGGTCTCGCGGGTGGTTTTGGGAAACGCGTCGTCGAGCAGCAGCAGCGCCGCGGCCTCGGCCGCGTACGCGGCCTGCGCGGCGAGTTCGGGCGAACGCGCCAAGGCATCGATCCAGTTCATCGCCAGCGCCCAGCGCGCGGCCGGACGTTCGCGCAGCGATTCCAGCGCGGCGGCGAACCCGTCCCACATCCGCGCCGCGTCCATCTTCTCGCGCAGGGCCTTGAGCAATTGCCCGGCGTAGCGGCTGAACGCGAACGTCGGCTGCGGCGCCGACAGCTCCAGCACCAGGTACTCGGCCGCGCGCGGGGCCAGCGCCGGATCGACCGGCATCGCCTCGGCCTGCGCCCACGCCTGCAGCGCCGCGGCGACCTCGCCGCGCAACGCGACCAGGCCCGCGTCGCTGCCGAACAGACGCTGGATGTCGGCCGCGGTGCGCGCGCGCTCGGGCCACAGCGACGGCTCGCCCGTCTCGCCTTGCAGCGACCAGTAGTACGCCGCCCAGGCGCGCGCCGCCGGTTCGAAACTGAGGCTGCCGGCGCTGTCGCGCAGCGGCAGCAGCGCCTGCAGGATCAGCGCCGCGTCGTGGTCGTGGATGCCCTTTTCATAGCCTTCGCGGTAGCGCGGCGCGGCGAAGTCGCGCAGCGTGCGCGCCAGCGCCTCGGGCTGGGCCAGCTGCTCGTGCAGCAGCGCCATGCTGAGGTTTTCGCGGCCGGCCTGCGCCGCTTCGATCGCCAGCCCGGCCAGGTATTCGCCGCGATAGATCTGCGGCGATTCGGAATCCATCGACACGCCCCAGTAATCGCGCGCCGCGTCCAGGCCGGCATCGGCGATCGGTTCGAAGAAGTCGGTGCCGGTCAGATGCAGGTTCAGCGCATCGCCGCGCGGCATCAGGGTCAGGTCGAGTTCCTGGGTGTTGACGCTGAAGCGGTGGCGCGGGCCGAGCTTGATCACCCCGCCGCCGTCCTCGAACAGCTCGCTGCGGTCGCGCAGCGCGCGCACCGCCTGGTCGCGCGCGCCCTTGAGCCGCGCCTCGACGTCGTCGGCCTTGACGTTGTCCTTGAGCGCGCGCAGCCGCTCGGCCAGTTCGCGCAGCTTGAGGATCAGCGCGTCGCCGGCGAAGAAGGCGTTGAGCTCGTCGTTGTCGGCGAAGCGCGCGGTGCGCCGGCCCAGGCCCTCGAGGATGCGCACGGCCGCGTCCATGACCGCCTGGGCCTTGCGCTGGCGCTCGTCGAGCAGGGTCTGCTTGTGCGCCTCGAAAGTTTCCAGCAGCTCTTCGCGCTTGGACAGGATGTCGCCGAGGAAGGCTTCGTGCTCGCCGAACTGGCTCTCCAGTTCCTCCAGCTGCACCAGCAAACGCGAGAGCTGCTCGTCGGCTTTTTCCGGGTCCTGCGCCAGCGCCAGCGCGCTGGCGATGCTCTGGCCGAACAGGGTGAACTGGGCGCCGAACTGGGCCACCGATTCGGCCGAGCCCAGCTGCTTGCGACGCTGGTCGGCGCGCGCCTTGGCCTGGTTGAGCTTGGCGTAGATCTCCGAGATCGCCTCGACCACGCGGGTGCGCTGGGTGGCGTCGTCGACCTTGAGCTTGGCCATCAGGCCCGAGAGCATGTCCAGGTCGCCGGACATCGCCTGCATCTGCGTAAGCGGTTCGGCCAGCTGCGCCACCGTGGTCGCGGCCTGGGCCTGCGCGTCGAGCGTCTTCAGTGTTTCGCCCAGCGGCGCCAGCGCCTTGTCGCCAGCCAGGAACGCGCCGGTGGCCGCGCCGATGCGCTCGTGCGCGGCGACCAGCGCCTGCTCCATCGCGTCGATCGTCGCCACGTCGATGTAGCGGTACTCGCGGATGGTCAGCAGGTGCCCGCGTTGCGCGGTCAGGCCGTTGAGCGCATCGACGAACGGCTGCACCTGTTCCCAGTTCTCCGGCTGCAGGCTGTCCATCAGCGCCTTCTGCCGGCTCTGCGCCTCGCGCATGGCGCGCTCGGACTGGCTGCGGATGCCTTCGACCTTCTCGTACTCGTCCAGCACCGACTCGGAGGTGGCGGCGATCTCGCGCAGCAGCGGCGCCACGTCGCCGCACTGCGGGTCGCTGAGCCAATGGTGGGCGTCGAACAGGCGCCGGGTGTTCTGCGCGAGCAGGCCGTAGCGCTGCGCCGAGACTTCGCTGGCCTCGATCTCGCGGCTCAGGCTGATCAGCTCGGACATGCCGCGCACCAGCTCGGCGTTGCCGATCTTGCCCATGAAGGTGTTGCCGGCGGGCTGCTTTGCCGCGTATTCCTCGCTGGCGTACGGCGTCTGCCACACCTGCATCGGATGCACGCGGGTCGGCTCGTCGCTCTCGGTGGCGAAGATCACCATGCGCCCGTCTTCCAGGCGCGCGTAGCCGTGGCCGAAGATCGGCGTCTGCAGGCGCCGCTCGATCAGGTTGTAGGTGAACATCGCGGTGCGGCCCTGCTCGGGCTCGTAGAACAGGTACATCACGTCTTCGCCGTTGGGCGAGCGGATGTTGCGCTTGTAGCGCATGCCCTCCATCGACTGGTCGAAGCGCTTGTGCTCGCCGTTCTGCAGGTAGTAGCCGCCGGGGAAGATGATGCCGTGGTCTTCCGGCAGCTGGATGCAGGCCAGCCCGATCTCGTCCAGCCGCACCACCTTGCGGGTGAGGGTGTTGAACACCAGGTAGCGCCACTGCTCCTCGCGGTACGGCAGGATCTTCAGCAGGATCAGGCTGCCGACCCGGGCGTAGTCGACCTGGGCGTCGTCGAGCGACTGGGTCTTGTCCTGGACCGGCTCGCGGTAGAGGCCCTGGCCGTCCTCGGTGTTGTTCTCGACCTTGATCGTGAGGTCGCCGCCGACCGTCTCGACGAACACGCTGTCGAGGATGTTGAGGTGCGGATGGCGGCCGTTGACGACCAGGTCGCGGCCGGCGCGGATCCACTCGAAGTCGTACGGCGCCGGCAGCGCGATGTCGCGCTCGCCGCGGTTGTCGATGTAGCGCACGTCGCCGTCGGGCGAGACCGACCAGCGGAACACGCGCAGGTCGGTGATGCGCTCGCCGATCTGGAACGCGGCCAGCAGCTTGCCGTCGCGCACGATCAGCTGGATCAGCCGGGTGTGCTTGTAATAGGCGTAGAGCTCGCGGAAATCGTTGGCGAAGCTGTCGGCGCCGAGGAAGCTGCCCTTGAGCTCGACCGGGGTGACGTCGTAGCCCTCCGGCCCCTGCACCAGCTTGTACAGCGAGAACACGTCGGCGACGACGGTCTCTTTCTTGAGCCCCATGAACACGTTGTAGCCGAACACCAGGTACTCGCCGACCTGGACGATGTCGCGGGCGACGCAGTTGTTCTCGGTGCGGATGCGGAAGCGCCCGACCACCTCCATCTGGCTGCTGCCGAACTCGGCCAGGCGCTGTTTGTTGAGCGCGTCGGCCAGCGCGCGCAGCTTGAGGCCCTGTTCGGCCAGGCGCTTGCTCAGCACCTCGTAGGCGCCGCCCTGGGCGACGGCCTGATCGACTGCGCTGCTGTCGCCAGCAGTGGGAGCGCCCGCGGCCGCTGCCGCGGCGGGCTTGGTGTCCGCCATGTTTCGTCCTACCGATCGGGCCGACGGCGCGCACGCGCGCCGACGGCGTCAACAGCCGGGTGCCGGAGGCAGGGACCGCGGAACCGGGCGGCGGCGTTGGCCCCGTCCGATTCCCCGTGCCCTACGCCCCAGGTCCGGCCCATCGATGCGCCGCCGCGGGCGGCGGCGCATTCCCTGGCCTTGCGCCGCGCTCAGGAATCCAGCGCGGCCGCGCCGTCGGCGGCCTTGTCGCCCGGCTTGGTCTCGGCCTTGGCCAGGATCCGCTGCAACACGTCCTGCACGATCGGGCTCTTGCCGGCCACGCCCTCGATCGCCTTGCCCACCGACAGCGCCTTGGCGAAGGAGTCGAAGAACGCGCCCTCGCCGCCGACGATGTCGATGTTGGCCTTGCTGAGCGCGGCCGACAGCACCTCGGACTGCTCCTTGGCGATTTCCTTGTTGGCCTCGATGCCGGCGATGGCCTGCTCGAAGTTCTTCTCCAGCTGCATGCGGAACTCTTCGTGCGCGCGCGCCTGGTCGCTGAGCGAGCCCAGCGCGCCGAACTTCTCGCCCAGGCCCTCGGCCTCGGCCTTGAACTTCTGCAGCAGCACCTCGGCTTCCGACAGGCCCAGGGCCTGGGTCGCCTTGGCCTTGGCCGCGCCGAGCTGCTCCTCGCCGCGCGCCTGCGCGAACAGGTTCTCTTCCAGCACCTTGGCGTCGGACAGGCCCTGCTTCTGCTTGGCGTCGGCCTGCGCCTCGATCACCCGCGCCTGCGCCAGGCCCTTCTCCTGCTCGCCCTTGGCTTCCGCGCCCAGGGTCTCGGCGATCACCCGCGCCTTGGCCAGGCCTTCCTTCTCGGCCGCGGCCGCGGTGACCTCGCGCACCCGCGCGTCGGCCAGGCCGGGCGCGGCGCGCTCGGCCTCGATGCCTTCGGCGAGCTTCTTCTTGGCCTCGGCGGTCTTGCCGGCGGCCTCGAACTCGGCCTGGGCCAGCGTGGTCATCTCCACCGCCTTGTGCTTGGACGCGGTCTCGTCGGCCTCGGCCTGCTTGACCTGGCGCACCAGCTCTTCCTCGGCCAGCGCCTGCGCGGCGAGCACCGCGACCTGCTTGGCGCGGTCGGCCTCGGACACCTGGCGCACTTCCTTGATGCGTTCCTCTTCCTGCGCCACGGTCTTCTCGACCGCGATGCGCTCGCGGATGACGTTGGCGATTTCCTTGCGCTGCTCTTCCAGCGCGCGTTCCTTCTCGATCCGGTTCAGCTCGACCTCGCGCTCGCGCGAGACCACTTCCAGGTCCTTGGCGCGGGTGACCTTCTCGACCTCGATCACCACCGCGCGCTGGCGGTTCTGCTGCGCCACTTCGACTTCGCGCTGGCGGTTCTGCTCGCGGATGTCGATCTGCTCCTGCGCGGCGATGCGCGCCTGCTCGGCCTTGAGCCGCTCCTCTTCCTGGACCTTGGCGGTCTCGGCCTGCTCGCGCGCCTGGATGGTCTGGATCTCGCGCTTCTGCCGCGCCTCGGCGTCGGCCTGCTGGCGTTCCAGCGCCAGCATCGCCTCGCGGGTCTCGACGTTCTTCTTGGTGATCGCCAGCTGCTCGTTGCGCTCGAGCTCGTTGGTGATGACGTTCTGCGCCGCAGTCAGCTCGGTGATCTTGCGGATGCCTTCGGCGTCGAGGATGTTGGTCGGATCCAGCGACGCCTTCGGGGTCTGCTCGAGGTAGTCGATGGCGACGTCTTCCAGGATGTAGCCGTTGAGGTCGTTGCCGATCACCTCGATGATGCGGTCGCGGAATTCCTGGCGGTTCTCGAACAGCTTGACGAAGTCGATCTGCTTGCCGACCGTCTTCAGCGCTTCGGAGAACTTGGCGTTGAACAGCTCGTTGACCGCGGTGCGGTCGGAGGCGCGGTCCACGCCGATCGCCTTGGCGACCTTGAGCACGTCCTGCTGGGTCTCGTTGACGCGCAGGTAGAACGCGACGGTGATGTCGGCGCGCATGTTGTCGCGGCAGATCAGCCCGTCCTTGGCCCGGCGGTCCACTTCCAGGGTGATCAAGGAGATCTTCATGAACTCCTTCTTGTAGATCACCGGATACACCAGCGCGCCGGTGAAGTGGACCTTCGGCGTGGACGACATGTCGTTGACGATCAAGGCCGTGCCTTGCGGCACCTTGATGTAGAAGGCCTTGAACATCAGCAGCATGACGAAAATCATCAGTACGACGACGACGACCACGGCGCCGATGATCATCAAGTTTTCCATTTGCATCTCCCTATGACACGACTGCATGTCGCGGCCGAAAAGGCGGCGACGGTTCGATGGCGGACGGCGGGTTTCAGCCGCCGCGGAATTCGTCCTCGCTGACCGCGCGGTAGGCGTTCTGGTCTTCGAGGTATTCGATCAGCACGATCCGGTCGCCGCGCTTGAAGCGCTGCGGGTCCTCGTCGCGGATCTGCAGGATCAGCCCGGCGCCGCCGTCCTCGACGCTGGCGGTGCCGGTGACGCGGTTGACCGGGCTGCGGATGGTCGCGACCTGGCCGAGGATCGGCCGCGGCGGGCCCGGCTGCATCTTGCGCAGCAACTTGCGCAGCGGGCGCAGCGCCAGCGCGGCGACCGGCAGCGAGATGCAGAAGTTGACGAAGATGATCGCCGCGCCGGCGGCGATGCGCAGCGGCGTGCCCGGCACCAGCCGCAGCAGGTAGACGTCGGCGTAGTAGGTCAGCACCCAACCGACCAGGACGATGACGGTCAGCACCACGGTGATCGGAATGCCGCCCAGGCCCAGCCGCATCAGCGGATCGAAGATGCCGTGTTGCGGATGGTGCGCGCCGTCGACCAGGGTGTGGTCGCCGAAACCGTGCGCACCGTGGCCGTGGCCATCGCCGCCGATCCAGCCGTCGATCATCTCGCCGCCGGCCAGCCCCAGCGCCGACAGCAGCCAGTAGCCCACGACCACGCCGAGCAGGACGGTGTAGAACGCCGTCGGCAACGTCAGGATCGTGCTGAAGAATTCGCCCATATCGTGTCCCTCCCCCGCTTGCCGCATCGCCCGCGGCGCCTGCATGAAACCGGCCGACCCCATGTCGACCGGCCGTATCGATCCGGCTGGGTCAGCCCGGCAGTTTCTGCCGCAACCGCGCCAGCACCGCTTCGGCGCCGGCGCCGTCGGGCATGATCCCCGCATCGCGCAATTTGCGTTCCAGCGCATCGCCGTTCTCGTGGCGCGCCAGTTCCGCCGCCGCCTCGATCCGCGCGCCGCGCTCGGCCTGCTTGAGCTTGATCCGCGCCAGCGAATCCACCGCGGTCTGCAAGCGGTTCTGCGGCCCGGCGTAGCGCTGCGCGACCGCGGCCTGGGCGCGCTGCATGCTTTCGGTGGCCTTGACCGTGTCGAGCTGCTGCTTGAGCCGGCGGATGTTGCCCTCGGCCATCGCCACCGACTTGCGCAGTTCGGCGACGCTGGCGGCGAGCTGGCCGAGGTGCGCCTGTTCCTGTTCGCGCGCGGTTTCCAGCGCCGCGATCTTGTCGGCCACTTCCAGCGCCAGGCCCTGCTCGTCCGACTCCAGCGCCTTGAGCGCGTAGCCTTCGTATTCGGCGATCTTGTCCTCGCGCTCGTGCAGCCCGCGCTGGGCGAGGGTGTGGCGCGCCATCAGCTGGGCCAGCGATTCGCGCGACTGGCGCAGCTCGATGTCGCAGTCGCGGATCTCCTGGTCGAGGATGCGCAGCGCCTGGCTGTCGGCCCAGGCTTCGCCCAGTTCCTGCGCGCCGGCGCGCACCGAGGTCAGCAGCTTGCTCCAGATGCCGTTGTGCTTGCCCATCACGCCGCCTCCAGCAACTGCGTCTCGTAGGCCTCGGTGGCCTTGATGACGTTGTCGGCCAGGGTCTCGATCTCGTAGAGCACGTTCGACAGCGACGAGGTCGCGCTGAGCGCGCCGAACATCATGTACACCGCCTCGCCGTCGGCGAGGGTCTCGATGCCGATGGTCGACAGCGGGAACACCTTGTGGGTGCGCAGCACTTCCTCGTTGAAGGCGGCGGCGTCGCGCACGTGCGCGACCGGCCACAGCAGCGCCTCGACCACGATCTGCTCGCCGACCACGGCCACGAACAGCGGCAGGTCGCCGTATTCGGCCATCACCAGGTGCAGGCTCGGTTCGGCGCCGTCGATCAGCTCGATCTGCGAGTCGCCGTAGACGAATTCCTCGACCTGGCACAGCGCGTCGTAAAGCCCGCTGGCGGTCCAGACCTTGCCGTCGTTCATGTCTCGCTCCACCTGTCCGCGCCCGGTAGCCGCGCCGCGCGGCTGCCGCATCCGTTTTTCCACCGCCAGCAGTTCGTCGGCGAACTCGGGCAGTACCCACAGCTCTTTCTTGACCAGCCCTTTCTCGCGCAGGCGTTCGCGGTGGCGGCGCTGGTAGTAGGCGGAGGATCGACGTTCCATGGGATCACGTTAGTTCATCACATGTGACACTGGCAAGCTGTGACATGTGAGAGCCGACGAACGGCATTGGAGTCGCCGCTCTCAAGCAGACATGCATTTACGATCAATGAGTTAGGCGCGAGCCCCGAGGCTCGCGCCGGCCCGGGCGGCAACGCGGTCGCGGTTTGCGCCGCTCCTGCCCGGCTTCGGGCAGGAGCGGCGCGGCCGGGTCAGGCGGGGATGCCGTGCTGGCGGCGGGCCTGGTCGATGCGGCGCTGGACCTCGGGGTCGAGGGTGCCGAGTTCGGCCTGCTTGAAGATGTTGCCGAGCACGCGCTTCTCGTCCTCGTCGACGGTGGCGTCGCGCAGGGCGAGGTCGAGCAGCTTCTGCAGTTCGGTCACGTCGAGCGTGCCGTCGTTGGTGAACACCGGGATCGAGGCGAGCGCGATCTCGAGGTGGCTTTTGGGCTGGGCCATGCGGCAACTCCGTTGCGGGTAAGGAATCCTGGTGCGGCGGCCGTCGCGGCCTGCGCGTGATGACTTCGACTATAGCAAGGCCGGAGGCCGCGACCGGCCATTCAGCGCCGCTTCGGCGCGGCGACGGCGCCGCCGCGCGCTTCCCGGCGGCGATACGAGCGGCGCCCCGCGCTCAGTCCTGCGCGTGCAGCAGCGCTTGCAGCGCATGCCGCGGCAGCTTGCCGGTCTCGTTGCGCGGCAGCGCGGCGACCTTGCGCAGCGGCCGCGGCAGGAACACCGGGTCGACGCTGCGGCGCAGCGCGGCGAGGATCCGCGCCTCGTCCAGTTCCGGCGCCACCACCAGCGCGGCGATGCGGCGCACGCCGAACGCGTCGGCTTCGTCGAGCTGGAACACCGCGCCGTCGTCCACGCCGTCGATCGCCAACAGCTTGCGGGTCAGGTCGCCGAGCGAGGCGCGCTTGCCGGCGATCTCCAGCAGGTCGGCGGCGCGACCGCGCAGGTGGAAACGGCCGTCGGCTTCGACTTCCATCAGATCGGCCAGCGCCACCGGCTCGGGCAGGTGCGGGGCGTGGATCGCGGTGCCGTCGGGCTGCGGGCACACGCGCACGCCCGGCAGCGGCGTCCACGCCTGCTCATGCGCGGTGCGGCGGCGGGCGAACACGCAGGTCTCGGTGGAGCCGAACACTTCGCGCACTTCGCAGCCGTAACGCTGCTCGGCTTCCAGCGCCAGTTCCTGCGGCAGCGGCGCGGTGGCCGAGACGATGCCGGCCAGCGCCGGCAGCTCGACCCGCGATTCGACCAACGCGCGCAGATGCACCGGCGTGGTCACCAGCAGCGGCGGCGCCGAGGCATCGGCGAGCGCGCGGGCCACGTCGCCCGGGAAGAACGGCCGCTGCGCATGCACGGCGATGGCGCCGAGCAAGGGCAGCATCACCGACATCTCCATGCCGTACATATGCTGCGGCGGCACCGTGGCTACGACCTCGGTGACGCCGTCGGCGCGCAGCAGATCGTGCAGCGCGGCCAGGTTCTGCGCGGTGCTGGTGCGGAACGCGCCCCAGGTCTTGGGATTGGGCTTGGGCTGGCCGGTGCTGCCGGAGGTGAAGCCGATCGCCACCAGCGCCGCGTCGTCGACCGCCAGCGGCGCGCCGTCGAGTCGGTCCAGGGTTTCGTCCATGCGCAGGTAGCGCGGCGGCAGCGGCGCGAGGTCGAGATCGCCGATGCAGTAACTGTCGGGATAGCGGCCGAGCACGTCGTCCACGGTCGCCGGCGCGCGCGAGGACGGCAGCAGGTTGACCTGTCCGCGCACCGCCGCCGCGCACAGCGCGACCAGGAAGCGGTAGCGGTTCTCGCACAGGTTCACCGCGAAGCGCGCCTGCGGCAGGCGCGCGGCCAGGGCGCGCACTTCGCGCTCGAAGCGCGCGCATTCCACCGCGCCGCCCGGGCCGAAGGCCAGCGTGCGCGAGGCGCCGTCGGCGAGCGGCGTGCCCGCGAGCAAGGGACGCAGCCGCGGGGACGCCTCGCCGATGGGCGAAGAAGCGTGGCCGTCCTGGCTCGGATCGATGACCGCTGACATTCGGTGTGTGTGGTTCCGCTGTATGGCCTGAAACTTGCCGGGCCGCGCCTGATCGCAAGCTGACGCGGCGCCGTCGCGCGGCCACGGCCGCCGCGGCATCCCGCGCGCAAGACGCCGCGCCCCCGCGCGGCCATCGTGGCTGGAACCCGATCCCCTGGGGTTTAGCTTACGCTGACCGGCCCGCCGCACGCCAAGCCCGCGCCCGTTCATGTCCCTGTCCGCTGGTTCAACTCCGCCCGCCGCCGCGCCGCGCTGGACTTGGCTGCCGCACCCGCACGGCGAGGCCGCCGAACCGCACGCGCGCGCCTGGCTGGCGGCCGAACTCGGCGACGCCGGCCTGCAGTTGGTGCGCGACGCCCGCCAGCGCCCGCACCTGCAGCCGCCGCACCAGGGCTGGGACTGCAACTGGAGCCACAGCGGCGAGCGCCTGCTGGTGGCGCTGGCGCGCGGCGCCCGGGTCGGGGTCGACCTGGAGCGCTTGCAGCGGCGGCCGCGCGCGCTGGAGATCGCGCAGCGCTATTTCACCGCGCGCGAGGCCGACTGGCTGGCGGCCCAGGCCGACCGCGATCTGGCGTTCCTGCGCCTGTGGTGCGCCAAGGAAGCCGTGCTCAAGGCGCACGGGCACGGGCTGTCGTTCGGGCTGCACCGGCTGCGGTTCGAGGCCGACGACAGCAGCCTGCGCTTGGTCGAGTGCGATGCCGAACTCGGCGCGGCGCAGGCGTGGCGGCTGCAGGAAATCGCGCCCGGGCCGGGGTATCTGGGGGCGCTTGCGTGGCGTCCGGAGTTGGGTCTGTAGGAGCTGCTAGAGCCGCGACAAACCGCGCCGACGCACGCGGGCGCCGCGGCCTAAGGCGGGGGCAACGGGTGGTTTGCGTCTGGGAGATGTGCGGCTTCGGCGGGAGACGTGGTATTTCGACGCTTCGGTTGGTCACGCCGCACCCGCAGGACTCTGCCCCCGCACCGCCTTCGGCGATAATCGCCGCGATGAACGCCCCCACTTCCCTACCGCCCGGCCTGCGCTGCGAGCTCGAAGCCGGCCTGTCCGCGCTCGCGCTCGACCCGGCGCTGGCCGCGCCGCTGCTGGATTACCTGGCCTTGCTGGCGCGCTGGAACCGCACCTACAACCTCACCGCCGTGCGCGATCCGCACGAGATGGTCGGCAAGCACCTGCTCGATTCGCTGGCCATGCACCGCTACGTCGAGCCGCTGGCCGCGCGCGGCGGCGCCCTGGCCGACCTGGGCACCGGCGCCGGCCTGCCCGGCATCCCGCTGGCCCTGGTCAAGCCGGGCCTGCGCGTGACTCTGGTCGAGAGCAACGGCAAGAAGGCCCGCTTCATGCGCGAGGCCCTGCGCCAGCTCGGCCTGAAGGACGCGCGCGTGGCCGAATCGCGGATCGAGGCCTTCGCCGAACCCGGCGCCTACGACGCGATCACCGCGCGCGCCCTGGCCACGCTGCCGCTGATCCTGGAACTGGGCGGGCACCTGCTCAAGCCCGGCGGGGTGCTGCTGGCGATGAAAGGCGTGCGCCCGGACGACGAAATCGCGGCCCTGCCCGAGGGCTGGGAAGTGCGCGCGGTCGAGCCGATGGCGGTGCCGGGGCTGGCGGCGGAGCGGCATATGGTGGTGGTGGGGCGGGTCGGCGAAGGCTGATCCGGCGGCGGGTTCCACTCCGGAGCGAGCGCTGGCGGGTCCGGCCGGGCTCGTCGCCTACGACGCGGCGGAAAGTTGCGCGGTCGCGGCTTGCGCCGCTCCTACAAGGGCCCGGGGCGGGTCCATACGGCCTCTTGCCGATGCGTCTGTTGGCCCGCCCCGCCGGCCGCGCCCACGGCGCTTCAAGCGCGCGGCGGCCCGGGCGGGCATAATCCCCTGTCCGGTCGGCGCCAGGCGCCGCCGGCAGCGTTCACTTTTTTCTCTCACTCCGGAACAGCAGGGGACGAGCCGCATGGCCCGCATCATCGCCGTCGCCAATCAGAAAGGCGGGGTCGGCAAGACCACCACCGCGGTCAACCTGGCCGCCGCGCTGGCCGGCACGCCCAAGCGCGTGTTGCTGGTCGACCTGGACCCGCAGGGCAACGCCACGATGGGCAGCGGCATCGACAAGCGCCAGCTCGAGGATTCGGTCTGCGACGTGCTGCTCGGCGAGGCCGATGCCGCCGCCACGATCGTGCAGGCGCCGGAAGGCTTCGACCTGTTGCCGGGCAATATCGACCTCACCGCGGCCGAAATCCGCCTGATGAACGAAGATGCGCGCGAGCAGCGGCTCAAGCGCGCGCTCGCGCCGCTGCGCGGAAACTACGACTTCATCATCGTCGACTGCCCGCCGGCGCTGTCGCTGCTGACCTTGAACGCGCTGACCGCGGCCGATTCGGTGATCGTGCCGATGCAGTGCGAGTACTACGCCCTGGAAGGCCTCAGCGCGCTGGTCGAGACCATCGAGGCGCTCAAGGCCCAGCTGAATCCTTCACTGGAAATCGAAGGGGTGTTGCGCACCATGTTCGACGTGCGCAACAACCTCGCCAACGCCGTCTCCGCCGACCTCACCACCCACTTCGGCGACCGCGTCTTCCGCACCATCGTGCCGCGCAACGTGCGCCTGGCCGAGGCGCCCAGCTACGGCCAGAGCATCGTCGGCTACGACAAGGCCAGCCGCGGCGGCATCGCCTACCTGGGCCTGGCCGGCGAAGTGCTGCGCCGCCAGCGCGAGCGCGACCAGGCGGCGGCCAAGACCGCGCGCGCGGCCACCGCGGAGACCCCGGCATGAGCAATCCCGCCAAGAAACGCGGCCTCGGCCGCGGCCTGGAGGCCCTGCTCGGCCCCAAGGCCGCCGCCGAAGCGCCGACCCTGGTCGAGGCCCAGCCCGGCGACCTGCTCCGGCACCTGCCGGTCGACTCGCTGAGCGCCGGCAAGTACCAGCCGCGCAAGCACTGGGACGAAGAAAAGCTCGCCGAGCTGGCCGAGTCGATCAAGGCCCAGGGCGTGATCCAGCCGATCGTCGTGCGCGAGATCGGCGAGCGCGGCGGCAAGACCTACGAAATCATCGCCGGCGAGCGCCGCTGGCGCGCCTCGCGCCTGGCCGGGCTGGCCGAGATCCCGGTGGTCATCCGCGAAGTCGACGACCGCACCGTGGTCGCGATGGCGCTGATCGAGAACATCCAGCGCGAAGACCTCAACCCGCTGGAAGAAGCGCAGGCGCTGACCCGCCTGATCGACGAATTCGACCTCACCCACGCCCAGGCCGCCGAGGCCGTGGGCCGCTCGCGCGCGGCGGTGTCCAACCTGCTGCGCCTGCTCGAACTGCCGGGCGAGATCCGGGTGCTGGTGGAGACCCGTTCGCTGGAAATGGGCCACGCCCGCGCGCTGCTGACCCTGGCGCCGCAGGCCGCGATCGCCCTCGCCCGCCAGGCCGCCGAACTGGGCTGGTCGGTGCGCGACGTCGAACACCGCGTGCAGCAGCTCGCCGCCGGCAAGATCCCGGTGGCCGGCAAGCCCAAGCCGGCCAAGCTCAAGCCGCAGGCCGACATCGTGACCCTGGAGCGCGAGCTGTCGGAATCGCTGAACACCAAGGTCAACGTCCTGCACGGCCGCGGCGGCAAGGGCCGGCTGGTGATTCATTACACCGACCTGGACTCGCTGGACGGCGTGTTGGAAAAGCTGCGCGGCAAGGTCGAGGCCTAACGAAGCGCCGCACCGAAAGCGCCTCGCCCCGAAGCCCGCTCGCCGCACCTGAAGCCCCACTGCGCAACGCGCGCCCCCGCAGCCCGCGCCGCCCCTCCGCGCCCGCCTCCTTCAGCTCGCTGAACCGAGTACCGGCTCGACCGTTTATCCCTAGCCTGATCGCGCCGCGCCCGCGGCCGCAACCGTGTTTTCTTGTGCGAGCAAGAACGGATTGCGAGGGGTAATCCACTAAACTTGTGTCTCCGTCCCCCGCCGCCTGCCTTGCCGGATTCCGTCCGGCCGGGCGCTGGGCGTCGTCGGTACGGCACGAACACGCATCAACAATCCACCGAGCAAGGAGACGCAACGATGAAATGGATGGCCGCCGCAGCGCTGATGCTGGCCCCGGTCCTGGCCTGGGCGCAGACCGGTACCTGCCCCGAGTTCAAGAACCCGGAGCTGAAGTGGAACCAGCGCCAGGGCGACAACTACACCCTGTGCTATGCCGAGCTGCCCGGCACCCTCGGCGCCAGCACCGGCTTCGGCATCTACCTGGGCCATCGCACCTTCAAGCCGGACAAGAAGGCCAAGGCGGAGAAGGGCACGGTCGGCGCCCAGCAGGTGCAGTGGTACACCAAGGCCACCCCCGGCAACGCGCGTCCGTACTCGCGCGAGGCGATGATCGTGGTCCCCGGCGCCAAGCCCAAGAGCAAGCTCAAGGTCTACGCCTGGATCGACGCGAGCAGCGCCGAGCAGCTCAACCAGGCCTTCACGATCGCCAGGCAGGTCGCGCTGAACTGAGCGCTCCCGCCGCGGCCGGCATCGCCACCGCGACGCGCGTGCAATGCGCGCGTCGCGGGCAGGGCCGATAATGGCCGCCCGCCCCGACCGCCGGCCTCCCCTCGCATGACCATCCTCGTCACCGGCGCCGCCGGCTTCATCGGCGCCAACGTCTGCCGCGCGCTGCGCGCCCAGGGCCGCGCCGTGGTCGGCCTGGACAACTACAACGACTATTACGACCCGCAGATCAAGCGCGACCGGGTCGCCGCGCTGTGCCCGGACGTGGACATCCGCGCGCTCGACCTGACCGACCGCGACGGCCTGGCCGCGCTGTTCGACGAAGCCGGCATCGAGCGCGTGGTGCACCTGGCCGCGCAGGCCGGCGTGCGCTACTCGCTGAGCAATCCGCACGCCTACGTCGACAGCAACCTGGTCGGCTTCGTCAACCTGCTGGAACTGTGCCGCCACCGCGGCGTGCAGCACCTGGCTTATGCCTCGTCCTCGTCGGTGTACGGCGATTCGGCGACGCCGCCGTTCTCCGAGGACCAGCGCATCGACAAGCCGCGCTCGCTGTACGCGGCGACCAAGGCCGCCAACGAGCTGATGGCCTACACCTACGCCCAGCTCTACGGCCTGCGCGCCACCGGCCTGCGCTTCTTCACCGTGTACGGCCCGTGGGGCCGGCCGGACATGGCGCCGCTGCTGTTCTCGCGCGCGGTCCTGGCCGGACGCCCGATCGAGGTGTTCAACCACGGCAAGATGCGCCGCGACTTCACCTACATCGACGACATCGTCGCCGGCGTGATCGGCGCGCTGGACCACCCGCCGCAGGACGCTCCGCCGCACCGGGTGTTCAACCTCGGCAACCACACCCCGGTCGAGCTGGAGCGCTTCATCCAGGTCATCGAGGACGCCGCGGGCCGGCCGGCACAGAAAATCTACAAGCCGATGCAGCCCGGCGACATGGTCGAAACCATGGCCGACACCGCCCGCGCCCAGGCCGCCTTCGGCTTCGAGCCGGCGACCTCGATCGAGACCGGCCTGCCCGGCGTGGTCGCGTGGTGCCGCGACTATTTCGGCGACAATGCCTGATATTGGCCTGCGTTCAGCGACGTTGCGCAAGGTTTGACCGACCTTTCGCCGCCGATTGCGGATTCCGACCGATTCTGAACAACCCCAGGCGTAAGCTTCGCGGTTTGCGCCGGCGGCGTGGGCGCGGACAATAAATACTTAACGTTTATGCAGTCTGCTACGCGCTCTGTGCACGTCGCCGACATGGCCCCCGGTGCCCGCCGGACGTCCCCGGAATTTCCTCGAGCGTCATCCATGACCCAAACCCCACAACTGTCGGTCGTCGTCCCGGTGTTCAACGAACAGGACAACGTCGCGCCCCTGGTCCAGGAAATCACCGCCGCGCTGCGCGGCGTGACCGATTTCGAGATCGTCTACGTGGACGACCACTCCCGCGACGGCACCCTGGCGGCGCTGGAAGCGCTCAAGGCCGGCGTGCCCGAGCTGCGCGTGCTGCACCACGTGACCCAGAGCGGGCAGAGCACCGCGGTGCGCAGCGGGGTCAAGGCCGCGCGTGGGGCCTGGATCGCCACCCTCGACGGCGACGGCCAGAACGACCCGGCCGACATCCCCAAGCTGCTGGCCAAGCGCGCCGAATCCGCGCAGCAGTTCAAGCTGTTCGCCGGCTGGCGGGTCAACCGCCAGGACTCGGGCAGCAAACGCTGGGCCTCGAAGTGGGCCAACGCGATCCGCAGCCGCATGCTGCGCGACGACACCCCCGACACCGGCTGCGGCATCAAACTGTTCGAGCGCGCCGCGTTCCTGGAACTGCCGTACTTCGACCACATGCACCGCTACCTGCCGGCGCTGATGCAACGCGCCGGCTACCAGACCGTGAGCGTGCCGGTGAACCACCGCGCGCGCGGCGCCGGCGTGTCCAAGTACAACAATCTCAACCGCGCCCTGGTCGGCATCAGCGACCTGCGCGGGGTGGCCTGGCTGATCCGCCGCGGCAAGCTGACCCAGATCGTCGAACGCTGACCGGACCCCGCCATGGATTTCATGAATTCGCCGATCGAATGGCTGAACTGGACCGGCCTGCACATGTCGCCGTGGAAGCTCATCGGCCTGGTCGGCGCGGTGATGTTCGGCGGCCGCTGGCTGGTCCAGTTCGTCGCCAGCAAGCGCATGGGCAAGCCGGTGATCCCGCGGGCGTTCTGGTACATGAGCCTGGTCGGCAGCGCGATGACCCTGAGCTACTTCCTGTTCTCGCAGAAGCAGGACTCGGTCGGCGTGATCCAGAACCTGTTCCCGGCGTTCACCGCCGCCTACAGCCTGTACCTGGACATCAAGCACCGCGGCTGGAAACGCGACCGCGCCGGCCACTGACCCGGGGCGTTCGTCAGTCCAGCGCCTCGCAGCCGGGCGGCAGCGCCACCCAGGCGTGGCGCCGGTCGCCGTAGACCGACACCGTCGGCGGCGGCGGAAACGCCGGATCGGCGAACGCGCCGGCCGCGACCAGGACGATCCCGGGCAGCGCATCGGGCCGCCAGAACACGGTCGAGCCGCACTGCGGGCAAAAACCGAACCGGGCCACGTTGCCGCTGTCGCCGGCCTGGGCGTAGCCGCTGAACCGGCCGCGGATCGCGACCGCCGCCTCCGGGTAGCGCACCTGGTAGCCGAACGCGCTGCCGGTGCGGCGCTGGCAGGCCAGGCAATGGCAGATCGAGATCCGCAGCGGCTCGCCCTCGCAGTCCAGGCTGAGCTGGCCGCAGGCGCACGAAGCTGTGCGACGGCTCATCGGCGTCCTCCTCACACGGGGCCGGGCGCCCCCGGCCATGGCCTCACACCGGCGCGCGGGCGCCAAGTGCTTGTTCCGGCGAAAATTCGCCGGCATAATGCGCGGCTCGCTGTGTCCGGCGCATCCCTTGTGGAGGCCCGGGCGGTCCCGGAAGCGCGATTCCGGCCGCCAAGGTGCAGACGAGGTTTCCACCCGTATCGCGCGGTGCATGCATTCGAATGCGGATGCCGGCATCGGGGCCGCCGCCTCCCTGGCTAAGGGAAGCAACCAACCTTTAGAGGTGCGCAATGTCCCGCGTATGCCAAGTAACGGGCAAGCGAACGACGACCGGCAACAACGTCTCGCATGCCATGAACAAGACCCGCCGCCGTTTCCTCCCCAACCTGCACGAGCGCCGTTTCTGGGTCGCCAGTGAGAACCGTTGGGTGAAGCTGCGCGTTTCCGCCCACGCCCTGCGCACCATCGACAAGAACGGCATCGACGCCGTCCTCGCCGAGCTGCGCGCCCGCGGCGAAAAGATCTAAGGAGGATCGACCATGGCTTCCAAGCGCGACAAGATCCGCCTGATCTCGACGGCGAACACCGGTCACTTCTACACGACCGACAAGAACAAGAAGAACACCCCGGGCAAGATGGAGATCAAGAAGTACGATCCCGTCGTCCGCAAGCACGTGATCTACAAGGAAGGCAAGATCAAGTGACGCAATGGCGCGTTCGCGCGCAGCGCGAACGCCTTTGCCATTGCGTCATCCCCGCGAACGCGGGGATCCAGAGCCTTCAGAGACAACCCGCCTACCCGGCGGGTTTTCTTTTGAGCGAAAGGCCGCCCATCCCAATGCGCCCGTTCGCGCGCAGCGCGAACGCCTTTGCCATTGCGTCATCCCCGCGAACGCGGGGATCCAGAGCCTTCAGAGAGGACCCGCCCTACCCGGCGGGTTTTCTTTTGGGCGCGAAGACGTGAGCCCGTTGGCGGGGCATCGTGCTTGCGATGCGATCCGCCACCCCGCGGTCGCGGCTTGCGCCGCTCCTGCAGGATGCCCATCGCGCTTCGCGGCGATCGGAGCCTGCGACGAACCTGCCTGCACGGCGGGTTTTCTTTTGCTCGATGGCGGGAGCCCATCGCCAGGACGTCGTGCTTGCGGCGCGATCTGCCGCTTCGCGGTCGCGGCTTGCGCCGCTCCTACAGGGCGCTTACCCGCCTTCGCGGAGAACCGGTTGCGGCTGTAGGAACGGCGCAAGCCGCGACCGCGACACCCCGCACCCACGACGCAAGCGGCCGCCGCAACGAACGTGGGAGGGACGTCGGCCTCAACGCTATCGTCCGCGCCCGCCCGGCTTTCGCAACGACGCGAGCCGACCGCAACGCATCGGAGCCGAAGCCCCTCCCACCGATTCCGACTCACTCCGTCACGGCACCACGCCGCCGAAGTAGCTCGACACCTGCGGCCAGATCAACTGCATCTTCACTCCGCGATTGGGCGCGGCCGCGTTGCAGTTGCCGCCGAAGTGGTGCAGCGCCACCACCTTGTGCGAAGAACGCGCCAGCACCGGCGAGCCGGAGTTGCCGCCTTCGGTGTCGCAGTAATAGCCCGCGTCGGTATCGGTGCCGTAGCCGTCGGCATCGGCGTCGATGACCTTGCAACGGCCGCCGCCGTCGCGGTCGCTGACCACCGACAGTTCCTTCATGCGCGTGTCGGGATGGCCGCTGATGTAGATCTCCTCGCCGACCACCGGCTTGCGCACGTCCAGGCTCAGGTAGCCGAAGCTGGAAATGCTGGCGAAGTTCTTCACCGTCAGCAGGGTGTAGTCCAGGGTCTGGTTGGTCTTGAGCATCCGGTCGCCGGCGACTTTCGTCAGCGCGCCGCTGGTGGTGCCGGCGCAGGTCGTGGCCTGGTAGTTGAACCAGAACTCCGAGCCGGCCACGTCGGCGGCGCTGTCCAGGCAGTGGTTGTTGGTGAAGATGCGGTTGTCCGGCCCGACCCGCCACGCGGTGCACCACTTGGTGCCGTTGAGCAGGATCAGCGCGACCGGCTTGGAGCGCGCCACCGCGGTGGCGTCGGTGCTGGCGTAGCAGGCGACCGGACGGCTGTCCTTGGTGCCGCAGATCGACTTGGCCGAGCCGCCGCCGTTGAGCAGCCCGGCGTCGCTGAGCTCGCCCATCATCGCCTGCGGAAAGCCTTCGTCGTAGCGCGCCACGCGCACGCCGTGGTGCGGCGCCCACGGTTCGGTCGGCGTGCCGGTCAGACGCAGCACCGCGGTGTCGCCGGCCACCGACATCGCGCCGAAGCGGGTCTTGCCGTCTTCGCCGAGCGCGGCGTCGACCGTGTAGCGGCCCAGATCGCCCTTGCGGTAGCGATGGACCTCGCTGCGCTTGGGATCGGACACTTCCAGCACCACGCCCGCGGGCAGGTCGAACTGGGCGAAATGCACCTTGATGTAGGCCGCGTCGGCGGCGTGGATCTTCACCGGCGCCGACCACGCGGATTTGGACAGGCCCGATTGCGCGCCCAGGCGCAGATCGATCGCGCGCGACTGGCCCGCCAGCGACGGCCCCGGCGTCGTATCGGCGGCCAGCGCCGGCGTCGCCAGCATCCAGCCCAACAGCGCGACGGCCAGCGCGCGCGGTGCGGCATTCGAAAGTTTCATCGTCGTCTCCGTGTTGCGATTCGGCGCTCTCCGCAAATCCGCGACCGGTCTGCAGGCGCCGCGAACGAGCTTGCACAGCCGCGAGCGCGCACGGACGCCGCGCGCGCGGCGCGAACCGCATCGAAGCGTGACCGGCATCGGATTCGCCCGGCGGATGTCGCGAACTTGAATCCAGCGCAAGCCGGCGCTGTGCGCGCGGTGTTAACGCGAAGCGATGATGCGGCAAAGAAAAACCCGCGCGATCGCGCGGGTTTTTCCGACCGTTCGTACGCGCGCGAGCGCGTCGCGCGCCGGCCTCAGGGAATCACGCCGCCGAAATGCGTCGACACCTGCGGCCAGATCAGCGAGATCTTCGCGCCGGAATTGAAGCAGCCGCCGAAGTGGTGCAGCGCCAGCACCTTGCCGCTGGAACGCGCGATCACCGGCGAGCCCGAGCTGCCGCCTTCGGTGTCGCAGTAATAGCCCACGTCGCTGTTGGCGGCGTTGCCGGTGACGCTGGGCGCGTCGACGCGGCACTTGCCGGTGCTGTTCTGGGTGTCGGCGACGCTGAGCTCCTTCATCCGCCCGCCCGGATGGCCGGCGATGAAGATGCCTTCGTTGGCGACCGCCGCGCGCGGATCCAGGCCCAGCGAACCGAAGCTGGCGATATTGGCGAAGTTGTTCACCGTGAACAGAGTGTAGTCCAGGGTGACGTCGGTCTTGAGCAACTGCGCGCCGGTCACCTTGGTCACCGTCGCCTGCGCGCCGGTGCAGCTGCTGCGCTGGTAATTGAACCAGAACTCGGCGCCGGCCACGCCGGCGGCGGTGCTGATGCAGTGGTTGTTGGTGAACATGCGGTTCTGCGAGCTCACCCGCCACGCGGTGCACAGGCTGCCGCCGCTCATGACCGCGCGCGCCACCGGCTTGGAGGCGTTGAAGGCCTGGGTGTCGCTGGTCGAGTAGCAGGCCGCGGCCTGCTTGTTGTCGGTGCCGCAGATCGACTTGGCGCCGACGTTCGTGCTCAGCAGCCCTTCGTTCTGCAGCTCCGGCAGCATGTCCTCCGGATAGCCTTCCAGATAGCGCGAGACCTTGACCCCGTGATCCTTGCGCCACGGCTCGCGCGCGCTGCCGACCAGGCGCAGCACCGCGACCGGTCCGGAGATCGACATCGCCGAGAAGCGGGTCTTGCCGTCTTCGCCGAGATCGGCCGCGACGGTGTGGCCGTCGCGGTGATCGGCGCTGTAGCGGTAGACCTCGCGGCCGTCGGGGCTGGCGACTTCCAGGGTCACGCCCGCCGGCAGCGAGAAGTGTTCGAAGTGCACCTTGATGAAGGACGCGTCGGGCGTGCGGATTTCCACCGCCTTGGCGCCCGCGTCGACGCCGGCGCGGCCGACCCGGCCGGGCTGCGCGCCCAGTTGCAGGTCGGCGGCGCGCACGTCGGCGATCTTGATCGGCGCCGACGCGCCGGGCGCGGTCTGCGCGGCGGCCGACAGCGACAGGCACAGTGCGCTGGCAAGCAGCGCGGGCGCGAGCAGTTTGGGCATTGCGTGGTTCATTCGCTGGTCCCTCCTGGGATGTGGCGGCGCGAACACGACACGAGGCGATGAAGCGGACAGGCGCGCGCCGCCGCGCCGCGCGACAAGCGCGGCGGACGGCGTGGCGAGTGCTGGCGCCGGGGCGGTTGTTGAGGTGGCGCACGGCAAGAGGCCCTGCCGTGCGCGGGCGACCTTGGCAAATGCCGTCGGGGCAAACCGTGATCGCAGTGGAGTCCGCGGCGCGCCGACGGCGGTGCGTGGCGGAACCTTGATAGGCCGCTCAGCGCGACTGTGGCGCGGGTGGAGGGCGTTCAGGGCGTTGCGGGTGAAGGGGTGCGCGTTGCGGCAGGACAGCAATGCTTGAGTGGGTGGGAATGGGGGTTCGGAGTCGGAGTCGGAGTCGGAGTCGGAGTCGGGAGTCGGGAGTCGGGAGTCGGGAGTCGGGATTCGGGATTCGGGATTCGGGTTATTGGAAATCGTTTGCGCGACAGCGCGACGGCGCCTTTGCCGTCATCCCCGCGAAAGCGGGGATCCAGAGACTTCAGCGCCATGTCGCGATGAAGCCCTGGATCCCCGCCTTCGCGGGGATGACGTCCTGGCAGGAGCGCCAGCGGTTGTGGAATGACGTTCTCGCAGGAGCGCCGGCGATCGTGGGAGGGCCTTCAGACCCGACGCTTTCCGCCCGGTTCGCCAACCCCCGGTTCGCCCGACGTTTCGATGCGCCCAACCACCGCACCGCACCGACAGCGCTGCGGCCAAAGTCGCATCCCCTCCCCCGGCCCGCCCTCGTCACCGAAGCCGTACACTCGACCGACCTCACCACCCCGGCACCCGCGCCCTTGATCCCCGGCTGGATCCTGCTGCTGGTTTCGGCCGGCTACGTCGGCCTGCTGTTCGCGGTCGCCTATTACGGCGACCAGCGCGAGCGTTCGCCGCGCGCGCGCTGGCTGCGCACGGCCGTGTATTCGCTGGCGCTGGCGGTGTACTGCTCGTCGTGGACCTTCTACGGCGCGGTCGGCACCGCCGCGCGCACCGGCCTGGGCTTCCTGCCGATCTACCTCGGCCCGCTGCTGATGCTGGCCTTCGGCTGGCGCATCCTCGAACGCCTGGTGCTGATCTCCGGCGAACACCGCATCGTCTCCATCGCCGACTTCCTGTCCTCGCGCTACGGCCGCGCACCGGGCCTGGCCGCGCTGGTCGCGGCGGTCGCGCTGACCGCGGCCGTGCCGTACGTCGCGCTGCAGTTCAAGGCGGTGGCGATGAGCGTGCAGGTGCTGGCCGGGGTGCCCGCCGACGCCGGCCTGCTCGCCGATCCGGCGTTCTACGTGGCGATGATGCTGGCGGTGTTCGCGATCCTGTTCGGCACCCGCCGGGTCGACGCCACCGAGCACCACCACGGCATGGTCCTGGCGGTGGCGCTGGAATCGCTGGTCAAGCTGATCGCCTTCGTCGCCATCGGCGTGTTCGCCCTGGTCCATCTGCCGGGCCTGGGCGACTACGGCGCGCGCATGCAGCAGGCCGCGCGCGTGGTCATGCAGCCGGGCCTGCCCGACGGCTTCATCACCCAGACCCTGCTCGCGTTCGCCGCCATCGTCTGCCTGCCGCGCCAGTTCCACGTCGCCGTGGTCGAGTGCCAGGACCCCAACGACCTGCGCCCCGCGCGCTGGCTGTTCGGCGGCTATCTGGCGCTGATCAGCCTGCTGGTGGTGCCGATCACCCTGGCCGGGCAGGCCGTGCTCGGCGGCACCGGCGTCTCGCCGGACACCTACGTGCTGGCGCTGCCGCTGCAGCTGGACCAACAGGCGCTGGCGCTGATGGTCTACATCGGCGGCTTCTCCGCCGCCACCGGCATGGTGATCGTGTCGTCGGTGGCGCTGTCGACCATGGTCAGCAACGACCTGGTGATGCCGCTGCTGCTGCGCAGCGGCCTGCTGCACGAAGCGCCGCACCAAAGCCCGGGCATCGACCGCCAGGTGCTGTGGGTGCGCCGGGTCACCATCGTGCTGCTGGCGCTGATGGCCTACGGCTACCACCGCGCCTCGCTCGGCGCGAACGGGCTCGCCCAGCACGGCCTGCTCGCGTTCGCCGCGGTCGCGCAGTTCGCCCCGGCGCTGATCGGCGGCCTGTACTGGCGCGGCGCCAGCCGCTCCGGCGCGCTGTCCGGCCTGCTCGCAGGCACCGTGGTGTGGGCCTACACCCTGCTGCTGCCGGCGCTGAGCCGGATCGGCTGGATCGATGAGCGCTGGCTCGACACCGGCCCGCTCGCGATCGACTGGCTGCGTCCGGAGCAGTTGTTCGGGCTGCTCGGCTGGGACCCGCTGACCCACGGCACGTTCTGGTCGCTGCTGTTCAATGTCGGCACCTTCCTGTTCGTGTCCGCGCGCCAGCGTCCGCGCCTGCAGGAACAACTGCTGGCCGCGCCGTTCCTCGACCCGTACGTGCGCCGCCCCGCGCTCGGCCCCGGCGGCTGGGCCGGCAGCGTGCGCGGCGGCGAACTGCTGGCGCTGGCCGAACGCATCGTCGGCGAGCGCCACGCGCGCCGCGCGTTCGAGGACTACGCGCGCCAGTTGGGCCGCGAATGGCAGCCCGAGCAACCGGCCGACCGCGCCCTGGCCCAGTTCACCGAGCGCCTGCTGGCCGCGGCGATCGGCGCGGCCTCCGCGCGCCTGACCCTGACCAGCGCGCTGCGCGGCTCGGGCATGGAGCTGGGCGAAGTGGTCGCGCTGCTCGACGAGGCCAACCAGGAGCTGCGCTTCAACCGGCAGGTGCTGTCGACCACGATGGAGAACATCAGCCAGGGCGTCAGCGTGGTCGATCCGCAGATGCGGCTGGTGGCGTGGAACCGGCGCTATCAGGAACTGTTCGATTACCCAGACGGCATGCTCTACGTCGGCCGGCCGGTCGCCGACCTGCTGCGCTGGAACGCCGAACGCGGCGAGATGGGCCCGGGCCGGCTCGACGAGGCCAGCATCGACGAACTGGTGCGCCGGCGCCTGGCCCACCTGCGCGCCGGCGCGCCGCACGTGTTCGAACGCGTGCGCCCGAACGGGCAGGTGATCGAGATGGTCGGCCGGCCGCTGGTCGGCGGCGGCTACGTCACCAGCTACAGCGACGTCACCGACTACAAGCGCGTCGAACAGGCGCTGCGCGAGGCCAACGAGAACCTGGAGCAGCGCGTGGAGCAGCGCACCCAGGAGGCCGAATCGGCGCAGCAGTCCAAGACCCGCTTCCTGGCCGCGGTCAGCCACGACGTGCTGCAGCCGCTCAACGCCGCGCGCCTGTTCACCACCGCGCTGCGCGAGAGCGACAGCTTCGACGAGCAGCGGCGCCTGGCCGAGCGCGTGGACGCCTCGCTGCGCGCGGCCGAGGACCTGCTCGACGGCCTGCTCGATATCTCGCGCCTGGACGCCGGCGCGCTGCGTCCGGAGCCGAGCGACTTCGACGCCGGCGAACTGCTGCGCGAACTGGCCGCGCAATACGCGCCCAGCGCCGGCGGCCGCGGCCTGGAACTGCGGGTGCGCGCGCCGCTGGGGGCGATGCCGGTGCGCAGCGACCGCCGCCTGCTGCGCCGCGCGCTGCAGAACTTCCTCGCCAACGCGCTGCGCTACACCCGCGAGGGCGGCGTGCTGCTGGCGGCGCGCGCGCGGCCGCACGTGAACCGGATCGAGCTGCAGGTCTGGGACACCGGCCCCGGCATTCCCGAACACCACCTGGACCAGATCTTCGACGAGTTCCGCCGCTTCGACCAACCCGGCAGCGGCGGCGAGCGCGGCCTCGGCCTGGGCCTGTCGATCTGCCAGCGCATCGCCCGCACCCTCGACCACCCGCTGCGGGTGCGCTCGCAGATCGGCCGCGGCAGCGTGTTCTCGATCGGCGTGCCGTGCGGGCAGCCGCCGCGCGAACCGGTCGCGGCCGACGCCGCGCACGCCGGATTGGCCGATTCGCTGGCCGGCCTGCGCGTGCTGTGCATCGACAACGACCGCGAGATCCTCGACGGCATGCGCGCCCTGCTCGACCGCTGGGGCGCCGCCGCGCTGCTCGCGGCCACGGTCGACGACGCGCTGGCGCTGCTCGACGAAGCGCCCGACGTGGCGCTGGTGGACTACCACCTGCACGACCGCCTCGACGGCCTCGCCGCCATCGACGCCCTGCGCGCGCGCCTCGGCCGCGAACTGCCGGCGGCGCTGCTGACCGGCGACGGCAGCGACGCGCTCAAGCACGCCGCGCGCGAACGCGGCTGCCGGGTGCTGACCAAGCCGATCAAGCCGGCGTCGCTGCGCGCGTTCCTGGCGGCGCAGCGGCCGGCGGCGTGAGGCCGCGATCCGGCCGGCGCGACGCGGCCGATTCGACGTTCGGCCTCAGCGATCCAGCGCGCGGATCTCGATGCGGCGATAGGCCACTTCGTCGCCGTGGTCCTGCAACGCGATCGCGCCGCGACGGGCGCCGGCGAAACCGGGCCAGTCCTTGAACTTGCTGCGCGCGAGCCGCGCGTTCCAGTCCCGCGAGCCGATCTCGAACGCGGCCACGCGCACGCCGTTCAACCAATGCTCGACGCGGTCGCCGCGCGCGACGATGCGCGCGGCGTTCCATTGCCCGGCCGGCCTGGCCGCCGCGCGCGCCGGCGGATACAGGCCGTACAGCGCGCCGGCGAGGCGGTCGGCGCCGTTGCGCGCGTCGGGATGGCGGCGGTCGTCGAGCACCTGGTATTCGAGCGCGCCGTGGTAGACCGGTTCGTCGTTCTCGCGCACGCGGTAGAACACGCCGCTGTTGCCGCCGGGCGCGATCTTCCATTCCAGGCGCAGTTCGAAATCGCCGAACTGCGCGTCGCCGACCAGGTCGCCGCCGGCGCCGCTGCGCACCAGCGCGCCGTCGCGCACGCTCCAGCCGGCGACCGGCTCGCCGCGCCGGCCGTACAGGTGCCAGCCCTGGGTGCTGCGGCCATCGAACAAGGCGACGAACCCCGCGCGCGGCGCGGCGGCGGCGCGCCCGGCCGCAGGTGCCGGGCCGCTGGCGAGGACGCACGCGACGAGCGCGGCGCAGATCGGGCTGGGAACGCGAATGATGGCCATGCAAGCGCTCGCAAAAAGATGAACGAGGAAGACGCCTGCGCATCCTCGCTTCGCCGCGCGAGCCGCTCAAGCGCCGGTTCCCGTCCGCGAGCCTGAATCGTTAACTTTTTCCGCTGAACGAGGCGGTTTTTCGTGCGCGTTTCGGCTTGAGATCGGCCCGCGTCGCCGACACCATAAGCTCCGGATGCCTGGCCACTTCGCGTTGCGACGGATCGCGACGAATCGACCGCAAGGACCTCAAGCGCCGGCGTCCACTCCCTCGCTGCCCGCCCCGGACGGGGCCTGCGGCGAGGCGAGCCGGTGGGCTAGGATGACGCTCCCGCTTACGCGCTGCCAAGGATCGGCCGGTCATGCCGCCCACCCCATCCAAACCTCGCCGCTGCACCGTCGGCACGCCCTGGCTGTTCGGCTTCGGCGCCTTCGCCTGCGCAGGCGCCGTCGTGCTGGCCGCGATCGCCGCTTACCAGCGCGTGTGGATCGGCGTGGCCGTGACGACCATGTTGTTCGGCGGCTCCGGGGCGGCGCTGATGTTGACCGCCGTCACCCTGGAGGGCGACGAGGACGGCCTCACCGTGATCCGCTTGCACAAGCGCGTGCGCATCGCCTGGCGCGACATCGTCGCCGCCGCGGGCGATGCCCGCTCCCTGTCGCTGCGCACGCCCGAGCTGCGCGAAAGCGTGTTGTCGTATTCCTACTGGCGAGGCGCGGACAAGAACCGCCTGTATCTGCTGATGCGCGAGAAACTGCTCGCCCACGGCGCGCAGGTCGCGCCCGGGCTGCGCGGGTTCCTGCGCATGGACGAAGACCTGTCGGGCGTTCTCCCGCGCGAAGGCGAGGACTGAGCGATCGCGATGCAATCCATCGAGCTGTGGATCGCCATCATCGGCGGCGCATTGGCCTGCGGTGTCGCCGCCGCTGTCTGGCTGCGACGCCGCCGCGGCAGCGAACCGGCCGCACCCGGCGAGTCGCCGTTCGAGGCCGATCCGCCTTGGCACGAAGTGCTGGGCGTGACTGCCGACGCCGACCGCGCCGGCATCGAGGCCGCGCACCGGGCCACGCGCGAAGCGCATGTGCCCGAGCGCGTCGCCCACCTGGGCGCGCGGGCGCGGCGGCAGGCGCAGTGGCGGTTGATGCAGATCGATCGCGCGTATGCGGCGGCGATGCGCGAGCTGGGGCTGGGTCGCGATCGTTCGGATTGAGCCGCTCCGCGGCGGCCGTTGTGGGAGGGCCTTCAGGCCCCATGCTCTTGTTTCAGGTCGCGGCGATCCGAGCGGAAGGCATCGGGCCTGAAGGCCCTCCCACAACAGCACTCCCACAACAGCCGGGATCGCCGGTTTTACTCCGCCTCTTCCGGCGGCGGCACGATCGCGCCGGGGTCCAGCGCCAGGCGTCCGGCGATCAGCACCGCCTGGGTGCGGTTGTTGGCGCCGAGCTTGCGCAGGATCGCGGTCACGTGGGCCTTGACCGTGGCTTCCGAGACGCCCAGTTCGTAGCCGATCTGCTTGTTGAGCAAACCCGCGCCGAGCATCTGCAGCACCCGGAACTGTTGCGGGGTGAGTTCGCGCAGGCGCTGCGCGGCTTCGTGTTCGTCGGCGTTGGCGGCCGGCGCGGCGACCGCGGCCGGCGGCGCCCAGCGGTCGCCGTCGAGCACGGTGGTGATGGCTTCGCCGAGCGTGGCCGCGTCGGCGGACTTGGGAATGAAGCCGACCGCGCCGTGGTCGAGCGCGCGCCGCATCGTCGACGGCTCCTCGCGCGCGGACACCACCACGATCGGCAACTGCGGGTGCAGCGCGCGCAGGTGCACAAGCGCGCTGAAGCCCTGCGCGCCGGGCATGTTCAGGTCGAGCAGGAGCAGGTCGGCGTCGGATTCGGCCTCGACCAGGGCGTACAGCGCGTCGACGCTGTCGGCCTCGCGCAGGGCCGCATCCGGCAGCACCCGCGCGACCGCGCCGCGCAGGGCTTCGCGGAACAGCGGATGGTCGTCGGCGATCAGCAAGGTGGGCATGGGGCGGCCTCGTGGGTGGGTCCGCTGCGGACGACGGGATGGGACGATCTTACGTCCAGGCGGGGCGCCGCCGGCTATTGGACGATGGGTGAAGGTGGGCGGCGCCGGGCGCACGCGGGACGGAACCGCGTCGCAGAACGCGGGTGGGTGCGTGGGGTTCAGCGGCGGCGTTCAGATGGCGCCGTTGGCGTGGCGGCGCGCTCGCGGCTCGCGCCGCTCCTACCTGGGCTGCCTGTAGGAGCGGCGCAAGCCGCGACCGCGAACTTCGGATTCGCAGCGCAAACCCGAGGTCGCGACGCCTCCGCGGCCGCGACGCGCACGCGCGGCGGGGATCGCCCCGACCGCGCGCGCGGCCGGCTTACTTGCCGAGCCGCTCGTTGACCAGGCTTTCCACCACCGACGGATCGGCCAGGGTCGAGGTGTCGCCCAGCTGATCCGGCGCATTCTCGGCGATCTTGCGCAGGATCCGGCGCATGATCTTGCCCGAGCGGGTCTTCGGCAGGCCCGGCGCCCATTGCAGGTGGTCGGGCGTGGCGATCGGGCCGATCTCCTTGCGCACCCACGCGACCAGTTCCTTGCGCAGTTCCTCGCTCGGCGCCTCGCCGGCGATCAGGGTCACGTAGGCGTAGATGCCCTGGCCCTTGAGCTCGTGCGGGAAGCCGACCACGGCCGCTTCGGCCACCTTCGGGTGCAGCACCAGCGCGCTCTCGACCTCGGCGGTGCCGATGCGATGGCCGCTGACGTTGATGACGTCGTCGACGCGGCCGGTGATCCAGTAATAGCCGTCGGCGTCGCGGCGGCAGCCGTCGCCGGTGAAGTAGTTGCCCGGATAGGTCTTGAAGTAGGTCTCGATGAAGCGCTGGTGGTCGCCGTAGACCGTGCGCATCTGCCCCGGCCACGACGCGGTCAGCACCAGGTTGCCCTCGGCCTCGCCGTCCAGCACCTGGCCGTTGGCGTCGACCAGCGCCGGCTGCACGCCGAAGAACGGCTTGCTCGCCGAACCGGGCTTGAGGTCGATGGCGCCGGCCAGCGGGGTGATCAGGATGCCGCCGGTCTCGGTCTGCCACCACGTGTCGACGATCGGACAACGGCCATCGCCGACCACATCGTAGTACCAGCGCCAGGCTTCGGGATTGATCGGCTCGCCGACCGTGCCGAGCAGGCGCAGCGATTGCCGCGAAGTCTTCTTGACCGGCTCCTCGCCGTCGCGCATCAGCGCGCGGATCGCGGTCGGCGCGGTGTAGAAGATCGTGACCTGGTGTTTGTCGATGACGTTCCAGAAGCGCGACACGTCGGGATAGTTCGGCACGCCCTCGAACACCAGCGCGGTGGCGCCGTTGGCGAGCGGGCCGTAGACGATGTAGCTGTGGCCGGTGACCCAGCCGACGTCGGCGGTGCACCAGTAGACGTCGTCCTCGCGCAGGTCGAACACCGCTTCGTGAGTGAAGGCGGCATAGACCAGATAGCCGGCGCTGGTGTGCAGCACGCCCTTGGGCTTGCCGGTGCTGCCGGAGGTGTAGAGGATGAACAACGGGTCTTCGGCGTTCATGCGCTCGGGCTCGCACTCGTCCGGCTGGCCTTCGACCACCGCGTCGTACCAGCGGTCGCGCGGCATCTGCATGTCGACCGCGGCGCCGGTGTGGCGCACCACGATCACGGTTTCGACCGAGTTGGTGCCCGGCAGCTTCAGCGCGGCGTCGACGTTGGCCTTGAGCGCGATCTTCTTGCCGCCGCGCAGGCCTTCGTCGGAGGTGATCACCAACTTGCTGGCGCTGTCGGCGATGCGGTCGGCGATGGAGTTCGGGGCGAAGCCGCCGAACACCACGGTGTGGATCGCGCCGATGCGCGCGCAGGCCAGCATCGCCACCACCGCCTCGGGAATCATCGGCAGGTAGATGGTGACGCGGTCGCCCTTGCCGACGCCGAGGTTGCGCAGCGCATTGGCCAGGCGGCACACGCGCGCGTGCAGGTCGCGATAGGTGATGCGCTCGGCCGGCTGGTTCGGATCGTCGCGCTCGAACAACAGCGCGGTCTTGTCGCCGCGCGCGGCGAGGTGGCGGTCGAGGCAGTTGACGCTGACGTTGAGTTCGCCGTCCTCGTACCACTTGATGCGGAAATCGCCGAGGTCGTAGCTGACGTTCTTGATCTTGGTCGGCGGCTTGAACCAGTCCAGGCGCTCGGCGACGCGGCCCCAGAACGCGTCCGGGTCGCGCACCGACTCGGCGTACTGGCGCTCGTACTCCTCGCGCGTGTAGCGCGAGTTCGCGGCGAAGGCCGGATCGACGGGATGGACGCTGGCGGGGTTGCTCATGGGGGCTCCGTGCGAGATGCCGTGGCTGCGTGGGGACGACGCGAGGGGTGGAACGCGGGACCGAAGAGGATAGCGGACGGACGCCGCGTCCGGCCTCGCCCGACCTGCCCTCAGTGTGCCGCAGCGCAACATCCCACGCAGCGCCGCGCTCTTAGACGATGGTCGTAAGCCGCGCAGACAGGCGTCTTTTTTCGACCAATGGCGAATGGTGGCGCCGCCGCCGCGGCGCGCAGGCTGGCCGCGGCCGTTCGTTCCGGACGGCATTCCTCGGGAGGGAATCACGATGTTGTCTAGCCTGCTCACATGCGGCGCGGGGGCGCGCGCTGCAAATCACGCCGGGCGCGGCCGCTCGCTGCTGGCGTCCTGCGTGCTGCTGGCGCTGATGCTGCCGGGCCACGTCCTGGCCCAGACCGCCAAGGAACAGCAACTCGAAGCGCGCGTGGCCGAACTGGAGCGCATGGTCCAGCAACTGGTCTCGCAGCAGCAAGTGCAGACCCAGGTCACCGAGGTCAGGGCCGCACAGGCCGCGGCGCCCGCGATCGCGGCGACGCCGGCGCCGGCGCCGGCGGTCAAGAATCCGATCCAGGCCACCACCATCAGTCCCTCGGCCAATCCGGGCACGCGTTTCAGCTACGGCGGCTTCATCAAGCTCGACGCGTCGGTGACCTCGACCGACGCCGGCGACATCGCCGACGGTTCGGTCGGCCGCCTGTTCTACGTGCCCAAGGCGATCCCGGTCGGCGCCAAGGCCACCCGCGAGGGCGGCAGCGACACCGACATGGGCGCGAACTTCTCGCGCTTCTGGTTCGCCGCCGACACCGACCTGGACAGCGGCGACAAGCTCAAGGGTTACCTGGAATTCGATCTGTTCGGCGGCGGCTCGACCGCGTTCACCGGCAACGAGGTCGCCACCAACACCTACGCGCTGACCCTGCGCCACGCTTACGTGACCTGGAACAAGTGGCTGGCCGGCCAGACCTGGTCGAACTTCCAGGACGCCAACGCGCTGCCGGACACGGTCGACTTCCTCGGCCCGACCGAGGGCACGGTGTTCGTGCGCCAGGCGCAGTTGCGTTACACCAGCGGGCCGTGGTCGTTCTCGGTCGAGAATCCGGAGACGGTGTACACGCCGTTCCGCGGCAACATGGCCCAGGTCGCCGGCGACGACGGCGCGGTGCCCGACGTGACCGCGCGCTACACCGCCAAGGGCGACTGGGGCCACTTCAGCGTCGGCGCGCTGGCGCGGCAGCTCAAGTACCAGTCCGGCCGGATCAACGACAGCACCACCGGCTACGGCCTGAGCGTGTCGGGCAAGTGGAACGTCGGCGCCAGCGACGACTTGCGCTACATGGTCACCGCCGGCAGCGGCATCGGCCGCTACGTCGGCCTGGCGCTCAACAACGACGCGGTGCTCGACGCCACCGGCGACCTGGAGAACATCGACCTGGTCGCCGGCTTCGTCGGCTGGCGCCACGTGTTCAGCCCGAAGCTGCGCGGCAACCTGTTCTATTCGCGGGCGCAGTACGACAACCAGACCGCGCTGACCGGATTGGGCATCACCAAGTCGGCGCAGTCCGCGCACGTCAACCTGATCTACACCCCGATCCCGAAGCTCGACATCGGCGCGGAGTACATCTGGGGCCAGCGCGAGATCGAGACCGGCGAGAAGGGCGAGCTCAATCGCTTGCAGACGCATGTGAAGTACAGCTTCTGATCGAAGCCATGCCGGGGCGGCGACCGCGTCGCCCCGGAATCGTCGTCCCCGCGCAGGCGGGAGTCCAGGAACCTCCAGCGTTCTCGCACGAAATGCCCTGGATCCCCGCGTTCGCGAGGATGACGGGATGAAGGATTCGACGCGGTCGGTACGACGCCGCGCGGCAAGACGAAAACAAAACGCCCCGGCGGGCCACAACCCGCTTCCATCCACTGTTCGGGGGAACAGCCCATGTCCAGCACCACCGCCGGCGCGCATTCGGCGCCGCTCACCAAGGACCACCGCAAGGTGATCTTCGCCTCCAGCCTCGGCACCGTGTTCGAGTGGTACGACTTCTATCTGTACGGCTCGCTCGCCGTGATCATCGGCAAGCAGTTCTTCGGCGGCCTCAACGAGACCAGCCAGTTCATCTTCGCCCTGCTCGCGTTCGCCGCCGGCTTCGCGGTGCGGCCGTTCGGCGCGCTGGTGTTCGGCCGCCTCGGCGACATGATCGGGCGCAAGTACACCTTCCTGGTCACCATCGTGCTGATGGGCCTGTCGACGTTCCTGGTCGGCATCCTGCCCAGTTACGCGACGCTGGGCATCCTCGCGCCGATCATCCTGATCGTGCTGCGCCTGCTGCAGGGCCTGGCCCTGGGCGGCGAGTACGGCGGCGCGGCGACCTACGTGGCCGAGCACGCGCCCAACGGCAAGCGCGGCCTGTACACCAGCTTCATCCAGACCACCGCGACCATCGGCCTGTTCCTGTCGCTGCTGGTGATCTGGGGCTGCCGCAATTACCTGGGCAAGGACGCGTTCGAAGCCTGGGGCTGGCGCATTCCGTTCTGGGTCTCGGTGATCCTGCTCGGCGTGTCGGTGTGGATCCGCATGCAGCTGGCCGAGTCGCCGCTGTTCCAGCAGATGAAGGCCGAAGGCAAGACCTCCAAGGCGCCGATCACCGAGAGCTTCTTCTCCAAGAACGGCAAGATCGCGTTGCTGGCCCTGCTCGGCGCGACCGCCGGCCAGGCGGTGGTGTGGTACGGCGGCCAGTTCTACTCGCTGTTCTTCCTGACCAAGACGCTCGGCATGGACCCCAACCAGGCCGACATCTTCATCGCCATCGCGCTGGCGCTGGCGACCGGCGGCTTCATCTTCTTCGGCTGGCTGTCGGACAAGATCGGACGCAAGGTGATCGTGCTCGGCGGCTGCCTGATCGCGGTGGTGACCTATTTCCCGGTGTTCAAGGCGCTCACCCACAACGTCAATCCGGCGCTGGAAGCCGCGGTCGCCGCCTCGCCGGTCACCGTCACCGCCGATCCGGCGCGCTGCGCGTTCCAGTTCGACCCGGTCGGCAAGGCCACGTTCAAGCAGTCCTGCGACGTGATCAAGTCGGCGCTGGCGAAGAAGGGCATTCCGTACCAGAACGCGCCCGGCGCGGCCGGCAGCGTCGCCACGGTCAGCATCGGCGGCACCGTCCTGACCAGCTTCGAGGGCGAAGCGCTCGACAGCGCCGCGTTCAAGAGCCAGTCCGAAGCCTTCGGCAAGCAGTTGACCGACGCGCTGGCCGCCGCCAGCTACCCGGCCAAGGCCGACCCGGCGCAGATGAACAAGCCGATGGTGATCGCGCTGCTGACCTTCCTGGTGCTGTTGGTGACGATGGTCTACGGCCCGATCGCGGCATGGTTGGTGGAACTGTTCCCGACCCGCATCCGCTACACCTCGATGTCGCTGCCGTACCACATCGGCAACGGCTGGTTCGGCGGCTTCCTGCCGTTCACCGCGTTCGCGATCGTCGCGGCCACCGGCAACATCTACAGCGGCCTGTGGTATCCGGTGGTGGTGGCGGCGTTCACGGTGGTGATCGGCGCGCTGTTCCTGCCGGAGACGAAGGATCGCGATATCACCGAGTGACGGTTTTCGCTTCGCATCACTGCGCCGGCCTTCGGGCCGGCGCAGTTTTTTGGGGAATCGGGAATCGGGACCGGCTACGAGCCACCGCGCCCCACCTACCGTCACCCCCGCGAAGGCGGGGATGAAGAGCGCGAAGAAACGAATCGCGAACCCGAACTACCATAAGCCGATGCAGCCCCTCCCCACCCTGCTGCGCGACATCCGCGCCTGCACCCTGTGCGCCGCGCATCTGCCGCACGGCGTGCGGCCGGTGCTGCAGGCCAGCGCCACCTCGCGGCTGTTGATCGCGGGGCAAGCGCCGGGACGCAAGGTGCACGAATCCGGGATTCCGTTCGACGACGCCAGCGGCGAGCGCTTGCGCGATTGGCTGGGGCTGGATCGCGCCACCTTCTACGACGCCGCGCGCGTGGCGATCGTGCCGATGGGGTTCTGCTATCCCGGCAAGGGCAAGTCCGGCGACCTGCCGCCGCGGCCCGAATGCGCGCCGGCGTGGCAGGCGAAGCTGTCGCCGCATCTGCGCGAGCTGCGGCTGACCCTGGCCATCGGCCAGTACGCGCAAGCCTGGCACCTGCCGGATGCCGCTTCGTTGACCGAAGCGGTCATGGCCTGGCGCGAGCGTTGGCCGCGCCTGCTCGCGCTGCCGCACCCGAGCCCGCGCAACAACCTGTGGCTCAAGCGCAACCCGTTGTTCGAGCGCGAACTGGTGCCGGCGCTGCGCGAACGCGTCGCTCAGGCGCTGGCCGAATGAGTCACTGGTAGACGAACTTCGGCATTTCCCATTCGTAGCGGATCGCCAGCAGGCGCACCGCGAAGCCGCCGCCGAGGCAGGCCAGCACCGCGACGTTCTCGGCCACGCCCAGGCGCAGCAACCCCAGATACGCCATGCCGGTCAGCAGCGAGATCACCGCGTACAGTTCGCGCTGGAACACCAGCGGAATCTCGTTGCACAGCACGTCGCGCAACACGCCGCCGAACGCGCCGGTGAGCATGCCGGCGACGACCACGATCGCCGGCTGGTGGCCGGCTTCGCGCGCGACCGCGCAGCCGATCAGGGTGAACGCGATCAGGCCCAGCGCGTCCAGCCACAGGAAGGTACGGCGTAAATAGTGCAATTTCTTCGCCAGGAACGTCGCCGCGAACGCGGCGCCGACGGTGTAGCCCAGGTACTCGGGATGGCGCACCCAGCCCAGCGGATAGTGGCCGAGCACGATGTCGCGCAGCGAGCCGCCGCCGAGCGCGGTGACGCAGGCGATGATGACCACGCCGAACAAGTCCATGCGCCGGCGGCCGGCGGCGAGCGCGCCGGTCATGGCTTCGGCGCTGATGGCGATGAGGTAGATGATCTGCAGCAACACGGGCGGGTCTCCGGCGAGGATCGGGAAACCGCGGCGGCGACGGAGACGGATGCGCGCGGACGCCGCGCCGCGGAGCGGACGCAGGCGGACGGCGGGACCGCGCGCGCCGGAGCGCGCGCAGCGATGCGCATCGGTTTCCGCAGCCTCGGCCGCGGCGCCGCTCCCGCTGTCCTTTTACCTGAGAGTTTGCGCGGCGCCGGCATGGCCGGGCCGCTTGCCCCTTCGGTGGGCCGTCGAAGCGGCCTCTCTCCAGATCGGCGATGTCGTTGCAGTGTTCCGGTCGGCGGACCGGGCCTGAGCGATTATGGGAGCCTGCGCCTTCGGCGGGCGGCGGCCGGAGCCGGCGCCTCTCTTCTGCGAACGCCGGCATGGTATCAGGCGAATGCGGCGAAACGAACCGCAAGCGCCGCCGCGAACGGCGGGAAACCCCTGTAGGAGCGGCGCGAGCCGCGACCGCGACACTGCGCATACGACGCAAACCGGAAGTCACGGTCGTAGGTTCCGCAGGCAATGGCCGGTGGCGCCGCAAGCGCAGTGTCGCGGTCGCGGCTTGCGCCGCTCCTACAAGGAGCTCACGTCGCCTGGCATCTCAATCGCCCGCCAGCGCCTGCACCATCGATTGCTCCAGCGAGCGCGCTGGGTCGGCGCGGATCGCATCGAGTTCGCCCGCGCCCCACTGCCGCCGCAAGCGTCCTTCGACCAGCAGCGCGGCGCGGGTGATGAAGCGCTCGGCCACGTCCAGCGAATGCGTGGCCAGCAACACCGCCACCCCGCGTTCGCGCGCCAGCTCCTGCAGGTGGCGCTTGAGCGCGTAGGCGCTGAGCGGGTCCAGGCCGTTGAGCGGTTCGTCCAGCACCAGCAGCGGCGGTTCGCCGAGCAGGCCCAGCGCGATCGCCAGTTTCTGCCGCGTGCCCAGCGAGTACTGGCCGATGCGGCGGTCGAGCATCGGCTGCAGCGACAGCGTCGCGCACAGCGCCAGGGTCGGTTCGGGTATCGCGTCCAGGCCGCGCGCGCCGGCGAACAGGCGCAGGCATTCGCGGCCGCTCAGCAGCGGCGGCAGCCGCGCCGGATCGACCGCGAAGCCGAGCGCGCGCTTGGCCGCGAGCGGGTCGCGGTCGAGGTCGTGGCCGCCGATCAGCACCCGTCCCGCGCTCGCCCGCAACAGGCCGGCCAGGCAGTGCAGCAAGGTGGTCTTGCCCGAACCGTTGGGGCCGATCAGCGCGGCGAAATCGCCCGGCGCCAGGGCCAGGTCGATGCCGTGCAGCACCGCGTGCTGGTCGTAGCGGTGGTGCAGGCCTTGCAGTTCCAGGACTGGACTCATCGGCGCGCCCCCGCGCGCAGGGCCGCCAATGCCGGCAGACACAGCAGCGCGACGGCGACCAGCCACGCCGGCGCGGCGCGCCAGCCCAGACCGAGCAGGCCCGCGCCCAGCGCCGCCAGCGCGCAGGCGCAGGCGAACGCGAAGGCCGGATAGCGCCAGGCCGCGCGGGCGAAACCGCGGCGCGGCACCGGCAAGGCCGCCAGCGCGCGCGCGGCGGCGACGCTCGCCGCGGCGCAGGCCTGCGCGAGCAGGCTGAACCAGGCCAGCGCGGTGGCGATCAGCAACACGCCGGCGCCGCTGGCCAGCGCGGTCGAGCCCGGCAGCGCCATCAGCACTGCGCCGATCATCCAGGCGTGGCCGCCGCGGCGCCAACGCAGCAGCGCCTCGCGCCGCTGCCAGTCGCTCAGGTGCGGCAGGCGCGCGTCGTCGAGCCAGCGCAGGCCGAACAGCGGCTCGCGCGCGCCTTCGCGCACCCGCTGCGCCGGCCGGCGGCGCTGGCGCAGCGCCGCCGCCAGCCCGAACGCGACGCCGGGCACGAGGCCGGCGGCGAGCACCGCGAACGCGGTGCGCAGGCGCGCGCCGTCGCCGTCGAGCGCGAGCAGCAACGCGGCGGTCGCCGACAGCGCCGCCGCGACGCCGAGCGCGGCGAGCAGGACCAGGGTGCGGGCGATGCGCGCCGGCGCGATCGGCGCGGCCGCCCACCAGCCGTGGCGCAGGCGGTCGTCGAGCGCGCCCAGGCGCGCGCGGGCGCTGGCGTAGGCCCAGGCAAGCGCGAGCAGGGCGAACGGCAGCGGCAGCTGCGCGATCAGTCTCGGCACGGCGGCCGGCAGGGCGGCGGCTTCGCCGCCGAACGCGCGCAACAGCGGGCCGGCCGCGGCGATCGCCGCCAGCATCGCCAGACCGCCGCGCCAGCGCCGCCAGCCGCCGCCGCGCAGGGCGGCGAGGCGGGCTTCGCGCAGCCAGGGATGGAACAGGGGCGGCATGGGGCGAGGGTAGCGCGGATGGGTGCGCGGCGAGCTGAGCCGAAAGCGTCGGGCCTGAAAGGCCCTCCCACAACAGCCCCGGGGCCTCGGCCGCTGCGGGACGACCTTGTTCCAGGAAGGTCTTGTTCTGGGAGGACGTTGTTCTAGCAGGACCTTCGCTATGGGAGGACCTTCGCTGTGGGAGGACCTTCGCTGCGGGGGCTTGTCGTGGGAGGGCCTTCAGGCCCGACGCTGTCCTGTCCGCCGCGACGAATCCGCCCGCCCCTCAGCGCTCGCCCGCCACACAGCGCCGCTGCAGCGCTTCGACCAGCGCGACCTCGTGCGCCCAGGCTTCGACCCCGGTCCAGGCCCGCTCCAGCGCCGCGACCAGCACCGCTTCATCGCCGAGTTCGCCGCGCGCGACCAGCCGGTACAGCTCCACCGCGCCGTCCGGTCCCGGCAGGTCGGCGGCTTCGTCGAACATCGTGCCGGCGCAGGCGTAGACGTGGCGCTCGGCCAGGCCGACCAGGCAGGCCAGGTGCACGGCGAATTCGCCGGCCAGGAGCGCCAGCGGCTTGCGCGCGTAGCGGTTGCGCAGCTTGCCGACCAATTCGTACAGCTCGCCGACCACGATCTCGGCCATGGCCCGTTCCACCGCCGCGTCGTCGGGATGCGCGGCCAACGAGCGCAAGGTCTCGAACAGCGCGCCGTGGTCCGGCGCGATCCACAGCGCGCGCGCGTGCACGAACTGGCCGTGGCTGATCGGCCAGGCCTCGTCGACTTCGCGCGCGAACGCTTCCACCGCGCTGCGCGACATCAGGTTGACCTCGGCCTTGCCGCGGCCGTGCACCCACTCCAGCGACTCGTCGAAGTCGGCGCCGAACGCGGCGTCGTCGAGCACCGCCCACAGCTCCAGGTCCGAATACGGCCCGTCGCTGTCGCGCGCGGTGGAGCCGTACAGCGCGACCGCGAGCAGGCGTTCGCCGAAGCGCTGGCGCAGGCGTTCGAGGATGAGGGCGACAAGGTCGCGGCGTTGCTCGGAACCGACCGATTGCGGTCCGGCGAACAGGGTGTCGAGTTCGCCCTGGGGCAGTGCGTAATCCATCGCGACTAGGTACCACGCGCATCGCGCGCGCGGCAATTGCGCAATGCGGGCGTTGCGACGCGGCTTGCGCTTGCGGTGGGATGGCACGCGCATCGCGCTGCGGTTCACGCCTGCAGGCGCGGCGCGAGCCGCGACCGCGACGCCGCGCATACGACGCAAACGGCTACCCCGCGGTCGCGGCTCGCGCCGCGCCTACAGGGGGATAGCCACCCACGCAGTCATTGCGGCGGCGAGGCCAACTCGCGCGCGTCGAGGAAGCCGTCGCGATTGCGGTCCTGGCGAGCGAAGCGTTCGGCCAGGGTCTTGCGGTGCGCCTCGCGGGTCAGCGGCGCGCGCGCACCGCGGCCGCTGGCCGGTTGTTCGGACGCGTCGAGGACGCCGTCGCGGTTGGCGTCCATCGCGTCGAAGGCGTAGCTGAGCCAGTCCTGGTATTCCAGCAGCGACACCCGGCCGTCGCGGTCGGCGTCCATGCGCGCGAGGTAGTCGCCGGTGGAGGCCACCTCCTGCGCCGACGCCGGCAGGGCGCACAGCGCGAGCGCGAGCAGCGCGGACGACAGCCGCGCGAAGGCAGACGGGCGGAACGTGGGCAGGCGCATGCGCGCATCCGCGAAAGGACCAGCGCGCAGCCTGCCGCGCGCGGGCGCGGCGGGCAAGCGCCGCGCGCGGCCGGCGCGCGCGGCGCCGGCCGCGGCCGCGTCAGCTGTCGTCGACGCAGCAGCCGAAGCGGGTGCCGCCGAACTGGCAGCCGGACTTGGGCGCGCAGCCCTCGGCGTACTTGGTATCGGCGTGGACGGCGCCGAAGCCGATGCCGGTGGCGAACAGCACGGCCAGCAGCAAGGCTCTGGCGCGGCGGGTACGCAGGTGACTCATGTCGTTCTCCTGGAGAAGTGCGTGGGCGGGACGGACCGCGCGGCAACGCCGCCGCGAGCGGCGCCGACGGCCCGGACGCGGAATCCGGGCCGTCGCGCGCGCGCCTGCGCCTGCGGCGGAGGCGAGCGGCCCGCGGCGGTGCGCCGGCGGTTCAGGCCGGATCGCAGCAGCCGCCGACCCAGGCGCCGTGCGGGCAGTTGTCGGAGGGGAAGCATTCCTGCGTGGCGCCGGCCTGCGCCGCGCCGAAGCCCAGGCCGGCGGCGAACAGCGCCGACAGGGCCAGCAATTTGAAGCGCTTGCTGCGGAACAGTTTCATCGTGCTCTCTCCTTGCGCGTGCGATCGCGGGCGCCGGTCCGTGGCGCGGGCGCGGTCACGGATGGTGGGTTCGTCCCTGGAGGCTCAAGCGGAAGGCGGGGCGCGCGCGGGCGCAGCGGCGGCAGCGAAGGCTGGACGGTCGATCCGCGGACATGCGCCACCTCCGTGTGCGGCGCGGCCGGACGGCGGCGCCGGATTCCCAAGCGCACGACGCTATCCGCGCCGCGCCCGCGCGGACGGACCGGCGTCTCGTTCGCACAAAAACAAACCCGCGCCGGAGCGCGGGTTCGTCGGTGTCGCTTGGCGGCGGCGCGCGGCGGTCAGTGCCGCACCGGCGCCAGCGCGTAGCCCTTGAGCCGTTCGGAGAACGCCTGCAGGGTGTGGATGCCGCTGGCCTCGGCTTCCACGCACCAGGCGTGCAGACGCTGCAGGGTGGCCTGGGCGTCGTGCGAGCGGTCGTCCAGCACCTGCGCCAGGCGCTGGCGGAAATCGGCCAGCTGGGCCATGCGCGGACGCTCGGCCACCCAGGTCTGCAGGCGCGCGCGGGCGCCGTCGTCGAGCCAGCGGCCGCCGTCGGCCAGGCCCTTGCGCAGCCGCCGCGGCAACGCGCGCACGCGGTCGCCGGCGTCCTCGCGCAGGGTCGGCAGGGTGACGTTGCGGTAGAAGTCGGTCATGGCCTGGAAGCGGATCGCCAGCAGCGCCTTGAGCGTCTCGCCGTCGGGCATGGCGATGTTCGGACGCACGTCCAGGGTCGGCGCGACCCGCAGCACCTTGGCCAGGCGCAGCGCGGCGAGGCCGCGGATCGCGGTCCAGCCGATGTCGAACTCCCACTTGCGCAGGGCGAACTTGGCCGAGCTCGGGAACGCGTGGTGGTTGTTGTGCAGTTCCTCGCCGCCGATCCAGAAGCCCCACGGGGTCAGGTTGGTCGCGGTGTCGGTGGTTTCGAAATTGCGGTAGCCCCACCAGTGGCCCAGGCCGTTGACCACGCCGGCGGCCCAGAACGGGATCCACACCATCTGCAGCGCCCAGATCGCCACGCCGGCGAAACCGAACAGGGCGAAGCTGGCGAACAGCAGCACTACCGGGCCCATCGTCGCCCACGGGGTGTAGAGCTTGCGTTCGATCCAGTCGTCCGGGCAGCCCTTGCCGTACTTCTCGATGTCCTCGCGCTCGGTGCGGGCCTCGCGGTAGAGCTCCACGCCGCGCCACATCACCGTGTCGATGCCCTTGAACTGCGGGCTGTGCGGGTCTTCCTCGGTCTCGCACTTGGCGTGGTGCTTGCGATGGATCGCCGCCCACTCCTTGGTGATCATCGAGGTGGTCAGCCAGGTCCAGAAGCGGAAGAAGTGCGCCAGCACCGGGTGGAAGTCGACCGAGCGGTGCGCCATCGAGCGGTGCAGGTACAAGGTGACCGACAAGATGGTGAGCTGGGTCACCACCAGGAAATACACGGCCAATTCCCAGAAGCGGGCCTGGACCAGGCCGCCGGCGAGGAAATCGATCAGGGACGCGGGCATTGCGAACTCCGGGGCAGCGATGGCTTTGGGCAGCCGTTGGGGTGGCGGGGCAATTAAAGGACAGTTGTATATATAGCCGATGATGCCACTCCGGGCCCACCGTTCGCGCCGGTACGGCCGGCCGAAGGCTGTGATGGGGTCGTGAATTCCAACGGGCAAGCCGCAGCGGACCGGGCAGGACCGGGCGGTTCAGGCGGGCGACGGAGGCCTGTACGGTTCAGGATCGCGGGGATTGGGGCCGTCGCGGCTCGCGCCGCTCCTATGGGCGGCAATCGAAGCCGCGGCCGCCCCTTGTAGGAGCGGCGCGAGCCGCGCCGCGCCAACGCAGCCACGACGCACCGCACTCACTCCGGAGAACGTCCCTCGCTCCCCGCTTGAATGCGTTCGCGCGCACCCGCCAGTTCGCCGCGCGCGAACGCCTTGAGCGCGCCGCGCTCGGCCTTGGCGAACGGCGAGCCCTTGCCGCAATGGTCCAGCAGCAGGTTCAGGTCCTGCGCCTCGCCGAGCCGCTCGATCTGGCGCTTGTCGAACGTCGGCGCGTCCGCGCCGAGCCCGGCGCTCTTGAGCGCGCGCTGTTGCTGCGACAGCCGCCGCGCGCGCCGGCGCCAGTCGTGCCAGTCCTCGTCGCCGCCGCTGGCGCGGGCGCGCTCGCCGGCGCGCGCCACCCGCCGCAGGCTCGCGGCGACGGCGGCGCGCCAATGCTCGGGCTGCAGCTGCGCCCACGGCATCGCCAGCAACGCGGCGCGCAGCACCTGCAGCAGCGCGCGGCGACGGCCCAGGCCGGGATCGTCCTCGCGCGCGCGGCGCGCCGCGGCGGCGCGCGCGGCGGCGGCGGCGCGACGCGCGCGCGCCAGCAGGCGGCGCGCGTCGGGCGCGAGTTCGCCGCGCAGCAGGCGGTCGAGGGTCTCGACTAGCGCGTGCGCATCGCGCAGCTGCGACAGGTCGCGGTTGAGGTCGCGCAGTTCGCGGTCGACCAGAGCCGCGCCGGGCCCCAGCCCGTCCGCACCCAACGCCAGGGTGGCGCGGGCGCGGCGCAGGTTCTTGCGCGCCAGATGCACGCCGGCGTGGATGCGGTTGCCGCCCCAACCGAGCGCGTCGAGGGCTTGGTCGATCTCGCGCGTGGCATGGGCGCGCAGGCGCTGGCCGGGCGGACGCGCGGCCTTGGCCGCGTCGGTGTGGGAACGCAGGTCGGGCCGCCGGTCGGAAGTGCGCGACGTGGCGCCATGCCCGGATCCGGCCGGCGTCCGCGCCCCGGCCCGCCGCACCGGCGCGTCTTCCGCCCCGGCCTCTTCGGCCGCCGCGCCGCGCGAAGCCCGGCGCCGCGCTCGTGGCGTCCCGGGCGGCACGGCGGATTCGACTCCCTCGGCGACTGCCTCGACTTCGGCCTGCGGCATGGCGGACTCCCGCTTCGCATGGATACGTAAGCGTTTCGCGCCGACGCTGCGCGCGCCGGCCCGGACGGGATAGTACGCTGGGACCATGCCTGAATTGCCTGAAGTCGAAACCACCCGCCGCGGCCTCGCGCCGCACCTGGAAGGCCGTCACGTCGTCACCGCGATCCTGCGCCGGCCCGACCTGCGCTGGCCGATCCCGGCGGCGATCGAGGAGACCCTGCCCGGCCAGCGCATCGACGCGGTGCGCCGGCGCGCCAAGTACCTGTTGGTCGACACCGCCGCCGGCAGCGCCCTGCTGCACCTGGGCATGTCCGGCAGCCTGCGCGTGCTGCCGGCCGACACCCCGGTGCGCGACCACGACCACGTCGACCTGCTGCTCGACGACGACCGCGTGCTGCGCTTCAACGACCCGCGCCGGTTCGGCTGCCTGCTGTGGCAGGCGCCCGGCGAAACCCATGAATTGCTGCGCGGCCTCGGCCCGGAACCGCTGTCGGACGACTTCGACGGCGACTACCTGTTCGCGCTCAGCCGCGGGCGCAAGGCGCCGGTGAAAACGTTTTTGATGGATCAGAAAGTCGTGGTCGGCGTCGGCAACATCTACGCCGCCGAAGCGCTGTTCGCCGCCGGCGTGTCGCCGCTGCGCGCGGCCGGCAAGGTCTCGCGCGAGCGCTATGCCGAGCTGGCCGGGGCGATCAAGGCGATCCTGGGCTACGCGATCCAGCGCGGCGGCACCACCTTGCGCGACTTCATCAGCCCCGACGGCGCGCCGGGCTATTTCGAGCAGGAACTGGCCGCCTACGGCCGCGGCGGCGAACCCTGCCCGCGCTGCGGGCGGCCGCTGAAGCAGGCCAGCATCGGCCAGCGCACCACGGTGTGGTGCGGCCACTGCCAACGCTGAATGCGGCTTTGGCACGCTCGCCGCGCCGCGTCGCGTGTCCGGATCGGCGCGCGCTTGCCGTTGATCGCTGCGGTGCGCCGGCGTGTCATCGCGACGGCGCTTCGTGCGTTAGCGCGGCGGGGTAATTCGTGTGCATTCCGAGTGTCGTCTGGCGGCAATCGATTGCGGCGTTCCAACGCAGGTTTGCTGCCACCTGTGTCGCTTCCAAGCCAAGCTGAACGCGCTATAGTCTGGACCGAATTGGGGGCGACATGGCCGAAAGCGCTGACATCACGATCCTGCTGGACGCCGCCCGCGAGGGCGATCGCGGCGCGCTCGACCGCGTGCTCGCCACGCTGTACCAGGAACTGCACACGATGGCGCGGCGCCAGCTCGCCGGCCAGCACGGCCAGACCCTGGACGCCACCGCGCTGGTGCACGAGGCCTACCTCAAGCTGGTCGGCCGGCGCGAAGCGCAGTTCGACGATCGCGCGCACTTCTTCGCCTACGCCGCCTCCGCGATGCGCAGCGTGGTGGTCGACTACGCGCGCCAGCGCCTGGCGCAGAAGCGCGGCGGCGACCTGCACCGCGTCACCGAACTGCCCGACGATGTCGAAGGCGGCCTGCGCCTGGACGAGGACACCCTCGGCCTGGATTCGGCCCTGACCAAGCTCGCCGCGGTCGACCAGCGCCTGGCCCAGGTGGTGGAACTGCGCTATTTCGCCGGCCTGTCGGAACTGGAAATCGCCGCGCTGCTGCAACGTTCCGAGCGCAGCATCCGCCGCGACTGGCAGAAGGCGCGGCTGTTCCTGCTGGCGTCGCTGCAGGACGAACCCGGCCGCTGAGCGCGCCCGCGCCGCGGTCCGCGCGCGCTGCGCGCCTGCAAGGAATGCGCAACGCCATGATCGACATCGCCGTCGCTCCGCTGCTCTTGCTCGCCGCCCTGCGCGCGCGGGTGCGCGGCTGACTCGATGGACGCCGAACGCTGGTTGCGACTTTCGCCGCTGCTCGATGCATTGCTCGAGTTGGAACCGGATGCGCGCGCCGAACGTCTTCGCGAGTTGGGCGCGGACGATCCGTCGCTGGCGGCGGAGTTGACCGAGCTCATCGGCCTGGAAGACGGCCACGAGGACTTCCTGTCCGAACCGCTGGTGACGCCGCAGCAGTCGGGCATGCGCCCGGGCGTGGAGGTCGGCAGCTATCGCCTGGAAAGCCTGCTCGGCGAAGGCGGCATGGGCCAGGTCTGGCTGGCCTCGCGCGCCGACGGCCTGTACCAGCGCCGGGTCGCGCTGAAGCTGCTGCGCCCGGGCCTGACCGACACCAACCTGCGCACCCGCTTCACCCGCGAGCGGCAGATCCTCGCGCGTTTGGCGCATCCCTACATCGCCCGCCTGCTCGACGCCGGCGTGACCCGCGACGGCCTGCCGTACCTGGCGCTGGAATACGTCGAAGGCGAGCCGATCACCGACTACTGCCGCAACCAGCGCACGCCGCTGGACAAGCGCCTGCGCATGTTCCAGCAGATCTGCGACGCGGTCAGCCACGCCCACGCGAACCTGATCGTCCACCGCGACCTCAAGCCGTCCAACATCCTGGTGACGCCGGCCGGCGACGTGCGCCTGCTCGACTTCGGCATCGCCAAGCTGCTCGACAGCAACGACGTGCCGCTGCCCGAGCAGACCCGCACCGGCGCGCGCGCCTTCACCCTGCACTACGCCGCGCCCGAGCAGGTGCGCGGCGAGCCGGTCACCACCATGACCGACGTCTACTCGCTCGGCGTGGTGCTGTACGAACTGCTCACCGATTCCAAGCCGTACAAGCTCAAGCGCCAGACCGACGCGGAATGGGAAGAGGCGATCCTCGCCGCCGATCCGTTGCGGCCCTCGCAGGCGGTGCTGCGCTACGCCGACGCCAACGATCCCGACCTCGATCCGGGCTCGCTGCGCCGGCTCGGCCGGCAGCTCGCCGGCGATCTCGACAACATCGTGCTCAAGACCCTGGCCAAACGCCCGGAGCAGCGCTATCCCTCGGTGGAAGCGCTGTCGCTGGACCTGCAGCGCTTCGAATCCGGCCGGCCGGTGCTGGCGCGCGCGCAGAGCGTGCGCTACCGGATCAACAAGTACGTGGCGCGCCACCGCTGGGCGCTGGCGACCGCGGCGCTGGTGGCGGTGGTGCTCAGCGCCTCGCTCGGCGTGGTCGCGTGGCAGGCGCGCGAGGCGGTGGTCGAAGCGGCGCGCGCGCAGGCGATGCAGGACTTCATGGTCGGCCTGTTCGAAAGCGCGCGCGGCACGCCCGAGGGCGAGGCGCTGGACCTGCGCGGCCTGCTCGACGCCTCGGTCGCGCGCGGCAACCGCGAACTGGCGCGGCAGCCGCGCGCGCGCGCCGAACTGTTCGGGGTGATCGCGCGCATGCGCATCAGCCTGGGCGACTACAACGAGGCGCGCGGGCTGCTGCAACGCCAATCGCAGCTGATCGCCGCCACCGACGACATCCCCGACAGCCTGCGCCTGGAATCGCTGACTCAGCGCGGCAAGGTGCTGCGCCTGCTGGCGCAGCCGCGCGACTGCGCCGCGCTGATGCAGCCCGCGCTCGACCTGGCCCGGCGCGAACAGGCGCAGCTGCCGCTGCAGGCCAGCGAGTTCTATTCCGAACTCGGCCGCTGCCGCCGCGCCAACGGCGAACGCCAGGGCGCGCGCCAGTTGTTCGAGCGCTCGCTGGCGATCCGCCGCGAGATGCGCGAGAACACCGACGTGGGCGAAGTCGAAAACCTGATGGACCTGGCCGGCCTGCAGGCCGATGCCGGCCAGGACCGCGAGGCGCTGCTGGGTTTCGAACAGGCGCGGCGCAAGCTGCAGCAAAGCGTCGGCGACCGCCATCCGCTGCAGGTCGAGATCGGCCGCAATCTGGCGGTGCTGCGGCGCGGCCTGGGCCGGCTCGACGATGCCGAGCGCGACGCCAGCGAAGCCTTGGCGATCGCGCTGGAAGTCAACGGCGCGCAGCACCCGGCGACCCTGGAGGTGCGCCGGCAACTGGCGGCGCTGCACATCGACCAAGGCCAGTTCGTGCTAGCGCAGAAGGACCTGGAGCTGATCCGCAACCTGCTGGCCCAGCGCCTGGGTCCGGAGCACGCCGACCTCATCGGCGTGCACGGCGCGCTCGGCGTGGTCGCGTGGGAGCGCGGCGACCTCGCGCGGGCGCTGGCCGAACTCGAACGCGCGCTGCAGATCGCGCGCCGCCATCCGCAGGCCGGCCGCCTGGCCGAGCTGATGACCGAACAGGCCCTGGTGCTGCACGAGGCCGGCCGCGACGCGCAAGCGCGCGAACTGCTGGAGCAGGTGCGGCGCCTGCGCATCCGCCAGGACGGCGCGCAGGCCGGCACGGTCGGCGAGAGCGAGCGCCTGCTCGGCGAGATCGACCTCGCCCTCGACGCGCGCGCGGCCGCGCTGCCGCGCCTGCAACGCGCGCGCGCGCTGACCCGCGCGGCCTACGGCGAGCGCGACCCGCGCGCGCGCGCCGCCGAGCTGTCGCTGTCGCGCGCCCAGGCCGCCACCGGCGACGCCGCCGCGCTGGCGCACCTGGACGCGCTGGCGGAACTGCCGATCAACGACGAAGCCCTGCGCAAGCTCGGCTGGCGCGCCCAGGCCTACGCCGCGCAACTGCGCTGCGCCGGCCCGCAACGCGGCCAGGCGCGCGCGCGCCTCGACGGCCTGTTGCGCAGCATCGGCGAAGCGCGGCCGGACGGCAGCGAAGTGTTGCGCGAAGTGCAGGCGATCCGCCAGACCTGCGCCGGCTGAGCCTCAGTCGCCGTCCGCGTCCGCCATCAGCGTCGGAATCAGTTCCAGCAGATCGGTGCCGCCGACATCCTCGCCGGCCTGGGTCAGCAGCGTGGTGACCTGGCCGCGATGGTGGGTCTGGTGATTGAAGAAATGCAGCAGCAACAAACCGAAGCGCCGTCGCGAGACCACGCCGCGGGTGTTGGCGTAGACCAAGGCCTGGTCGAGATCGGCTTCGGCGGTTTCGCCGATCCAGTCCACGATCCGCGCATCGAGTTCCTCGCGCGCGGCGCGCAGCGCCGGCAGCGTGTCGTACGCGATCGCGCGCAAGTCGGTCGGGGCCGGCTGCGCGCGCAGCGGTTCCAGCGCGGCGTAGCGCGCGGGATGCTCGGCGAAGCGGCGCAGCCAGATCCGATCGGCTGTCATCAAGTGGTTGAGCGTGCCCAGGATCGAGCCGAAGAACGCGCCGCGGTCCTGCGCGACCGCCTCGGCCGGCAGTCGCGCGGCGGCGGCGTAGACGCGCTGGTTCATCCAGCGGTTGTAGTCGGCCATCAGGCGGGCGTGGGCTAGCAGATTCATGCGTGGCTCCGGTGCGGCCGGCCGGGCCGATCGCTCGCGGGCGATTGTCGCATCAGCGCCGAGGCTTGTCCGCGCGCGGCACGGCATAAGCGGCGAATATAGGCCGCACGCAGAACACGCCGACGCACGGCACCAGTGCGAGTCCGATGAGCGAGCGGATTTCCGCGGCGAACAGCGGGTCTGCGAGCGCCCACCGGTCGGCCAGCTCCCGCGCCAGGGACGCCCTGACCGCTGCCGATGCGGCGCAGGCCACGACCGTCGGCCCCGCGCGGCGCTTGTCGCCGCCAGGCGCCGGCTTATCGCGTCGCCAGCGCCATCAGCCGCGCATCCAACGCAATCAGATACTCGCGGCCGTAGCGTCCGTTCTCTAGTCCGTCGTACAGCGAAGCCGGCAAGTCCTGCGCGATCTCTTCGCTGCACGCGCCCGCCGCGAGCGCGATGGTGGCGACGGTGTCGACGTCGCCGGTGTAGGCGATGCAGGCGCGCAGCAGTTCGCTCATGCGCGAATGGGCGAGCACCGCGGCGACCGCCGCGTGCACGCTGTCCATGCCGAGCGCGCCGACCTTGCCGCGCCATGGCTCGCGCCACGGACCGGGCACGTGCGCGGCGAGATACCCGGCCAAGCCGTCCTTGGCGCCGCGGCGATGGACGAAGTAATGCGTGCACAGGGCCGCGGCGACCGCGGCGGCGACGCCGTCGGGCGTGTCGTGGGTGATGCGCGCCTGCAGTTCGGCGCGGCGCACGACCTCGGCGGTGTCGGCGAGCGCGCCGATCGGCGGCGCGCGCATCGCCGCGCCGCTCTTGGCGCTGTCGGGCACGATCCGCGCGAGCAGGTCGGCGCCGTCGCGCACTTCGGTCAGCAGGCCATGGAAGCGGCTGGCGTAACCCTCGCGCGGATCGCGCTTGAACGCCGCGACGAAACGCTCGGCCAGCGATTCGCGAGTCCACGGATCGCCCTCGGCCAAGGCCTCGGCGATGGCCAGGCTCATCTGGGTGTCGTCGGTGTAGCAGCCCGGTTCGATCGCGTGGCGCGGGTGGCGGACGTAGTGCGCGCCGTCGTTGCGCTCGCGCACGATCCGGTCGGCGGCGTATTCGAAACCGGCGCCGTAGGCGTCGCCGATGGCCAGTTCCAGCAGCATGGAGCGGTCCTTGGTGAGTGCGCCCGGGTCCGTGGGCGGTGCGCGCATTCTAATCGCGGCCGGGTCCGATCCGGGCCGGCACAAAAGCATCGGGCCTGAAGGCGCCCCCACACGCCCAGCCGGCTCGCTGTCGTGGGAGCGCCTTCAGGCCCGATGCCTTCCGCTCAGATCGAATCGAACCCGTCAGCGAAGCATGCGCTCCGCCGCGGACTCACTTCTCCTTGCGCCAGTTCACCGACGCGCGGTTCTCCAGCGTGCTCGATTCGATCTCGACGTCGAAGCCCTTGCGCAGCAGGTACTTCAGCGTCAGCACCTGGCCGGTGCCGAGCAGCGATACGCCGTAGCCGACGTAGAGCTTCGGCGACAGGTACTTGCCGACGCCAAGCACCGACCCGCCGAGCGCGCGGCTTTCCATCACGCCGGCGTCGTCGAGGCCGATCTTGGCGCCGAGCTGCGAGGCCAGCAGGCCGCCGCCGGCCGACAGCGCGGCGCTGGCGGCGTTGAGCTGCTTGCTCTCGTCGCCGGTCAAATTCGACAGCGGACGGCCCAGGGTGAGGTAAGCCAGCGCTTCGGACTGCGAGCTGGCCGGATCCGACCAGACGTTGACCTGCGGCGCGCTGACCCGCCCGCCGATATCGACGCCGGCCTTGACCGCGCCGACTTCGCGCTCGGCGCGCAGGTCCAGGATCGGATCGGACACCGGGCCGTTGTTCCAGGCCAGATTGCCGCGGGTGATCTGCAGCTTCTGCCCGTACGCTTCGTAGCGGCCTTCCACGCTGAGCGCGCCGCTCGCGGTCATCTCGCGGCCCGGCCGCGAGCGCACCCGCATCTGTCCGCCGAGCTTGCCGTCCAGGCCGAAGCCCTTGAGCTTGACGTCGTCGCCGACGGCCAGCGTCAGGTCGAGTTCCAGCGGCGAAGAACCGGTGTCCTCGGGATTCACCGGATCGAGCACGACCACGTCCTCGGACACCGACACGCCCTGGTCCAGGCGTTCCAGATCGACGCGCGCGGAAGGAATGGTGACCTTGCCGGTGACGTTGAGCGGCTGCTTGGCCGCGTAGCGCACGGTCAGCTCGGGATTGGCCACCGCGCGCAGGTCGCGGGTGTCGGAGGCGAGCACGTTGGTGCCGCGGATGTTCAACACCAGCGGCGTGTCGTCGCCCTGCCAGCCGAGCGTGCCGTCGACGTTCAGCGTGCCCTCGCCCGAGCGCACGCTGCCGGCGATGCGCGCGCTGCCGTCGGGCTGCGCGTCCAGGCGTACGTCGCCCTGCTGCAGCACGATGCCCAGCGACGGCACCTCGGTGGTGAATTGCGACAGCCGCGCCTGCCCGCTCAACAGCGGTTTGCTGCGCGTGCCGGCCAGGCCGATGCGGCCTTCCAGCTTGCCCTTGGGCTCGACGATGTCGGGCGAGAACAGCTCGACCCAGGTCAGCTCGTCGGTGTCGACCGCGACATTGCCCGAGAGCGGCGCGTACGCGTCCCAGCCGGTGTTGACGGTGGCCTCGATGCGGCCGTCGTCGTTGAAGCCGGACTTCAGTTCGGCGCTGAGCTTCTGGGTGTCGAAGCTGGCCTTGAGCGAGAGCGCGTTGTAGCGCACCAGTTCGCGCCGCGCGCGCTCGCTGAACTTCAGGCCGCCGCCGGCGGAGCTGAGGTTGAAGTTGCCGCGCCAGCCCTTGCCGGCCGGACGCAGTTCGCCGTCCAGCGCGATTTCGCCGCGCAGGATCCACGGCCGCTTGTCGCTGCGCTCGGGCAGGTAGGGCTGGGCCAGCAGCAGCGGCAGGCCGTGGCCCTTGAGTTCGACGCCGCGGCGCGGCCAGTCGGCGGCCGCGCACAGCGAACCGCCGCTGCTGGAGACCAGGCAGGCGTCGTTGAAGCCGCCGCTGTCGCCGTTCCAGCGGAACGCGGTGGACTGCTGCAGGCGCCAGCTGGCGCCCTTGCTCGGCGCCAGCTGCAGCGAGGCCAGCGCGCCGGACCAGACGTTGCCGCGCTTGTCGGCGTGGCCGGACAGGTCGAGGTTGGCGACGTCGCTGCGCGCCTGCGCCTGCAGTTGCAGCGCTTCCACCGCGCCCTGCGCGTCCACGCTCAGCGACGACAGCGCGATGCCCGCATCGAGTTCGCTGGCGCGCAGCGCCAGCTGGCCGCCGCGGCCGCGCCAGGGCAGCTTGCCCTTGGCGCTGAAGCTGGCGGCCTGGTAGTCGCCGTACTTGAGCGCGCTGCCGGTGAGATCGGCATCGACATTGGGCGCATCGGCGGCGCCGGTGAGCTTGAGCGTGCCGTTGAGGCTGCCCGACGCGCTCGGCAGCAGATCGTTCAACTGCAGCGGCGCGAACTTCGCGTCGACGTCGATGCTCTGCGCGTACTTGCCCTTGGCTTCGAGCTTGCTGCCGCCCAGGCTCAGCGCAACTTCGCCTTCGTAGGCGTCGCCGGTCTTGCCGGTGGCGGCGCCGTGCATCAGGAAGCGGCCGCGGCCGCCGAGCGGCCGTTCGCGCAGGCGCCCGCCGAGCTGTTCGGCGGTCGCCTGGATCTCCAGCCCGCCGTCGTCGCGGGTGGCGCCGGTGCTGGCCAGCTTGCCGTCGACCGCGCCCTTGAATTCCGGCGCGAAATAGCCGGGATCGAAGCCCGACAACGCGGCCTTGAGGTCCCAGCCGAGCTTCGGCGCCCACGCCACGTCGCCGCTGGCGTCGAGCAGGCCGGTCGGCATCTTGGCCTTGAGCGACTTCAAGCTCATGCGTTGATCGTTGCCGCGGCCGTCGAACTCGACCGTCGCCGCCTGCTTGTCGCGCAGCAGCCGCGCGTTGCCGATCGCGGCCCAGTCCTTGACCGTGCCGGCGAAGCCGAAGTCGGCGCTTTCCAGCGTCACCGCCGGCGTGGCCGGCGTCTGCGGCGCTTGCGAAGGCTTGGCCACCGACTTGAGCGTGGTCGGCGGCGCCTGGCCGCCCCAGCTCAGGCCGCGCGCGTTGATCGAGAACTTGAACCGGCCGTTGTCGGCGTCGGTGAAATCGGCGTGGCCGCGCAGCGTGGCGGTGCCGTCGAACAAGCGCAGCGCCAGCGGCTGCACGTCGAGCACCTGCTCCTTCAGCGAGACCTTCGACGGCAGCACCTCGACCGCGATATCGCCCTGGCGGAACTCGCCTTCCAGCGCGGCGACGCCGCCGCTGCCCTGCGCGTCGAAGCGCAAGGCCATCGGCGTATCGCTGGGCTTGGCGTCGGGCGCGGTCAGCAGACCGATGTCGAGCGCGTCGGCCTTCGCGTGCAAGCGCCAGTCCGGCGCCTCTTCCTTGCCGCGCAAGGTCAGCGTCATGCGCACCGGCCCCGGCGCGGCGCCGGCCACGGCCACGTCCATGCGCGACAGGTCGCCGCGCGCGACCAGGCCCAGGCGCGGCGGCGTGCGGCCCGGCGCGCTCGGCAACACCGCGGTGACGGTGAGGTCGGATTTGAAATCGCGGCTGGGCTGGTAATCGCCGTGCGCGGTGAAGCGGCCGCGGTCGGTGTCGGCGACCAATTTCTCCACGTGCAGCTTGCCCGATTGCGCGTCGAGCCCGGCGCGCAACTGGCGCACGTCGATGAGGTGCTCGCCGGCCTGGGCGATCTTGAAGCCGTCGATGCGCACGTCGTCGGCCTGCAGCGCCAGCGGCGGTTCGATCTGCGGCAGCACGTCGGGCCAGCGCGGCAGTTCGAACGGCTCGTCGCTCTTCTCGATGTCGAGCGTGGCGCCCTCGACCTGGATCGCGTCCAGGCGCAGCTTGCGGCCCAGCAGCGGGCGCAGCGCCGGGTCCAGGTAGATGCGCTGCGCGGTGAATACCGTCTTCTTGTAGGCGAAGCGCACATCGCGCAGCGTCAGCGGGCCCGACAGCGGGCCTTCGGCGGACTTCCAGGTGAAGCTGGAATCGGCCGGCAGGCGCGAGACGATCTGCGCCAGCAGCACGTCGCGGCCGGCGATGGTGGAGATCAGCCAGTACGCGGCGAACGCGATCAGCAGGGTCAACACCGCCGCGGCGATGCTGGTGCGCCAGGCCCAGCGTCGGGCCGCGGCGCGGCGACGGCGGCGGCGTTCGAGCAGCAGCTCCTGCGCGGTGGGGGTCGGCGGCGGCGGCGGCGGGGGCGTGTCGCTCATCAGCTGCGGAAAAGTCCTGTGCGCGCCTTACAGGTCGGCGCCGATATTGAGGTAGATCTGGAAACCCGAATCCGGGTCGTCGAGGCCGCGCGCGATGTCGATGCGCAGCGGGCCCACCGGCGAACGCCAGCGCACGCCGACGCCGACGCCGGTGCGCATCTTCAGGTCTTTCTGGTCGTCGAACGCGCTGCCGCTGTCGACGAACACCGCGCCGCCCCAGCTTTCGTTGACGTAGTGCTCGTACTCCATGCTCGCGGTGACCACGTTCTTGGCGCCGAGCGCATAGGCCTTGCGGCCTTCCGCCGGCGGGATGCGCGGGCCGACCTCGCGCCACTCGTAGCCGCGGATGCTGCGGTCGCCGCCGGCGTAGAAGCGCAGCGACGGCGGCATGTCGGTCAGCGAGTTGGTGAAGGTGTGGCCGATCTCGCCGCGCGCGATCAACCGGCTGCGCTCGCCCAGGCCCTTGAACCAGCGCCCGGTCAGTTGGGCCTGGATGAAGTTCGCATCCGAACCCACCGCTTCCAGGCCGCCGCGGATCAGGCCGGTCGCGCTGATGCCCTTGCGCGGATACAGCTTGTCGTCGACGTCGACGTATTCGGCGCGCAGCGAGGGATACAGGAACGTCGCGGTGCGGTAGTTCTGGCGCGTTTCCGGGTCGTCGTCGAATTCGTCGTAATAGGCCCAGCGCTCGCGCAGGCCGTGCAGCGAGGCGGTCGCGGTCCAGTGCTGGTTGATCTTGCCGCTGCGGCTGGCGACCAGTTCGATCCGGCGCGAATCGATGTAGTCGGTCTGTTCGTCGCTGCCCTGCAGGCTGAAGGTGTACCAGCCGTCGAGCCAGGCGAATGCGGGGATGCGGTACTGCAGGGTCGCGGTCTTGCGCCGCTGGGCGAAGTCGACCTGGGCCAGCGCCTTGTGGCCGCGGTCGTTGACGTAGCGCCGCTCCACGCCCAGGCGCACGCCGGCGCCGCTGTCGGTGCCGTAGCTGACGCCGGCGGTGTAGATGCTGCGCTTGGCCGGGGTCAGGGTCACCTTGACCGGCACCTGCCCGTCGCTCGCCTGGTCCGGCAGCGGTTCGATGTCGATGCTGGAGAAATAATCCAGCCGCGCCAGCGATTCGCGGAAGCGGTCGAGCTTGCCCTGGTGGTAGTAGCTGCCCTGCTCCCAATACACCAGCTTCTGCAGCAGGCTGTCGCGGATGATGCGCTTGGGCGTCTGCTCGAAGCTGATCGCGCCCATGTCGTAGCGCTGGCCGCTGGTCCACACCAGGTCGATGTCCGCCGCGTGCTGCGCGCGCGTGACTTCCACCCGCCGCGAAGAAAAATCCGCGTTGAAATAGCCGCGCTCGGCCAGGCGCCGGCTGATCTTGGTCTTGCTGGCCTCGTAGGCCGCGTGGTCGAACACCTGCTCGGGGCCGGGCCGGAACGCGGCCAGGTCCTGGTTGAGATAGCGGTCGTCGCTGCCGGCGCCGAGGATGGCGATGTCCGAGCGCCGCACCTTGACCGGCTCGCCCTTGTCGACGGTGATGGTGACCCGGATCGGCGGCGAGGACGAACCGCCGCGCGCCGGCGCCGCGGCGGGCGCATCGCTTGCGCCGTCGCCGGCCCCGCCGGCGGCGTTCGCGCCGGCCTCGGCTTCGTTCGCGTTCGCGTTCGTGTTCGCGTTCGCGGCCGCGCCGTCGCGCTCGCCCGGCGCGCCGCGATCGTCGTCGCGGGCCTGCGCCGCGGTGTCGGTCGACGGCGTGGCGATCAGGCGGGTGCCGCGCGAATCCTCGACCTTGATCGTCGGCGAGTAATAGCCGAACGGCTCCAGCGCCTCGCGGGTCTCGTTCTCGGCTTCGCGCAGCAGATAGCCCAGGCGACGCCCGGAGACTTCCTTGCCGATGCTGTCCACCAACGACAGCGAGACCCGGACGTTGTTGGTCATCGCCTCGTCCAGGCCGTGGATATCGACTTTTTCGACCTTGGCCGCCTGGGCCGCGCCGACGGCTCCGAGGCCCAGGGCGCCGGCGAGGAAGAGACGGGGGATCGATCGCATGGCACGGAGGATAACCGGTAACGGCTTGTATTGCTTAAGAATTTTTAACAACACGAGGGCGCGTCAACAATGCGTGATGCCGCCGCGACGGCACGCCGCGCCGCTTCCGCGCAGCGCGCGCCGGGCGATGCGCGCAACGACGGCGCACCGCGCCGTCCGGCGAACGCCGGAGGGCGAATCCGCTGCAAGCCGTTCGCGTCCGCCCGCCTCGCCCGATGCCGGTGCGCAACGCAAATAAAGGCCATCCCCCTACCTTTTGTGCATCGATTGCGGACACGGGTCGCATTCCGCGCAGACGTATTGCGTACGACCGTTCGCAACGCGTAATTTCGGCATCGGGGACTCGCTCATTCTGCTTTTTCGGCACCGCTGCGCCATGCCTGCGCCGCGTCGGCCCTGCGATCTCCCATGCCATGGAATCGTCCCCCAGGTGCGCCCGCTGCCGCGGCGCCGCCCAGAACCCAGGAGCTCCGACACCGTGCACCGCCATCTGCTGACCGCCGCCATCGGCGCGGCCCTCACCGCCGCCGCGATCGCCGCCCCCGCCCGCGCCCAGGACGCCGCGCCGTCCTCTGCGCCGACCGAGATCGACAAGGTCACCGTCACCGGCTCGCTGATTCCGCGCAGCGAAATCGAGACCGCCACGCCGGTGATTTCGATCAGCGCCGAGAACATCAAGCGCCAGGGCTTCAAGGACGTCTACGACGTGCTGCGCGCGCAGCCGCTGGCGACCGGCGCGGTGCAGGACAGCCAGTTCACCGGCGGCTTCACCACCAACGCCGAGCCGATCAGCCTGCTCGGCCTGGACCCGGGCTTCACCCTGGTGCTGATCGACGGCCGGCCGATGGCCGACTATCCGCTGCTCTACAACGGCCAGAGCAACTTCACCGACCTGGCCAGCATTCCCACCGCGATGGTCGAGCGCATCGACATCGCGCCGGGCAACCAGTCGGCGATCTACGGCTCCAGCGCGATCGCCGGCGTGGTCAACATCATCCTCAAGAAGCGCGTCGACGGCACCCACCTGAACTTCCGCTTCGGCGGCTACGACGGCGGCGGCGGCGAGAACGCGCGCCTGCAGCTGATCGGCGGCAAGGAGGTCGGCCCCTTCAGCCTGACCTACGGCCTGCAGTACAGCATGCAGGACCCGATCTACGGCTACGACCGCCGCCGCATCGACTCGACCAACGACAATCCCGATCCGGACGCGCGCTACGGCTCGCGCAACTTCGTGCGCATCAACGCCGACGTGCTGCCGAACGAATACATCGATCCGGGCGCGGCCTGCGGCGCCCTCGGCAACCTGTTCAACGGCACCCTGACCCGCGACTTCCGCCCGGGCCGCGGCTATTACTGCGGCAGCCGCGAGGACGTCGGCTACCTCACCATCATGAACCGCAAGCGCGACCTCAGCGGCTACTTCAACGCCTCTTACGCGCTCAACGACCGCACCGAGCTGTACGGCACGCTGCTGGTCGGCCACAACAAGTCCGAGGCCAACCCCGGCACCCGTTTCTGGACCACCTCGGTCGACACCAACGGCATCTTCTACAACGACACCAGCGGCCGCTACGAAACCTACCAGCGCGTGTTCGCGCCGGAGGAAACCGGCGACGTCGACGCCACCAACGAGCGCCAGACCAGCGACTCCTACAACCTCGCCTTCGGCGGCCGCGGCAGCCTGGGCGAATCGAACTGGAACTACGACGCCTACTTCGCCCGCTCGCAGTACAAGGTCGACAGCAAACAGCGCTGGCTGCTGAGCGCGGCCGCCGACGACTTCTTCGAGCGCCGCTTCCTCGGCCCGGTGATCGACCACGTCGGCCCCTACCCGGTGTACGCGCCGACCGACGACAGCGGCTTCTACCGCGCGCTGACCCCGGCCGAGTTCAACAGCATCACCGACATCATCCGCACCAAGTCCGAGACCTGGACCCAGAACTTCAACCTGCAGTTGACCAACACCGAGCTGTTCCACCTGCCGGCCGGCGCGGTCGGATTCGCCACCGTGCTGCAGGCCGGCGAGCAGTCGTGGAAGAACCCGACCGACCCGCGCGTGGTCGCCGGCGACTTCTTCAGCCTCACCGGCACCCAGGGCCAGGGCAAGCGCCGCAACCAGGCCCTCGGCGTCGAGTTCCGCGTGCCGATCTTCAGCCAGCTCACCGCCAGCCTGTCGGGCCGCTACGACAAGTACAAGAACGTCGGCGCCAGTTCCGATTCAGACGGCACCTACAAGATCGGCCTGGAGTACCGCCCGATCCAGTCGCTGCTGCTGCGCGCCAACTACGCCACCGCGTTCAAGGCGCCGGACATGGCCTACGTGTTCGCCGGCGACAGCGGCTACTACACCAGCGTGGTCGACTACTACCGCTGCGCGACCGAGGAACCCGACGAAAGCATCGGCAACTGCACCTACAACGCCGAATCGGTGTCCGGCCGCCGCAGCGGCGCCAAGGACCTCAAGTCGATCACCGCCAAGTCGTGGGGCGCCGGCATTCTGTGGGCGCCGAGCGGCAATTTCGACGTCAGCGTGGACTACTACAACATCAAGATCGACGACGAGGTCAACGACCTCAACATCGACGCGGTGCTGCGCAACGAATCGGCCTGCCGCCTGGGCCAGCTCGACGCGAACTCGCCGACCTGCGCCGACGCGCTCGCGCGCATCACCCGCCTGCCCGCGGACGCGCCGGTGCCGCTGCAGCTCGACAGCGTGCGCACCAACCCGATCAACGTGTCGAAGGAAGAAGTTCGCGGCCTCACCGCCAAGCTCAACTACCGCTGGGAGACCGGCATCTGGGGCTCGTTCGCGCTGGGCGCCAACTACAACGTGACCCTGAAGCACGAGAACCAGCAGTACCCGGGCGACCCGACCATCGACTACTTGCGCGAGCCGTTCTACTCGTCCGAGTTCAAGAGCATCGGCAGCGCCTCGCTGAGCTGGAACAAGGGCCCGTGGACCACGACCCTGTACGGCGTGCGCTACGGCAGCACCCCGAACTACGCCGCCCAGGTCGACCCGGCCGGCTACTCGGCCGAGAACGCCGGCCGCATGCGCGCGCACCTGAGCTTCAACGGCAGCGCCAGCTACGAGTTCGGCGACGACCTGTCGCTGAGCTTCACCGTCAACAACCTGTTCAACAAGATGCCGCAGCGCGACAAGACCTTCGACGTCTACCCTTACTACAACTCGCTGAACTACAACATCTACGGCCGTTCGTACATGGTCGAGGTGAACTGGAAGTTCGGCGCCAGCTCGCAGTAAGCGGGCGCGTCGCGGAAAAACGAAAAGCCGGCGAAAGCCGGCTTTTTGTTTGCGTGGGGCCCTTCGTTGCCGCGCAGTGCCCCGCCTTCCCCGTGGAAGGGCCTTCAGGCCCGACGCTCTTCGCTCAGGTCGCGACGCCACCCCACACTTCGATCTTTCGCCGCACGCCGATTACCGCGGTCGCGGCTCGCGCCGCTCCTACAGGGGGCCGCCGCGCACGCGCGGCGAGCGGTCAGATCGACAAATGCTCGATCGCCGCCACGCTGCCCAGACGGTCGGACAAGCGCTTGAGCAAGGCCAACCGGTTGTTGCGCACCGCCGCGTCGTCGACGTTGACCATGACCTTGTCGAAGAACGCGTCCACCTGCGGCCGCAGCCGCGCCAGGCGACCGAGCACGGCGACGTAGTCGCGCCGGGCCAGCAGCGGATCGGTGTCGGCAACGGCGGCATCCACCGCCTCGGCCAGCTCGCGCTCGGCCGGCTCGGCGAACAGCGCCGGGTCGATGGCGTCGGGCACTTCGCCCTCGACCTTCTTGAGGATGTTGCGGCTGCGCTTGTTGGCCGCGGCGAGGGCTTCGGCTTCGGGGAGCTTGGCGAATTCGGCGATGGCGGTGAGGCGGCGGTCGAAGTCGAGCAGCGAACCGTGGGCGACGGCGCTCACTGCCTCCAGCTGCGCCATTACGATACCGCGCTCGCCGTAATAGTTGCGCAAGCGGTCGTAGACGAATTCGCTTAGCTCGAACAGGCCGAACGGATCGCCGCTACCGCCCTGCTTTTGCACCGGTTGGAGCTTGATCGCTTCGTCGAGCAGCCCTTGCAACGAAAGATCCAATCCGCCTTCAAGCAGAGTGCGCGCCAACCCCAACGCGTTGCGACGCAAGCTGAAAGGATCCTTGTTGCCCGTCGGCTTCAATCCCGCGGCAAAACCACCCGCCAGCGTATCGAGGCGTTCGGCGATGGCGACGACTCGACCCAGCGGCGACGGCGCGATCGCATCGCCCGAGAAACGCGGCATGTAGGCCTCGTCGATCGCATCGGAAACTTCGCTGCTTTGATCGGCGGCTTTGGCGTAGTACCGCCCGGCGATACCCTGCAGTTCCGGAAACTCATTGACCATGCGCGACTGCAAATCGTTCTTCGACAGCGACGCCGCGCGCGCGGCCTGCTCCGGATCGACGCCGACCTGCGCGGCGATGGAGCGCGCCAAGGCCGTCACCCGCGCGACCTTATCGGCCACGCTCCCCAGCTTGTCCTGATACTTGACCGTCTTCAGCCCCTCGCCCATCGACGCCAGCCCTTGCTTCAGGTCCTCATCGAAGAAGAACTTCGCATCGGCGAATCGCGGCCGAATGACGCGCTCGTAGCCCTTGCGCACCTCGGCGACGTCGCGGCTCTCGATGTTGGCCACGCCGACGAAGCGCTCGGTCAGCTGGCCCGACGCGTCGAGCACCGGGAAGAACTTCTGGTTCGCTTCCATCGTCGCGATCAGCGCTTCCTGCGGCACCGCGAGGAATTCGCGCTCGAAGCCGCAGGCCACCGCCACCGGCCATTCGGTCAGGCCGTTGACCTCTTCCAGGATGCCCTCGTCGATGCGCGCGCGGCCGCCGTCGGCGCTCGCGGCGGCCTCGACTTCGCGCACGATGCGCTCGCGGCGCTCGTCCGGATCGACCAGCACGAACGCGGCACGCAGCGATTCGACGTAGTCCTGCGGCGCGCTGAACCACACCGGCTTGTCGTGCATGAAGCGGTGGCCGCGGCTCATGCGGTCGCTGCTCACGCCCAGCGCCTGCGCCGGCACCACGTCCTTGCCCAGCAGCGCCACCAGCCAGTGCACCGGACGGGCGAAGCCGTAGTCGTGGTCGCCCCAGCGCATCGGCTTGGGAATCGGCATCGCCGCGAGCGCCTCGCGCACGATCTCGCCGAGCAGGCTGGCGGTGTCGGCGCCGGGCTTGACCGCGCGGTGGACGAAGCGCTCGCCCTTGTTGTCGCTGGTCTTCTCCAGCGCCGTCCACTCGACCCCGGCCTTGGCCGCGAAGCCCTGCAGCGCCTTGGTCGGCTGGCCGTCGGCGTCCAGCGCGATGTTGAGGTAGGGGCCGAGCACCTCGCTGCGCTGTTCGGGCTGGCGGGTGTCGACCGCGTTCAACAGCACGGCCAGGCGGCGCGGGGTGTACAGCGGCTTGGCGCCGTTGCGGTCGAAGCCGACGCCGCGCTTGTGCAGGCCGTCGAGCACGCCGTCGAAGAAGGCCTGGGCCAGGCCCGGCAGCGCCTTGACCGGCAGTTCTTCGGTGCCCAGTTCGATCAGGAGGGGTTGGGTCGTGCTCATGCGGTGGCCTTTGCGGTGTCGCCGCGCGTCCTGCGGACGGCGCCGGGAAAGTTTCGACGATGCGGGTAGAACCCTCACCCCAACCCCTCTCCCGCGAGCGGGAGAGGGGCTTCATGAGGTCAGGCGGCTTCTGCGTTCGCTTGCTTGAGCGCCGGGAAACCGAGCTTCTCGCGCTGGGCGAAGTAGGCCTCGGCCACGCCCTGGGCGATGCGGCGCACGCGCAGGATGTAGCGCTGGCGCTCGGTCACGCTGATCGCGCGGCGCGCGTCGAGCAGGTTGAAGCTGTGGCTGGCCTTGCACACCTGGTCGTAGGCCGGCAGCGGCAGGCCGAGGTCGATCAGCTTCTGCGCTTCTTTCTCGCAGGCGTCGAAGCGGTGGAACAGCTCTTCGACGTCGGCGTGCTCGAAGTTGTACGCGCTCTGCTCGACTTCGTTCTGGTGGTAGACGTCGCCGTAGGTCACCGGCGTGCCGTCCGGGCCGTAGGTCCAGACCAGGTCGTAGACGTTGTCGACGTTCTGCAGGTACATGCACAGGCGCTCGAGACCGTAGGTGATCTCGCCGAGCACCGGCTTGCACTCGATGCCGCCGGCCTGCTGGAAGTAGGTGAACTGGGTCACTTCCATGCCGTTGAGCCAGACTTCCCAGCCCAGGCCCCAGGCGCCGAGGGTCGGCGATTCCCAGTTGTCCTCGACCAGGCGCAGGTCGTGCACGCGCGGGTCCACGCCGAGCGCCTTGAGCGAATCGAAGTACAGCTCGACGATGTTGTCGGGGCTGGGCTTCATCGCCACCTGGTACTGGTAGTAGCGCTGCAGGCGGTTGGGGTTCTCGCCGTAACGGCCGTCGGTGGGGCGGCGGCTGGGCTGGACGTAGGCGGCGTTCCACGGCTCCGGGCCGAGCGCGCGCAGGAAGGTGGCCGGGTGGAAGGTGCCGGCGCCGACTTCCAGGTCCAGCGGCTGGATCAGCACGCAGCCGCGCTCCGCCCAGTAGGCGTTCAAGCGCTGGATCATGCTTTGGAAGGTGATCGCGGTGGTCGGTGCGTCGGTCGCGCTCATGGTCTCGTCTGCGCTGCGGCAAAGCGGGTTAGTATAGCGGCGAGCCCTGAAATTTCAGGACTTTTCCCCCGAGTCGGGCCATCATTGGCCCTCCCCCGCCGGACCCGGCCGTACCCGCCAGCGCCCCGTGAAGCCGCCCTTCCTGATCCTCGAGACCGGCCAGCCGGTCCCCTCCATGCGCCGCCATCGCGGCTTCCCGCATTGGATCCGCGTCGCCGCCGGCCTGGGCCGGGACGAGGCGGTGGTGGTCAACGTCGAGGCCGGCGAGGACCTGCCCGGACGCGAGGGGTTCGCCGGCGCCATCGTCACCGGCTCGGGCGCGATGGTCACCGACCGCGCGCCATGGAGCGAGCGCAGCGCGCGGTGGCTGCGCGAGGCCGCCCACGCCGGGCTGCCGCTGTTCGGCATCTGCTACGGCCACCAGTTGCTGGCGCACGCGCTCGGCGGCGAAGTCGGCAACCACCCGGGCGGGCGCGAGATGGGCACGGTGCACCTGGAACTGCACCCCACCGCCGCGGCCGATCCGTTGTTCGCCGGCCTGCCGGCACGGTTCCCGGCCCAGGCCACCCACCTGCAGACGGTGCTGCGCGCGCCCGAGGGCGCGGCCGTGCTGGCGCGCTCGAGCCACGACGCCTGCCACGCCTTCCGCTGGGGCGAGCGCGCCTGGGGCGTGCAGTTCCATCCCGAATTCAGCGCCGGCCACATGCGCGGCTACGTGCGCGCGCGCCAGGACGCGCTGCGCAACGAAGGCCTGTGCCCGCGCACGGTCGCGCGCGAGATCAGCGCGGCGCCGCATGCGCGCCGGGTGCTGCGCCGCTTCGTCGGCCACGCCCGCGCGCTGCACGGCCGCTGACCGTGCCCGCCGCGCCGGCGCCGCCGCTTCCGCCACGCCCGCCCGCTTCGCCATGCCCGGAACCGATCCGATGACCCCGTCGATACGCAAGGTGCCGCTGACCCACGGCGCGCAATGGCTGCTGCGCGCGATCAACCTGGGCACGCGCAATCCGCGCGCGATCTTCGGCGCCGCGCTGCTGCTGATCGCGGTGCTGTACCTGGTGATGTACGTGTTCACGATGCCGCTGCGGCTCGGCGGCGAGCCCGACCTGGAAGGCCTGTTCCGGATCCTGGCGATCGCGATGCTGGCCGCGGCGCTGGTCCTGCCGGTGCTGCTGGGCGGGCTGATGCACGTGATCCGCGAGGCCGAGAACGGCCGCCCGGTGCGCGCGCGCGACCTGTTCGCGCCGCTGCGCCTGCACCGCACCCTGCCGCTGGCGCTGCTGGGCCTGATCCAGATCGCGCTGGCGCTGATCTGCGGCTCGCTGCTGCTGTGGGCCACCGGCGAGGACTTCTGGGCGCAGTACCAGGAGATGGTGCGCGGCGCGATCACCGGCCGCATCAGCACCGTGCCGACCGCCGAGCAACCGGCGCTGGTCGCGCTGGCGCAGCTGCTGTTCTATTACTTCAGCACCGCGGTGGTGCTGGTGTCGGTGCCGCAGATCATGTTCTCCGGGCTGGGCCTGTCGGACGCGGTCAAGCGCAGCTTCGGCGCCTCGCTGTGGAACCTGGGTTCGTACCTGTTCGCGACCATGCTGTTCATGCTCGGCGCGATGCTCGCCGGCCTGCTGGTCAGCGTCGCCGCGCTGGTGGTGATGGTGCTCGGCGCCTCGGTGACGCCAATGCTCGGCCACCTGCTCGCCTGGGTGCTGTTCACCGCCTACGGCATGGCCTTCCTGGTGGTGATGTGCGGCACCTGCTACTACGCCTGGCGCGATGTGTTCGCCCAGGACGGCGACGGCGCGGCGGCCGGCGGCGCGACGCCGCAACCGCCGGCGCGGCAGGATCGCTTCGAGGCCTGAGCGCGGCTTGTCGCGCGCGTTGCCGCGCGGCTCACAGCGCGGCGTACAGCGCTTCGTCCAGGCTCGCCTGCATCGTCCATGCCAGCCACACGCACGCGGCCAGCGCCGCGGCGAGCTGCAGCAGCAGCCATGCCCAGCCCCACGGCGGCAGTCCGGCGCCGCCGCGGCGGCGCACGCTGGCGCCTGCGAGGCGATCGTGCAGGGCCAGGTGCTCGGGCTTGGCCATCGCCACCAGGTGGCCGATGTTGAAGCTCAGCCACGACAGCGACCCGCCCAGGTAGCGCAGCGCCGCGCGTCCGGCGCCGAGTTCGCCGCCGTCGCGCGCGGCCACGTACAGGCCCAGCGCGCGCTTGCCCGGGGTCGCGCGCCAGGAAGTGAAGGCGATGCAGGCGACTTCGAGCGCGAAGCCGAGCACGGCGTAGACCATCAGCCAGCCCAGCACCAGCGACAGCAGCGCGGCGGTCGCCGCGGCGGCCGCGGCATGCACCTGCGGGTCGGCGCCGAGGCGGCCGAGGAAGCCGCCGAAGGCCAGGTCGTCGAGCGCCGAGGCGGCCATCGCATCGGCCACGCGCTGGTTCAGCGCATCCCAGGCCCGCGCGGCGGCGGCGATCAGCAGCCGCCAGTGGTTTGCGCCGAGCAGGCAGGTGGCGAGGGCGACCAGGGCCGCGTCGAGCGACCAGGCCAGGTAACGCGGCCAGAACCCGGCGGGCGCGCCGGGCGCGTTCACGGCTCGGACGCGTCGTCGGCCGGACGCGCGCGCTCGGTGGCGACCCACTTCGCGGCGATGATGCCCAGCTCGTACAGCACGCACATCGGGATCGCCAGCATCAGCTGCGAGATCACGTCGGGCGGGGTGATCACCGCCGCGACGATGAAGATGCCGACGATGGCGTAGCCGCGCGCCTCCTTGAGCTGGGCCGGCGTGACCCAGCCCAGCAGCGCCAGGATCACCAGCGCCACCGGCACCTCGAAGCTGATGCCGAAGGCCAGGAACAGGATCAGCACGAAGTCGAGGTAGGCGTTGATGTCGGTCATCATCGACACCCCCGCCGGGGTGACCTTGACCAGGAAGCCGAACACCGACGGCAGCACCAGGAAGAACGCGAACGCGCAGCCGATGTAGAACAGCGCCAGCGCCGAGACCAGCAGCGGCAGGGCCAGGCGCTTCTCGCGCTTGTACAGGCCCGGAGCGACGAAGGCCCAGGCCTGGTACAGCAGCCACGGCATCGAGATCATCAGCGCGGCGAAGAACGCCAGCTTCAACGGCGCGGCGAACGGCGAGGCCACTTCGACCGCGATCAGCTGGCTGCCGGCCGGCAGCTTGGCCAGCAGCGGCGTGGCCAGGTAGTGATAGAGCTTGTTGGCGAACGGCAGCAGGCCCAGGAACACGACCATCAGGCCGGCCACGCCGCGCAGCAGGCGCGCGCGCAGTTCGATCAGGTGATCGAGCAAGCGCGGTTCGGGCGTGTAGTCGTTGGGATCGCCGGAGCGGGAATCAGCGTCGCTCATCGTTCGGCGTCTGTGCGGTGGAGGGGCGGTAGTCGGGCTGGCTGGCGCCGGAGTAGTCCAGGTGCGACGGCTCGGCGTGCGCGGTGTCGGCCGCGGCGTGCGCGGGCGCGGCGTACGCGGCCGCGCGGTCCGAAGCCGCGCCGTTCGAGGCGCCGTCGCCCAAGGCTTGATCTTCCAGCGCCGCCGGATCGCGCGGCGCGGCGGCGGCATCGTCGGCGGCCGCAGCGGCGGCGCCGGTGCCGGCGACGCGGCGGTTGAGATCGTCCACGCCTTCGCGCAGGGCGCGGTCGCCGTCGCGCAACTGCTGCTGCGCCGAACGCAAATCGTCCTGGGCCTGGCGCAGGCTGCGCTTGAGCTCATCGTCGGCCAGCTCGCGCTCGAGCTCGGACTTGACCGAATACCACTGCGCGCGCGCGCGCCGCACCCACAGCCCGGCGAAGCGCGCCGCCTTGGGCAGGCGCTCGGGCCCGAGCACGATCAGGGCCACGATCGCGATCACGAAGACTTCCGAGAAGCCGATGTCGAACATGCGTGCGTGGCTATGCGGAAGAGACGGGGCGGCGCCGGATCAGCGCTGGTTGCGCTCGTCGTTGCGCGCGGACGTATTGCTGTCGCTGCTGTTGCGCGTCTCGTCCTTGAGCTGGCCGGGCTGCTTGTCCTCGTCGTCGGCCATGCCCTTCTTGAAACCCTTCACCGCATCGCCGAGATCCTTGCCCACGCTGCCCAGGCGCTTGGTCCCGAACACCAGCAGAACAATCACAAGGACGATGATCCAATGACCGATGCCCCAGGCGCCCATGACGATGCTCGCTACTCGATGATGAAGGGGCAAGGATACCGCAACCGTCCTTAAGCCGATGTGGCATAAGTCCTGCTGCGCCACCGGCCGGAACCGGCAAGGTGCGGCGCTCGCGCAGGCGCGGCGAACGCCGGTGTACCGACGCGGCGGGCGCAGCGGCGCGGCCCGCACGCCCGTGCGGCGGCGGCGTCCCGCCTGAATCGGGAAACCGCCGCGCCGCGGGCCGCGCTCAGGGCAGCGGCTCGACCTTGGCCGGGTTGGGCTGGGCCGGAACGTTCTCGAACGGCGCCGGCTGGCCCTGCACCGGCTGCGGTTGCGCCGGCTGGGCCGGCGCCAGCCGCTGATGGGCGGGCGCGGCCTGCGTCGGCGCGGCGCCGGCCGGCGGGGCCACGGTCACGCCGGGCGCGGGATACACCGTGGTGCCCAGTTCCGGGCGCTGGTCCTCGGCCACGCGCTTGGCGCGCGCGGCCGCGCTGGCCTCTTCCAGGCGGTCGCGGAAATCGACCACGGCGTTGGACGGCTGGCCGCTGGCGCGGCCCTCGAAAATCATGCGCGGGGTGTTGCCGCTGCCGTACACCGCCTGGTTGGCGGCATCGTCGATCGACAGCACCGCGCCGTCGAGGGCGATGCCGGCGAACAGGCCGCGCGCGCGCGACCACGACCAGATCTCGGCCTTGAGCTGACCGTCGGTGGCCGCCGCGGCGGTGCGCCCGACCGGGCCGGCGGCGACGCTGGCGTCGCCGCCGAGGGTCAGCTTGCCGTTGACGATCGAGTCCAGGCCGCGCGCGCCGCGGAACACCAGCACGATGTCGGAGGACTGCACGCCGGCCTGGAAACCGACGCTGCCGCCGGTGAGCTTGATGAAACTGGGATTGGACCAGGTGCCGTCGGGATTCTTCACCGACACCAGGCCGTGGCCGCGGCGGCCGCCGAACACCAGGCCGACCTTGAGCGTGTCGGGCACGACCACGATCGCGCGGGCCTCGTCGAACAGCTTGTCGGGAATCGCCGATTCGGGAATCTGCTGGATGTCGCCGAGCACGCGCATCGCATCGCGGGCGCGCTGGTCCTCATCGGGACCGGCCACGGCGGCGGTGGCGGACAGGCCCAGGCTCAGGGCCAGGCTCAGACTCAGGAGGCGGGACTGCGGACGGGACATGGACGGCTCCGGCGGTGTGGTGCGAGCGATTCGCGGATAAGGACGCCTGCGCGGGCGACCGGACGTACAGACCGCGACGGCGGCGATCGGTTCAAGCTAGTGCGAAAGCGATGAATCGCCACCGAACTGACGCTGTACGGGCGGCCGCGCGCGAGCGCGAGACGGCCGCATTGTAGGCCGCGCCGGCGCGGCCGCGCCGATCCGTCCGCCGCGCGAGCGCGATCCGCGGGCGGCGCGCTGCGCGGGCGGCGCCGGGGTTTCGGCGCGGGCCGAACCGCGCCGGCGGCCGACCGCCGGGCCGTCCATCGGGCCGTCCATCGGCGCCGTCGATGCCGGCGATTCGAACAAACGATGCCCCTCGCCCGCGCGCGGATGTCATCCTATGCGCATGCCCGCGACCGCAAGCAACGACGCTCCCGCCGCCGACACCGCCGTGGTGCTGGTCAACCTCGGCACGCCCGACGCCGCCAACACCGCGGCCGTGCGCCGCTATCTGGCCGAATTCCTGCACGACCGTCGCGTCGTCGACATGAGCCGCTGGCTGTGGTGCCCGCTGCTGCATTTCGCGATCCTGCCGCTGCGCAGCGGCAAGGTCGCGCACAAGTACGCCAGCGTGTGGCTGCCGGAAGGTTCGCCGCTGGCGGTGCACACCCGCCGCCTGGCCGAAGCGCTGCAGCGCGAACTGCCGCAACTGCGGGTGATCCACGCGATGCGCTACGGCCAGCCGTCGTGGCGCGCGACCCTGCAGCGATTGCGCGAACAGGGGATCAAGCGGGTGCTGGCGCTGCCGCTGTATCCGCAGTACTCGACCACCACCACCGCCTCGGTCGGCGATGTGCTCGATGCGGCGCAGGGCCTGGACAAGCGCCTGGTCCACGACTACCACGCCGATCCGGACTGGGTCGCCGCGGTGGCCGAATCGATCCGCCGCCACCGCGCCGCCCACGGTCCCGGCGAACATCTGCTGTTCTCCTTCCACGGCCTGCCGCAGCGGCTGGCCGCGGCCGGCGACCCGTATCCGCGCCAGTGCGAGGCCAGCGCGCGCGCGATCGCGCAGGCGCTGGGCCTGGCCGAGGATGCCTGGACGCTGAGCTACCAATCGCGCTTCGGCCGCGAGCCCTGGCTGGAGCCGGCCACCGCCGACACCCTGACCGCGCTGGCCGCGCGCGGCGTGCGCCAGGTCGACGTGGTCGCGCCGGGCTTCGCCGTGGACTGCCTGGAGACGCTGGAAGAAGTGGCGATGATGCTGGCCGAAGATTTCGCCGCGCGCGGCGGCAAGCTGCGCTACGTGCCCTGCCTCAACGAATCGCCGGCGCACGCGCAGGCGCTGGCCGGGATCGTGCGGCGCGAGCTGGCCGGGTGGCTGCCGGCCGATCCGTAATCGGCCGGCTTCAGCTTCGACGCTGCGCGAGCGCTCGATCCCGGGCGAGCCGGGCCGATGCGAGTCAGCCCGGCGATCCACGGCCTGCCGAAGTCGTGCCGATTCGAAGTCCGAACGTTCCGAAGCCTGTCGATGCGAAGCCCGTCGATGCCATACGCGCCGGCTGCGAACGCGTCGATTCGACATCGGCCACCGCGCCCGCTGCCCGAAACGCGTCGCCGCGAGTGAGCGCGCCGGCACGTTCCACGGCCGCGGCCGATGCGCGTTGTCACCGGCGCGTGCTCTCATGGGCGCCGTTCGACGCCGGCTGGTGAGCCTGCTCTAACCCGGGCTGCTCTAATCCAAGCGTTGCGGGCCGACCGCTGCGGATCGTCCGCGCCGCGTCGGGCGAGCCCGACCGGGCCGGCGCCCGTCCCCACCACCCGTTGGAACGCCCGCGCGCGGGCGCCGTTTCGCTACAGGATGCCGCGATGGCCGCAATGCAGGAATTCGTCGTCGATACCGTGTTCGGCCGCCTCGCCGGCCTGCGCAACGGTCGCAGCCACGCGCCCAAGCTGCTGGCGCTGCACGGCTGGCTCGACAATGCCGCCAGCTACGTGCCGCTGGCGCCGTGGCTCGACGGCTACGACCTGGTCGCGCCGGACCTGCCCGGCCACGGCGCCAGCGCGCACCTGCCGGCGGCGGCCGAATACACCCTGGTCTCCGGCGCGCGCGCCGCGCTGGCGGTGGCCGACGCGCTGGGTTGGGAGCGCTTCCACCTGCTCGGCCACTCGCTCGGCGGCGCCACCGCCAGCATGCTCGCCGCGGCGGTACCGCAGCGCGTGGACAAGCTGCTGTTGATCGAAGCGCTGGGCTCGCTGTCCGAACCCGAGGAGCGGGTCGGCACCCGCCTGCGCGAGGCCTTCGCCGGCATGGCCGCGGTCGGCGCCAAGCAGCTGCGCGTGTTCGACGACATCGCCATCGCGATCAAGGTGCGGATGATGGCCAACGACCTCAGCGAACCGGTGGCGCGGCTGCTGGTCGAGCGCGGCATCGCCCCGGTGCGCGGCGACGCCGGCGCGGCCGGCTTCGTCTGGCGCAGCGACCCGCGCCTGACCCTCACCAGCGCCCAGCGCATGAGCGAAGGGCAGATGCGTTCGCTGATCCGCGCGATCGACAGCCCGACCTGCATGATCTGGGCCGATCCGGCGCAGAGCTACATGCCCGATGCGCTGCGGCGCGAGCGCGCGGGCCTGCTGCGCGACGGCGTGTTGCACACGCGCGCGGGCACGCATCACCTGCACATGGAACAACCGGCGGTGGTCGGCGAATTGTTCCGCGGCTTCCTCGCCGGCTGAGCGGCGCGCTGCGTTAGCGACACCGACCGGGGCGAGCCGGCGGGGACCCGGCCGGTTGGCTGGATCGTTCGAACGGGATCGATCGAACGGAACCGCTCGATCAGGATCGCGCAAACGGGATCGCTCGACGGGGATCGACCGACTCGGGCAAACCGGCTCGGATGGGTCGATCGACTCATCCCGGCCGGCTCGAAGCGCACGGCCGCATCGGCGGCCGCAAGCGGCCTTGTTCAATCCCGCGCCGGCATCCGCCCAGGCGCCGCGCCGGCGTCACTCGTCCGCGGCGATCAGCTTGCGCAGCCGCGCCTTGAGCGCGCGGCCCGAGTCGCGGAAGTACTCGCGCTGCAGCCGCCACTGCGGGCAGCGCTGCTCGACCTCGCGCCAGAACGAGCGCGAGTGGTCGGCATGGATCAGGTGGCACAGCTCGTGCACCAGCACGTATTCGAACGCGGCCGGCGGCGCCAGCACCAGCGACAGGTCCAGCGACAGCGCGCCGTCCGGCGCCAGCGATCCCCATTGCGAGGACATCACCCGGTAACGCAACCGCGCCGGCGCGCGCGGCAACCCGGGCAGGTAGCGCGGCAGCCAGCGGCCGACGTCGGCGCGGGCCTGGCCTTCGTAGAAATCGCGCAGCGCGCGCTGCAGCGACTTCAGCGCGACGGTTTCGGGCGCGGCGATCTCGATCGCGTCCTCGCCGGTCTGGATGCGCAGGTAACGCGCGTCCTGCCAGCGCAACGGCACCTCCGTGCCGCGCAGAGGCAGGGTTTCGGTGCGGTGCGGCTGCAGCCCCGGCGCGTCGGTGCCGGCGCGCGCGAGTTGCGCCAGCAGCCAGTCGCCGTGCTCGATCACGAAGCGCTGCCCGGCGATCTCGCTGGCGCGCAGCGGTAGGGTCAGGCGCGGGCCGCGCTCGTCGACGCTGAGCTTGATCCGGCGCGCGCGCGGATCGCGCACGCGCAGCACCTCGACGCGCTGGCCGTTGGCCAGGACGATGGCGACGGTCTCGCGCGAGATCGTGCGCGGCGCGGCCGGCGGCCGGCCGGTCAGCAGGCGCAGGAGGCTCGTCATGGGTGTGGGACCGCCATGGGGCGAAGCATAGCGCGAGGCGGCGGCGATTTTTCGTTGCGGCGGCAGGCACAACGCGGGCAAGGGCGAGGTTCGCCGTAATCGCGGTGTCGCGGTCGCGGCTTGCGCCGCTCCTACAGGGCGAGACGCCGGCTACGGCCGCTCCCTGCAGGAGCGGCGCGAGCCGCGACCGCGTTGCGGCAGGTCGCGCCGCATCCGCGACCCGCGCGCGAAATCAGGCCTCGACCTTCGACAGCTTCAGCGCCTTCTCCATCACCACGAACAGGCGCTTGACCTCCGCGCTCATCAGCGCGAAACGCGCGTCCAGCTCGGCGCGCAGGCCGTCGCCGTCGCTGTGTTCGAGCTGGTCCACCGCGCCGTCGAGCAGCTTGAACTTGCGCACGATCAGGTCTTCGCCGATCACGAACGAGACGTGGTCGTCCAGGCTCAGCGCCAGGCGGGTGACTTGCTTGCCGGTTTCCAGGTGCTTGGCGATCTCGTCGCTTTCCAGCTCCTGGCGCTGGCACTTGACCACCGCGCCCTGGTCGACCGGGTCGCGCAGTTCGCATTCGTCGCCGAGCATGATCCCGTCCGGCAGCGGTTCGCCGGCGACCCAGCCGGTCAAGATCGAGCGCGGCGCGACTTCGGCGTTGAGCGGCAGCGCCGGGAAGCTGCCGACCGCGCGGCGGATCTCGCTGATCACGTTCTCGGCGGTCTTGCGGCTGGAGCTGTCGACGATCACCAGTCCGTGTTCGAGATCGATGATCGCGTCGGTGCGGCTGGGCTTGATGAAGGCGCGCGGCATCAGGTCGGTGATGAGTTCGTCCTTGAGCCGCTTGCGGGTGCGGCCGCCGGGCTTGCGCCCTTCCTTCTGCTCGATCTCGGCGAGCTTCTTGGCCAGCATGTCGTTGATGACCGCGCCGGGCAGCAGACGGTCTTCGCCGCCGACCGTCAGCCAGATCGCGCTGCCGATGCGGTTGCTGATGGCCGCTTCTTCGTCGGCGCGGCCGAACGGCGAGATGAAGCCGCGCGAGGACAGCTCCAGCGGGCCGACCGGCTTGAGCCGGCACTCTTCCAGGCCCTTGTCGAGCTCGGCCAGGTCGTGGGTGGTGGGGAAGCGGAAGAACGTGAGATTGCGGAAGAACATTCGGGAACCAGGAAAGTAAATCGAGGAGGGGGAGTCGGCGTCGCGGGCTCGCGCCTGCCGGGTTTCGTCATTCCCGCGAAAGCGGGCGTCCGCGGACTTCATGCGTTCCCGCACGAAAAGTCCTGGATTCCCGCCTGCGCGGGAACGATGGGAGGATGCAGCGACGGATCATCCGATCTGCGCGACCGGATCGTCGGACCCGGCCTCGTCCAGCCACACCGGCGGCTTCGACGCCGCGCTGCCGGCCTGTCCCAGGCCGAGGAAATCGAACAGCTTGGGATCGCTCAGCTGCGACGGCCGGATGTCGCCGAGCGCGCGCGAGATGATCTCCAGGCGCCCGGGCGTGTCGCGTTCCCAGGCGTCCATCATCCGCTTGACCTGCTTGCGCTGCAGGTTCTCCTGCGAGCCGCACAGGTTGCACGGGATGATCGGGAACTGCTTCGCCGCCGCGTACTCGACGATGTCGTCCTCGCGCACGTAGGCCAGCGGCCGGATCACCACGTGGCGGCCGTCGTCGGACAGCAGCTTGGGCGGCATGCCGCTGAGCTTGGCGTGGAAGAACAGGTTCAGGAAGAACGTGGCGACCAAATCGTCGCGGTGGTGGCCGAGCGCGATCTTGGTGAAGCCCTGCTCGGCGGCGTAGGTGTACAGCGCGCCGCGGCGCAGGCGCGAACACAGCGAGCACATGGTCTTGCCCTCGGGCACGACCCGGGTGACCACCGAGTAGGTGTCCTGCTCGAGGATCTTGTACGCCACGCCGATCGATTCGAGGTACTGCGGCAGCACGTGCTCGGGAAAGTCCGGCTGCTTCTGGTCGAGGTTGACCGCGACCAGCTCGAACTTCACCGGCGCCTTCTTCTGCAGCTGCAGCAGGATGTCCAGCAAGGTGTAGCTGTCCTTGCCGCCGGACAGGCAGACCATGACCTTGTCGCCGTCCTCGATCATGCCGAAGTCGGCGATGGCGCGGCCGACCTGATGGCGCAGGCGCGCGCCGAGACGCTCGGGATCGGCGGGAGCGGCGGCATCGCGGGCGCGGCGGATGGGTTCGGCTAGGGGCAGGACGGTGCTCATCAGGCCGCCGATTCTACGCCAAGGGTCGGTGAACACGCCCCGCACCGCCCGCAGCCCGCCGCCGCGCGGGTTTCAGCGCGACGCGCGACGGACGATGACGGCGGACACGGCGGCGGTTTAAGCTCAAGCCATGACCGTCAGCGCCGATGCCGCCGAAATCGCCCGCCAGCTCGCCGACCTGCGGCTGGAGCATCGCGACCTCGACGCGGCCATCGACCGGCTCGGCCTGGACCCGCAGGCCGACGAACTCACCGTCAAGCGGCTCAAGAAGCGCAAGCTGTGGCTCAAGGACTGCATCGCCCGGCTCGAAAGCGCGCTGATTCCCGACGAACCGGCCTGAGCGTCGGCGCCGCGCGCATGGCAGCTGTCATGCGCGCCGGGTGACGCCATTGGCTGCAGCCGGCCGCGGCCCCTGTGCTACGGTGCGCGCACTCGCAACGGGTCCGGGCATGGCCAACAAGGACGAACTGATCGGCGCAGCGCGCAATCCGTGGTGGCAGGCCGCCGCGGCCGTGGCCGCGACCGCGCTGGTCGCGACCATCGCCCTGGGCGGCTTCAAGCCGGCCAAGAGCAAGACCAAGCCGCTGCCGAGCCATGCGGCCGGCCAGCGCGCGCAGTCCGGGGCGATGGCGGTGACGCCGCTGCGCGCCTGGGTGGCGCGTTACCGCCCCGGCGGCCGGATCGAACCGAACCAGCTCTACCTGGTGCTGCAGGCCGACATCGAGAACCGCACCGGGCGCAGCTTCGGCAGCTACGACTACCTGATCAAGGACCTGATCCTGGTCGGGCCCAAGCGCGAGGCGGTGAAGGCCGACCTGCCGCTGGCCGCGGACGACCACACGATCCTGGGCGACCTGCACCCGCGGCTGAAACAGCGCGTGGATCTAGTGTGGAAACTGCCGCCGGGCTACGTCTACGCGCCGTCGCAGACGTTCGGCCTGTTCGGCCGCGACTACAAGGCCAAGGCCTACCTCAACGGCGAAAGCGGCTGGATCCAGGACTCGCCCAAGGCCAAGTTCGAACTGCCCGTGCAGGATCTGCGCGACCGGCTGGTGGCGCCATGAGCGCGCCCTCGCCCACTCCGGCGCAGCCCGCGCCCGCGCCGGCCCACGCGCGCTGGCGGCTGCCGCGCTGGCGCTGGCGCGACGCGCTGTGGATCGCGCTGGCGCTGGCGGCGGTGGTGGCGCTGCGCAACGGCCAGTCCAGCTACGAACAGCGCGACGCGCCGCTGCTGCAGCCGGCGCCGGCCGCGCGCGCGGCCGGGCGCAATTTCGCGGTCGAGGTCGGCAAGCTCAAGGTCGCCCAGGCCTATCTGCTCAAGGGCGACTTCAGCCATCCCGAGGACCGCGTGCTGCGCAGTCCCGGCGTGTGGCTGTCGGTGCTGGCCAAGGTCGAGGCGCTCGAGCGCCCGGGCTACCTGACCGCGCAGATCCGCACCCGCGACGGGCTGGTGTATGTCGCCTCCAACAAGGAGCGGCCGAAACTCAAGGGCATCAACCTCAGCGAGCGCGAGCTGGCGCCGGGGCTGGCCGAGACCGGCGCCTGGTTCTTCGAACTGCCGCCGGACAAGCTCGAAGGCGCGCACCTGCAGTTCTACTGGGGCCTGCTGCTGCCCGAAGGCGGCGACAGCCTGGTCGATGTCGACCTGAAACTGGACAAGGCCGCGGCCGACAAGCTGCGCGCCGACGCCAAGCCGGTCCTGGACCTGCGCATGTGAGCGCCGCACCGATGACGACGACCGACGACACCACTGCATCCGCCGCACCCGCCGCCTCGCCCGCCGCGCCGCCGGCCGGCTGGTGGCGGCGCAACGCCGGCTGGCTGGCCGGCACCGCCGTGCTCGGCGCGCTGGCCTTGTGGCTGCCGTACCGCGATGCGCTGCGGCAGTACCGCCTGCTCAACCCCAGCATCGCGGTGGCCGCCAACAAACACGACTGGACCGCGTTCGCCGGCGCGCGCTGGAAGCTGGTCGCGGCCGAGTCGGTGCCCGCGCGCGACCCGCGCCTGCGCGGCCCGCTGCGCAAGGACGCCGAAGTGGTGCTGCTGCGCTACGAAGTGATCCCCGATTCGGGCACCAAGACCGTCGACCTCGACGGCTGCCGCGGCGCGATCGTCGACGCCCAGGGCCGGCGCTGGGACACCGGCGGCGCCGCGCTGCCGCGCCTGTCCGGCCCGCGCCTGCCGGAAACCTGCGGCAGCGGCTACGACGACGCCTTCAAGCAGGTGCTGGCGGTGCCGGGCCGGCCGTTCGCGTTCCAGCACGCCTTCGTGCTGCCGCGCGGGCAGCGCCTCGAGGACCTGCGCGCGCGCATCGAGATGAAGCGCTCGGAGACCGTCGGCGGGCGTTATCTGGAATTCGCGCTGTAGCCGCAATGGCGCGCGACGGCTCTCGCCGAAGGCCTTCGTGGGAGGGCCTTCAGGCCCGACGCTTTTCGCTCAACCGCGTCGAAGCGACCTGGGACAAAAGCGTCGGGCCTGAAGCCCCTCCCACCGTCGAAGCCGCCCTCGCTCGGAAGCCTTCCAGAAACGTCGAAGTCGTGTCGCGGCAACGCCGCGAAACCCAGGGGCGTTCGCCCTCTCACCCCACCCGCGGCAGCCGCGCGATCGCCCGGTCGAACGTCGCCGCCAGCAACACCACGCGCAGCACATCGGTCAGCAACGACGTGCGGAACGACAGCGGCGTGTTGAGGAACACCGCGTAGATCTGCCCCTGCACCCGCTGCCAACCCGGGTCCGTCGGCCCGACCCACTGCTGCATCCAGCGCCACGACCACGAATCCAGGTACGCCAGCAGCTGCCAGCACACGCACAGCGTCAGCAGCGCCGGCAGGCCCGCGCGCAGCACCAGGCGCAGGCTGTTGACCACCGGCACGCCCTTGCTGGTCCAGCCGGCGCTGGCCTTGTCGGCGAGCATGCGCAGGGTGAAGTGCATGGCCTTGAACCGCGCCACCGCGCGCTCCAGCGGCGCGTCGGCGGCGTCGATGCGTTGGGCCTTGCGCAGATCGATGCCGTAGACGATCGCGGTGATCGCCAGCCAGATCAGCGGCAACGCCACCGCGCCCGCGGCGGTGGCGACGAACTCCCACGCCGGCGCCAGCGCGCGCTTGGCCGGCGCCAGCAGCTTGAACAGCGCGGTCGGGCTTTCCCACCAATCGCTCACCGCCACGTACACCGCGCGCTGGTGCCACCACTCCTGCCCGGCCTTGACCATCTGGCCGATCGCGGCGACGCCGACGAACACCCAATAGGCTTCGCAAACCGTCGCCAGCACGCTCCACGACGCATGCCCGGACGCAACGGCGCGGCGCTTGCTGAACCAGCGCACCGCCCAGGCCACCGCCAGCGCGATCCACAGGCCCTTGAGGGTGAGCACGTGGCGCAGGTCCTCGCGCTCCCACACGCCGAAGATGTAGGCGGTGGTGAAATAGCGGCGCAGGCTCTCCATCAAGCCCCAACCGACGTAATAGGCGAAGAACGGCAGCAGCGCGATCGCCAGCGCGGTGATCCACTGCTTGCGCACCGCGCGCGGATCCGGCCGGGTGTCGGGCGTGGTCGCCCCGCCGGCCAGCATCGGCAGCGACGGCCGCAGCGACTGGAACATGAAGATGGTGCCGGCCAGTTGGGTCACGATCAGCACCGACAGCGCCGCGAACGACAGCAGCAGCGAGCGCTCGCCGAGCTTGACCGCCAGGTCCATCAACAGGTCGTAGCAGACCCGCTGGGCGAAGAACCAGAACGCCAACGCCGGCCAGTGCCGCCACAGCAGGCGCGCGGACAGCAGCGGGATTTCGCGCCAGGCGCCGGGGCTGTCGCCCAAGGACGGCCCGGATGCAGCGGCGGCGAGGTCTGATGCCGGGGTGACGACGGACATCGGCTGGAACCCAGACGGAACGTCCTGGCATGTTAGCTGAGCACCGCCCGGATCGAGAGTGACGAATATCAGCCTGCATCGTCATCCGGCCGGGGCAGGGAGACCGCACCGGCCGCCGCGCCCAGCCGCCCCACCTCGGCCGCGCGCGGCGCCTGCCCGCCTCAGTCGTCGACTTTCAACAGGTCCTGGCGATAACCCAGGGGAATCTGGTCGTAGTCGGCGCGATAAACATAGATGCCGCCCGGCAGCGGGTGCGGATGGCGGCCGTTTGCATCGTCCGACACCGGCTTGGCTTCGCGGTCGAGTCGAGGCGGCAGTTGTTGCGCGTACAGAGCGTCCAGCATCCGCCCCAGATCCAGGCCGGCCTGATCGATCGCCTCGCGCATTCGCGCGCAATCGTTCGCGCTCCAGGCATCCGCGCGCATGCGCTTCTCGACTTCGAGCGGCCAAATGCCGGCTAGCGCCTCCTCCATGTTGCGCTCGTGCTGCCGTTGCGCCTCAAGGGCGAGCTTGCGGTCGAACCGGTCTCCGCCGCCCTGTGCATTGAGCTTGCGGATCTTCTCCGCGTTGCCGGTGGCCTGGTAACGCGCCCGCTCTTGTTCGGCCAATCGGTCGACGTCGGCCTGCGTCTTCGAGGGAACCTCCACAAGATCGGACACGACGATCAGCTCATCGCGCCAAACCGGCTCACGTTGCCAACGCGGTGCGCCTTCGGTTTGGGCATAGGCCTGGATCTGCGCGGTCGTAACTAGCGCATTCATGTCCGGCGCCAGCGAACTGCTGAGGCTCACAACTTGGCGCGGCGCGCCCTGCTCGATCGCCCTATCCACGCCACGCCCGTCGGCGAACACCGTCTCGATCGGCGTCGAAGCGCCCCAGGCGCTCCTGCGCACCGCATCGGAAACGGCCTTGGGCAAAGACGGGTCGATCCGCAAATCGCAACCGGACGCTTTGATCGGAGCGAAAGCATCCCTGGCCCAGTTGTGGAATTTCTGCCGCTCCGCGCCCGCTATCGCCAATGCCGGCAGCAATCCCCCGGCCAAGGCGGCACCCAACGCGGCAGCTCGCACGTCCGGCGCCCGCGGCCTTTCATCGGCGATAGCGCGATGGGTGAGCCCGATCTGCGGCCGTACGCGGGTATCGAGCACGACGATCTTCACCGGCAGCGAAGCGGCCAACGCCGAACGCTCTGCCGTGTAACCGGCCACATCCTCTTTGACCGCAGCCGCCGCGGGCGCAAAAGCGCACGCGAAAGCAGCCGCGGCGAACGGCAACAACCTCTTCATACGACTGACGACCCCTTCGAGCATCCCCTGAAAGCGCGGCAGTATTCCATTAGCCGACACGGTCGGACAATCGCTGAAAGCGGCCATAAAACGCACCGGCGTATCGCACGTGCTCGCGTTCGCGATCGCGGTCGGTTGGCGGATTAGTTTTGAGCGCAGTTTTTGCGCAAACGCGCCATAGCGGCGGCGGCCTCAGCCCGCCGCCGGCGCCGCCGCCGGCTTGGCCGCCATCTCCGGACTGATCTTCTCGATCGTATGCCGCAGTTCGCGGCCGAGGATGACCTTGGCGTCCTTGGCCCAGGTGTCCAGGCGCTGGTCGAAGGCCAGCTTGTTCTCGCTGTCGGGCCACACCAGGCGCAGTTCGCGCAGTTTCTGGATGAAGCCGCGGAACAGGGTCTTGTCGAAGAACTCCGGCGCGGCCGGCGCGTACAGCAGCGACAGGCGCTGCGCGGCGAGCTGGCACAGGCTTTCCAGTTCGGCCGCCGACAAGGTGCCCGGGCCGTTCTTCACCAACACCGAAATGGCGATGTAGTAGCGCTCAAACGCCTGTTGCAGCGAGTGGCCGATCGCGCGCAGGCGGAACACCTCGTCGGTCTGGCCGGCGTTGCGGGCGAGGATGCCGCCGTCGTCGTCGGCGACTTTCTCCAGCAGGCCTTCGCGGATGAACACCTCGACTGTGCGCGCCAGGCGCTGCGCGAATTCGTCCTCGCTCCACGGCAGGAACAGTTCGGCCTGCAGGAACGGATACACGCTGCGGCCCAGGCGCAGCACGCCGGCCAGGCTCATGCGCCGGTTGTGCTGGAAGCAGCAGGCGATCCACGACGCCGCGGTGAACAGGTGCAGCACGTTGTTGCGGAAGTAGCTCAGCAACACCGCCTTGTCCTCGTCCACGCCGAGCACGTCGCCGAGCGGATGGGCGATGCGTTCGAGCACGTTGATCTCTTCGCCGTGCGCCACGATTTCCTGCGGCGTGTGCGGAGTCACGGTGACGCGGTCGGAGTACGGCAGTTCCGCCAGCAGGGTCTTGCTCAGCGCGATCTGCGCGAGCAGGTCGGCCTCGCCCATCGCGTGCTTGGGCGTGGACAGCAGCGCCAGCGCCAGCAGGTTGATCGGGTTGACGTCGGCGGCGCGGTTGACGTTGACCTGGATCCGCTGCGCCAGCGCATCGACGGTGTCGGACAGCCATTGCGGCTTGTCGTCTTCCTCCAGCGGGCGGCCGTCCCACTGCGGCGCGTGCTCGGCGAGCATGTCGCCGAGCTTGATCGGCTCGCCGAAGTTCACCACCACCTGGCCGTAGTTGGAGCGCAGCACCTTGGGGATGCCCCACAGCAGCTGCCAGATCGATTCCTTTTCCTTCGGCTTGCCCGACAGCTCGTCGAGGTAGCTGTTGCCCTCCATCAGCTTCTCGTAGCCGATGTAGACCGGCTGGAACAGCACCGGCCGGGTCGGCTGGCGCAGGAAGCCGCGCACGGTCATCACGATCATGCCGCCCTTGGGCGGCAGCAGCCGGCCGGTGCGCGAGCGTCCGCCTTCGATGAAGTATTCGATCGAGTAGCCGCCGGCGACCAGCTGCGCCACGTATTCGGAGAACACCGCCGAATACAGCGCGCTGCCGCGGATGCTGCGGCGCAGGAAGAACGCGCCGCCCTTGCGCAGGATCGTGCCGACCACCGGAAGGTTGAGGTTCACGCCGGCGGCGATGTGCGGCGGCACGATGCCCTTGGTGTACAGCAGGTAGCTCAGCAGCAGGTAATCGAGATGGCTGCGGTGGCAGGGCACGTACACCACTTCGAAGCCGGGCGCTTCCTGCTTGAGCTTGTCCAGGTGATGGACCAGCACGCCGCGGTAGATGCGGTTCCACACCGGGGTGAGCAGGAAGCTGGCCGAGCGCACCACCGGATGCGAGTAGTCGGCGGCGATCTCGTAGGCCATCGCATGCGCTTTCTTCCACGCTTCGGCGACGTCGGTGCTGTCGCGGCGGGCCTGGTCGGCGATGGCTTCCTTGACCGGATCGCTGGCGAGCACGCGGTCGATCAGCATGCGCCGGGTCGACAGGTCGGGCCCGATCACCGCCGCGCGGATGCGGCGGAAGTGGGTACGCAGCACGCGCGAGAGCTTGCGCACCGTGCGCTCGGGCTCCAGCCCTTCGTCGACGATGCCGCGCAGCGACACCGGCGGCGAGAACCGCACCGTGGTGTGGCGGCCGTTGAGCGCGATCGCCAGCAGCCGGCGGAAGCGGCCGACCAGGGTCCAGTTTTCCGAGAACAGCACCGAGAACCAGCCGCTGGTGCGGTCCGGCGCGCGGCCGACGAAGATCGACACCGGCACCAGCTGCACGTCGAGCTGGCGGTCGGCGCGGTGCGCGTCGAGCAGCCGCGCCAGCGAGCCCGAGTGGGTCTTGGCCGAGGGCGGGCCGGCCGGCGCCAGGGTGCCGGCGTTGCGCCGCGACAGCGCCACGTAGGCGCGCTTGCGTCCGAGCGGATCGCCCGGCAGCGGTTGCAGCGGCGAGGGCAGGCCGCTCTCGCGGCAGGCGCGCTCCAGGATCAGCGCATTGGACAGGCCGTAGTCTTCGAGCACGTAGCAGACCGGGCGGCCGTGCCATTGCTCGGCGATGTGCTGCTGCGGGTTCTTCGGCTCGACGGTCAGCGAGACCCACGGCGCCATCAGCTGGCCGAGCAGGCGCGCCCACCACGGGCGCGGCGCGGCCGCGGCCGGGTCGGCGGCGGGTGCGGCCGCAGCGGCCGGCGGCGCGATCGGCAGTTCGGGCTGTTCTGGGTCGTGCTCGTCGGGCGGGTCGCTGGGGCCGGACGAGCCGGCGGCGGACGCCGCATGGCCGGTGCCGGCGGGCACGGACACAGCGGCGCTGTCGGCGCTGTCGGCGCTGTCGGCGCTGTCGGCGCTGTCGGCGCTGTCGGCGCTGTCGGCGCTGTCGGCGCTGTCGGCGCTGTCGGCGCTGTCGGCGCTGTCGGCGCCATTTTCCGCGGGCGCGGCGGAGCCGGCGCCGTCGGCCGCGGTGCGGACAGTTGCACTGCCGTCGGCCGCGGGACGGACGCTGTCGTCGCGTTCGGCGGCCGCCTGGCCGGGCTGCTCGGAAGGATTCGGGTCGGACGCTTGGGGCATGTTCGATGAGACTGAAGTGGCGCTGGCGCGGTCCTGCTCCGGGTCGGCGGCGCGATCGGGTCGATCCGTCGCGGCCGGCACGGCATCGCCCGAGGCGGGCGCGGCGTCGGCCGGCGCGGCGTCGGGGAAAGGCAGGGGCGTCTGTTTCGGCATTGCCGGCATTATGCCTATTCGGCCCCAGACCGGGCCCGGGACTGCGGCCCTGGGCGGGGCATACGGCGATGGGACGCTCGTGTGCCCTGGCCGGCGACGCCGGCGTCACCGCTCTGTGTGGCCGCGGCGCGGGGACGGCTGTGGCGGGAGGGGCGTGCCGGGCTGGGGGCCCGCCGTGCTTGGGATCCGCTGTGCTGGGGGGCCGCTGTGCTGGGAGAGCCTTTCTGTTGTGGGAGGGCCTTCAGGCCCGACGCTGTTCGGTCGGGTCGCCGCGAGCTGGAACAAAAGCGTCGGGCCTGAAGGCCCTCCCACAACAGCCAAGCCCCCCACAGCAGCTAAGCCCCACAGCAGCAGCTAAGCCCCACAACAGCTTGAGCCCAACAACCGCTTGAGCCCCACGACAGCTGAAGGGCCCCCGTAACAGCTGAGCCCTCGTAACAGCCGAATGGCTCTCACAACCGCTGAGCACCCACGGCAGTTAGGGCGCCCACACCGCAGCGCCACCCGCGCCGGCCGCTCAGCGCGGCTTCGGCGGCTCGCCCGTGGCCGCGGTCGGTTTGGCCGCGGGTCGGCTCGCCGGCTTGGCTTCGGCCGGGAAGGATTTGCCCGCGGCGGCAGGTTTTGCCTCGCCCGCGGCGGGTTTCGCGCCGGCGCCGGTCCGGCCGTCGACCGCGCTCGGCCGGGCCTCGGCGGGCTTGCCTTCGGGCAGCGCGCGCTCGGCGGGGCGGGCGCCGGCGGCCTTGCCGGCGGCTTCGGGCCGGACTTCGGCCGCCGCCGGCGAGGCAGCGCCCACCGGCTTGAGTCCTTCGGTCGCCGCGCCCGGCACGGCGCCGGGCGCCGCACCGGTTTGGTCCCCGGCCACCGTGGCCGGCACGGCCGGCGCAGGCGCCGCCGCCGGCTTGGCCGGCACCGCCGAAGGCGCCCGCGCCTGGACCTTGGCCAGCGCCGCCAACCGCTGCGCCATCGTCGCCGACGGCGCCGGCTTGCTCGTCGCCTCGGCTTCGGCGCGGGCATGGCGCAGCACGTCGCTGAGGTACCAGCGGCCGTCGATGCGCTCGACCAGCACATAGGCGTCGACCGGCTGCCCGGCCAGTTGATAGCGCACCCGCACCCGCGCGGTGTCGCCGGTCTGTTCGGCCAGGCTGGCGTCGACGCTGTCCAGCGCCGCGTCCAGGCCCAGGCCGTACTGGCCGAGCACCTGCTTGAGCCGTTCCGCGAACGGGCCGAGCCGGCGCAGGCTGCGGTCCATGCCGGCCTTGGCGAACCCGTCCGGGCCGGCCAACCCGGTCGCGCGCGCGGCCGAGACGAGTTGCGGAATCGCCTCGCGCGCGCGCTGCGAATCGCCCAGCGGCGCGGTCTGGGCCCAGCCGCTGAGCGCCTCGATCAACTGGGCGTGGTGGTCGCGCTCGGTCTCGCTGTAGCCCGGCTCGCTGCGCACGTACTGGCTGGCGAACAGGCCCAGGGTCTTGGCCGCGGACTGCAGTTCGGTATCGGCGCCGGCGAACTGGCGGCGGTAGGTCGCCACCAGCTTGCGCTCGGCGTCCTGCTCGGCCAGGGCCGCGATGAACGACGCGAAGCGGTCGTCCAGCGGCAGCTCGGTCAGCGGCCACACCGTGCGGCCCTGGCTCCAGGCCTGCTCCAGGCGCTGGTGCAGTTCCGGCGGCACCGCGTGGCGGGCGTAGCCGGCCAGGTCGTTGCGGCGCAGGTCGGACACCAGTTGGGTCACCGCCTGCGCCGGCAGGGTCGGCACCGTCTCGGCCGGGGCCGGATCCGGGCCGCAGCCGGCCGCCGCCAACAGGACGGCGGTCGTCAGCACGGCGGCGCCGGCGCGTCGAACGAGAGACATACGGGCGGAGGCTCTGGCGCGGAGCGCATCCGCGGACCGGCATCTTGGCCCCGGCCCCGGCGGGGCACAAGCCGCGGGCTCACGCTGGCTCACGTTTGCGACCCGAACGCACAGTTGGCGACGGCATGGGTCGAAGCGTTAAGACCCAGTGCGTCACTGCGTTTTCGTGCGCGTCCGTGCAGAAATGCGGCTGAACAGGTACGGCCCCGCGTCTTGTGAAAGGGGTCACCCGCAGCCCTGGGCCGCATGGCTAAGGTGCCCGCGCTGGCATGTTTTATGCGTTCTAAACGGGCAAAACCGGCAAACAAGCTCGCCCGACCATCGCGCCCCGCGCGCAGGAGAACGAACCATGCGTTCCGTATCGAGCCGTAGCGTCTTCGCTGCCCTGGCCCTGGCCGTCGCCGGTCCCGCGTTCGCGGCGTCCGACACCGCCAACCTCAACGTCACCATCACCATCACCAGCGTCTGCGACATCCACACCACCGCGCCGTTGCCGGTGAACTTCGGCAGCGTGTCCTCCAGCGCCACCAACGTCGACCAGCAGGGCCAGCTGACCGTCAACTGCACGCCGGGCACGGCCTACACCATCGGCCTGGACAACGGCCAGAACGGCACCGATGTGAACAGCCGCAAGATGGCCAACGGCGCCAACCTGGTGCCCTACCAGCTCTACCGCGCCGCCGCGCGCGGCCCCGGCGACGTGTGGGGCAGCACGGTCGGCGCCGGCGGCAACGTGCTGGCCGGCAGCGGCACCGGCGCGGCGGTCAACGTCCCGGTGTACGGGCGCACGCCCAGCGCCAACTTTCCCGCTGGTACTTACAATGACGTGGTGATCGCCACGATCACCTACTGACCGCCGCGGCATGGGCGGCGGCCGGTTCCGGCAGGCGGTCCGCACTTTCGCGGCCCACACTTTGGCGATCCGGCTGGCGCTGGGCGCGGCGCTGGCCGCGCCGGCCTGTCCGGCGCTCGCCGCCGGCCTGCAGGTCACCCCGACCCAGCTCACCCTCGCCCGCGACCGCCCGGCCGACGCGCTGTGGCTCAACAACACCGGGCCGGCCACGCTGCGCGCGCAGGTGCGGGTGTTCCGCTGGCTGCAGCAAGACGGCCAGGAGCGGCTGGAACCCGATCCCGGCCTGGCGGTGAGCCCGCCGATGCTGGAACTGGCGCCCGGCGCGCGCCAACTGGTGCGGGTGATCCGGCTCGGCGCGCCGCCGGCGCAGGAGACCGCGTACCGCCTGATCGTCGACGAGCTGCCGCCGGCCGACGCCGCCCAGGCCCCCGGCCTGCAGTTCGTGCTGCGCTATTCGGTGCCGGTGTTCCTCGCCCCCGCCGCGGCCGGGCCGATCGCGCCGCGGCTGCGCGCGCAACTGCAGTTCGAAGACGACCGGCCGTTCCTGGCGGTGGACAACCGCGGCGACCAGCACGCGCAACTGGCCGACCTCACCTTCGTCGATGCGCAAGGCCGGCGCCATGCCATCGCCGCCGGCCTGCTCGGCTACGCCCACGCCGGCCAACGCATGCGCTGGGCGCTGCAGGCGCCGGCCGCGCTGTTGCGCGGACCGGGCACCCTGGAAGCGAGGATCAATGGCGAACCCGACGCCCAGGCGCTGGCGCTGGACCCGCCGGCTCGCTGAAGCCATGCCGGCCGGCCTGCTCCTGGCGTCGCCGCCGGGCCATGCGGCCGAGCCGCCGGCGTTGCCGCCGCCGGCCCAGGCCGGCACGATCCAGACCGGCGCGACACAGGCCGGCACGCACCGGACCGGCATCGCCGAAGCCGGCGCGGCGCAGGCGGCGAACCTGAGCCTGTACCTGGAAGTCAGCCTCAACCAGACCGCGTTCGGCCCGCCGCAGCCGTTCGAACTGCGCGCGGGCCGGCTCTACGCCCGCGTCGCCACCCTGCGCGCGATCGGCTTCGCCCTGCCCGGCCGCGACGGCGGCGAAACGCTGGCGCCGGACGAACTGGCCGGCACCACGGTGCGCTTCGATGCCGCCCAGCAGCGCGTCGCCATCGACGCGCCGCTGTCGCTGCTGGACCTGCGCACCCAGCGCCTCAACGCACCCGGCGCCGACGTGCCGCGCGCCACCGCCTCGCCCGGCCTGCTGCTCAACTACGACCTCTACGCCAGCCGCGACGACCGCAGCGACAACGCCACGGCGTTCGTCGAAGCGCGCGCGTTCGGCCTGGGCCGCGGCGCGTTCGCCGACAGCGTGCTGAGCCAGACCGGGGTGATCCGCCACTACCGCGACGACGGCGCGCCGCGGCGCACCGATTCGATCCGGCTCGACACCAGTTGGCGCTGGTCGCGGCCGGAATCGATGTTCGCCGTCACCGTCGGCGACGTGATCAGCGGCCAGCTCGACTGGACCCGCCCGCTGCGCCTGGGCGGCGTGCGCTTCGGCCGCGATTTCGGCCTGCAGCCCTACCGCATCACCACGCCGCTGCCGACCCTGGCCGGCGAAGTCGCGGTGCCGTCGGCGGTGGACCTGTACGTCAACGGCATCCGCCAGTACAGCGGCGAGGTGCAGCCCGGGCCGTTCCAGCTCACCACCGTTCCCGGCATCACCGGCGCCGGCAGCGCGCAGCTGGTGGTCACCGACGCGTTCGGCCGCGTCCGCACCCTCGACTTCCCGTTCTACGCCGCGCAGCAACTGCTGGCCAAGGGCCTGTCGGACTGGTCGGTGAGCCTGGGCGTGGCGCGCGAGGACTACGCGCTGCGTTCGTTCGAATACGGCAGCGCGCCGTTGCTCAGCGCCGACCTGCGCTACGGCCTCAGCGACCGGCTGACCTTCCAGGCGCACGGCGAAGGCGGCGACGGCGTCGCCAACGCCGGCCTCGGCGCGGCCTGGCTGCTCGGCCGGGCCGGCGTGTTCGGCGCGTCGCTGAGCCATGGCCGCGACGGCGGCGACGCGGGCTGGCAATACACCGCCGCCTACAACTGGAGCAACGGCCGCTTCAACTTCGCCGCCGACACCCAGCGCACCCACGGCGATTACCGCGACCTCGCCTCGCGCTACGGCCTGGGCGCGCCGCGGGTCAGCGAACGCGCGGTGATCGGCTGGAGCGACGCGCGCCTGGGCAGCCTCGGCCTGAGCTACGTGCGCCTGCTCTACCGCGGCGAACCGCCGGCGCGCTACGCCGGCGCCACCTGGAGCCGCAACCTGCGCAGCCGCGCCTCGCTGAGCCTGTCCTACAACCAGAACCTGGACCGCGGCGCGGATCGCACGGTCTACCTTGGCTTCACCCTCAACCTGCAACCCGATCCGGGGCGCCCCGGCACCCAGCTCAGCGTCTCGGCGCAGCGCGCCGGCGGGCTCGACCAGGGCGGGCTCGACCAGGGCGCGATCGACCTGAGCCGCCCGGTGCCCGGCGACGGCGGCTTCGGCTGGCGCCTGCAGGCGCGCGGCGGCGACAGCGAGGAAGGCGCGCTGGCCGAAGCCGCGTGGCTGACCGAAACCGGCCGCGTCAACCTCGGCTACGCGCGCCAGGGTTCGCGCGACTACGGTTACGCCAGCGCCAGCGGCGCGCTGGTGTGGATGGGCGGCCACGCCTTCGCCGCGCGCAGCGTCAGCGACGCGTTCGCGGTGGTCTCCACCGGCGTGCCCGGGGTGCCGGTGCTGCTGGAAAACCGCCCGTTCGGCCGCACCGACGCCGACGGCATGCTGCTGGTGACGCCGCTCAACGCCTGGCAGCGCAACCGCATCGGCATCGATCCGATGGAACTGCCGGCCGACACCCGCCTGGACCGGGTCGAGGCCGACGCCACCCCGCGCGACCGCTCCGGCACCGTGGTGCGTTTCGCGATCGACACGATCCGCGCCGCGGTGCTGGCGCTGCGCGACGAAGCCGGCGCGCCGCTGGCGCTCGGCAGCGCGGTACGCGCGGGCAACGGCGAACAGGCGGTGGTCGGCTACGACGGCGAGACCTACCTGGAACAATTGCAGCCGCGCAACGAACTGCGCGTGGACACGCCCGCCGGCGCCTGCACGGTGCGCTTCGACTATCCGGCCGACGCGCGCGGCATCGCCCGGCTCGGCCCGCTGGCGTGCGTGCGCGAGGACGGGCGATGAGCGCGCGCGCCGCGATCCTGCGCTGCGCACTGGCCTTGTTCGCCGCGCTGGCCCTGGCCGCGCCCGCGCACGCGGCGACCTCGTGCACGGGGAGCATGACCAACCTCAACTTCGCCGCGACCACCGGCGCCGCCGTCGACGCCACCGCCACCCTCACCGTCACCTGCTCGACCGGCGCGCTGTCGCTGCTGGCGCGGGCCCGGGTCAACATGTGCGTGAGCATCTTCAGCGGCACCGACGGCGGCGGCACCCTGGCGCCGCGGCGCATGACCAACACCCCGGGCGACGCGATGCAGATGCAGCTCTACACCGACGGCGCGCGCAGCCAGATCTGGGGCGCGCGCGGCAACGCGACCGTGCCGAACTTCCTGCCGCTGCAGTTCGACTACGAAGTGATCGCGATCGGCGGCAGCCAAACCCTGACCGCGACCTTGTACGGCCGCATCCCCGCGCAGACCGCGCTCAACGCCGGCACCTACCGCAACCGCTTCACCGCCGCCGCCGACACCCGCATCGAATTCCAATACGCCGAAGCGCTGCTCGGCACCCCGCCGATGCCGGCCTCCTGCGTCAGCGGCGGCAGCACCGGCACGCCGTCGAGCTTTCCCTTCACCGTCAACGGCTCGGTGCCCAACACCTGCGCGCTGAGCCCCAAGCCGGTACCCGACCTGGCCTTCGGCAGCGTCCCCGGTTACGTCACCGCCAACGTCGACCGCACCACCGCGATCGGCCTGACCTGCACCGGCCGCACCGCTTGGCAACTGGGCATCGGCAACGGCCTCAACGCCAGCGGCAACATCCGCCGCATGCGCAGCGCCGGCGGCCAGTTCGTGCCCTACGAACTCTACCGCGACAGCGGCCGCAGCCAGCGCTGGGGCACGACGCTGGGTACCGATACGGTCAGCGGCACCGGCACCGGCGCGGCGCAATCGCAAACGGTGTACGGACGCGTGGCGCCGCAGACCGCGACGCCGGGGAGCTACACCGACACCGTCGTCGTCGCCGTCACCTACTGACGCCGCCGCATCGCAAACCCGCATGGCCTGCCTGTAGGAGCGGCGCACGCCGCGACCGCGCCAAATCCGTCGCGGCGAAACTCACCGGAAAACGCTGCGCGAACCGGCCCACACAAAACGCACGCGTGCGCGTGGCGAATGCTTATCCAAGGTCCGCCGCAAGCGCGGTATCGCGGTCGCGGCTCGCGCCGCCCCTACAACAGCAGCCGAAACATCAAAGCCGCATCGCAAACCGCATGGCCTACCTGTAGGAGCGGCGCAAGCCGCGACCGCGCCAAATCCGTTGCGGCGAAACCCACCGGAAAACGCCACGCGAACCGGCCGACACAACACGCACGCGTGCGCGTGGCGAGCCGACACAAAACGCACGCGTGCGCGTGGCGAATGCTTATCCAAGGTCCGCCGCAAGCGCGGTATCGCGGTCGCGACTCGCGCCGCTCCTACAAGGGGCGACGACGGCTGCGCAGAAAAGAAAAAGGAGGCGCGAGGCCTCCTTCAAATCCGGCTTGCGCCGGAGAGTACGAGTTGTGGCATGGCCCCGACCGCAGCCGGGATGCGGGCAGACTAACGCCGCGGCCAAGTTAATGCAATACCTGAAGTATTGCGATATAAACTATTGATTCATATGAATAAATAATCACATGAAGCGCTGAGACGCTTTACGGCGCCACATCCAGCGCCTTGCGCTTGGCCTCGCGCCGCGCTTCGCGCGACTGGCTGTAGTCGTTGTTGAAGGTCATCGCCTCCCACGAGCCGTAGCTCGGGTTCGGCAGCATCCACCAGCGTTCGCCGAACCAGTCGTGGTACTGCTCCAGCAGGCCGTCGCGGCCTTCGGGCGTGTTCGCCACCACCTGCACGAAGTCGCCGATCTGGTCGCCGAACTGCATCAGCACGCGGTACTGCTTGCCGGCCAGCAGGCGGCGGCAGTTCTTCTCGCTGCCGTTTTGCTCGCAACCGTCCACCACCGTGCCCAGGCCGAGGAACACCGAATCGTCGGCGACCGGCAGGCCGACGCTGCGCAGGTTGGCGAGCGTGGCCTCCTTCAAATGCACCGCGCGGTTGGACAGGTACAGGATGGTCACGCCCTTGGCCTGCGCGGCCTTGGCGAACTCGACCACGCCGGGGACCGGCTTGGCTTTTTTCTCCGCCACCCATGCGTCCCAGGTGACTTCGTCGTATTCCTTGCCGTCGCGCACCAACCGCGCCTGGTACGGCGAGTTGTCGAGCACGGTCTCGTCCACGTCCATCACCACCGCGGGCTTGAGGCCCTTGGCGGCGTTGCCGCGCTCGTCCGGCACCAGCGCATCCCAGTTGGGCTGCTTGAGCGCGACATCGAGCTTGTCGGCGGCGGCGCGGTAGATCGTCTCGGCGCTGGCGCGGTACTCGACCGAACGCTGCATCCACAGCACCGCGTTGAGGTTGTCGTCGGCGCCGGTGGGCTTGGCCGCGGCGGCCGGTGCCGCGGCGGCAGCGTCGGGCTTGGCGGCGGGCGCCGCGGGCGCGGCGGCATCGGCCGGCTGGCCCGGCTGCGGCTTGCACGCGGCCAGCGCCAGCGCGCAGGCGAGCGCGGCGACGGGAACGCGGACGAGAGAGGCGCGGATCTGCATGCGCTGGAATCCCCTGGGAAAGGCGGGGAGTGTAGGCCGCGGCGCGAAAGGGTGTCGAATGCGCCGGCGCCGGCGCGGAGGCTCCGGTCGGGGCCGGCCGCCCTGGGCGCGGCGGCGCTGCCGGCACCGGCGGCGCGCCGCGCGGCAGGTCGGGGCATGGCGAAAGGCCGATCCCCGCCGCCTGAGCAACGGCCTCGATCCAGCCAATGCCCGGTTTCGGCAAACGCTGCACGGGCCGATCCCGGCGGCCGACGGCTCTGCGCTTGCCGCGGCCCGGCTTGGCTGGTCGGCGGACGTCCGAGCGGGCGCCTTCGCCAGAGCGGCAACCGACGACGCCTCGGCCGCGACCCGCGCCGGCTACAGCGCGTCGGCGTCCGCGTCCTTGCGCCGTCGGCGCGCGCGCCGCAGCTTGAGTTCGGTGCCGTGCGTCGTGCATTCGGCGATCACCGCGTCGGCCCAGGCGCGCGTGACCAGGAAGCTGCTTCCGCTGATCTCGGCTTCGGTCGCGCGCACGTGGTGATCCAGATCGATGCGCGCCTTGGTCCGGTACCAGCCCAGTCCGAGCGAATCGTAGCGATAGTCCGGATCGGCGCAGCCGTTGCGGTTCAGCGACACCAGCAAGATCGCGCGCCGCCGCGGCCAGTACACGCGCACGAAGTCGTTGCCGTCGTCGTCCTCGCGCACCACCCGGCCGATATGCAGGGCGTTGACACCGCGCGCGCCCTGGTCGTCGACGATCTGCTGCAGCAACGAGGCCAGGCACGGCCAATCCGGATGCGCGCGCGGCTCCGACAGCGCGGCGCCGGGCGGCGCGTAGCGCTCCGCCTCGTCGGCCAACGCGACCGGCGCCGCCGCCAGACACAACGCCAGCGCAGCCACGCGCAGCCACGCGCCGCGCGGCCGCGCAATGCGGGTCCCGCGGCGCGCACCTTCACCGAACCAGGCCGTCATCGCCGCTTGCCCGCCTTGCGCGGCGCCTGCGCAATGCATTCGACCTCGACCTTGGCGCCCATCGCCAGGCCCGACGCCGCCAAGGCGCTGCGCGCCGGGAACGGCGCGCTGAAATGCTGGCGATAGACCGCGTTGAACGCCGGCCAGTCGCCGATGTCGGCCAGGAACACCGTGCACTTGACCACATCGCGCATCGACGCACCGTGGCGTTCGAGCACGGCGCGGATGTTGCTCAACGTCTGCTCGGCCTCCAGCCCGATCCCGCCCTTCGCCAACGCGTTGTCGGCGCCCGGCACGGTGCCGATCTGGCCCGACAGGAACAGCAGCTCGCCGCTGCGCACCGCTTCGGAGAACGGTAGCGCGGCCGCCGCCGGATCGGGCGAGGCGAGAAACTCGGGGCGCTCGCCGGCGCACGCGGCGGCGGCGAGGAAACACAGGCTCAAGCCAACCGCGGAAACGCACCAGTGCATGATCGTCGACCTCGTCCGTTGAAGTGGCCGGATCATCGTCCGCCGCCGCGCCGCTGGCAAGCCGCGCGGCGCCGAACGCAACGGCGGGCTCAGGCCTCGCGCCGGTACAGCCAGAAATCGCGCGGCTGCCCGCGCACCGCGCGCAGGCCCGGCTCCAAGCGCACGCGCCGGAACCCGCATTTGTCGAGCACGCGCTGGCTGGCCGCGTTGCTGTCCAGCGCATACGCCTCCACCCGCCGGTAGCCGCGCTGTTCCAGCCCCCACCGCGCCACCGCCGCGCAAGCCTCGCTGGCGATGCCTCGGCCCCAATGCGCCGGATGCAGGTTGTAGGCGATCTCGCCGCCGCGCGGCGCGTCGAGCACGGTGTGGAAGCCGACCGTTCCGACCAACTCGTCGAGGTCGTCGACGATGGCGAACAAGGCCGGCGCATCGGCGCGGAACGGATTGGACGCGGCGATCTGCGGATACAGCGTCTCGATCCCGTCCAGGCGCCAGCTGGTGTGCTCGACCGCATCGGGCAGCGACAGATAGGCGAACCACGCCGGCGCGTCGGCCATGGCCATCGGGCGCAGGTGCAGGCCGACACGGGCCAGGGCCGGCATCATCGCGGCGAGACGATCGACGAAGGAAGAGGCGGCACGATCAAGCGCGAACCGATGCATCGGGACTGGCCGCGATCATCGCAGTTTTGCCTTCGCGCGGCATCGCCGTTCGCGGCGGCCGATGCGGTGGTGCCCAAGGCGGGAGTCGAACCCGCACGGCCTTGCGGCCACCGGCGTCTGAGGCCGGCACGGTTGCCAGTTACGTCACTTGGGCGCAGCGTGTATCGATGTCGATGGTGGTGCCCGGAGCGGGACTCGAACCCGCACCGCCTTTCGGCCACGGTGTTTAAGACCGTTGCGTTTGCCGTTTCGCCATCCGGGCGGATGGATCGCGTTTGGATTCGGTTGGTGCCCAAGGCGGGAGTCGAACCCGCACGGCCTCGCGGCCACCGGCATCTGAGGCCGGCACGGTTGCCAGTTACGTCACTTGGGCGCAGCGTGTATCGATGTCGATGTCGATGGTGGTGCCCGGAGTGGGACTCGAACCCACACGGCCTTGCGGCCACCGGCTTCTGAGACCGGCGCGTTTTCCGTTTCGCCATCCGGGCGGATGGAGTTATGCGAGGTGGTGCCCGAAGCGGGACTCGAACCCGCACGGCCTTGCGGCCACAGCCATCTCAGGGCTGCACGTTTTCCATTACGTCATTCGGGCGTGGAAGGGCGATGCGGATGCAGGCGCGCGGGGTCCCGCGCCGCGCCGGCGAAGGCGCAGCGGAATCGGTGTGGCATGCGATGCCGAAAGGCGAAAACGACGAAGGCGCCTTTCGGCGCCTTCGAGTCGTACCGCTAGCGACCCCGGCTGCTCCAATCCGCAAGGGATCGGAGCGATGGGGTCAACCTAGTCGGATTCCGCTCGAACGCACGCCGGCGTCGCGACGATGCAGTCGCGCGCTCAGGCGTAGTCGGCGGTGGAAGATGATGTCCATGCGCGCAACATAGCAAAACGAAAATCGTGCAGGCAAGTGCCGCCGCGTTTTATTCGCGATGCGCGCGCAACATCGCGACTGCATCAGTCGCGCGGCACCGCCGCGATCTGCAGGGACACGCGCTTGCGTCCCTGCGCGACCCATTGCGTCCCGACCTCGCCGAATCCGAAGCGCGCGTGGAACCGGCTCGACGCTTCGTTGAACGGTTCGATGTAGAACTCCGCCGCGAGCGTGCCGACGCCGCGTTCGCGCGCGAACGCGAACACGTCGTCGTAGAGCAGGCCGCCGATCCCGCGGTTGCGGTGGCTCGCGGCCACCGCGATGCGGTCGATGTAGACAAAGCGCGGATAGCGCTGGCGATACCACAGGTAGTTCGGGCTGTCGTAGTCGGCGCGCTCGTCGAACGCGAGCAGGAACGCGATCGCGGACTGGCCGTCGTGGACGATGCGGTGGTAGACCGATTGCGCCTCCAGCGCGAGCAGGCGCGCGTGGTCCATCGGGCTCATCAGCGCTTCGGCTTCCAGGTTCAGCGCGAGCACGGCGGCGCGATCGGCGGGCGTGGCGGGACGGACGACAAGGTTCAGGCGGCGGGATCTCCGGGTGACGCAAAAAACGCGAAAGATCGCGCGGCTAGCTTCAGGTCGGCGTACCGACTTCGTCCCAATCCTGCTCGTCGAAACGCAGCAGCCAGTTCAGCGCGTAGTGGCGCTCGTAGACGACGCTGGGATGCAGGCCGATCGGCGCGGGCTTGTCGTCCAGCCGCGCCTGGCGCACCAGCCAGTGGCGGCGGTAGATCGCGTCGAGCGCGTCCAGCAGTTCCGGCAACGGACGCAGGCGCGCGCCGGCGATGGCGGCTTCGTCGGCGTGGTCGATGGCGACGCGCGCGACCCGGCCCGCATCGCAGATCGCGGTCGGCGCCGGCAGGGCGTCGCTCAGGCCCAACGCCCATTGCAGCAGCGCGGCGCTTTCGTAGCGCCAGCCCTGGTTGGCCCAGGTTTCCTCATCGGGCTTGTCGGCGGCGATGAACGCGCGCTCGGCCGGGCTCAGCGCGGCCACGCCGGGGCCGAGCTTGGCGCGGATTTCCTCGACCGACAGCGGCTGCGAGCTCAGCGATTCGGCGCGCACCGCCACCGCGCACAAGGCCAGCATGCGGCGCATCGTCTCGTCGGCCTCGCGCAGGCGCACTTCGCCGGCGCCGAGCACCGGCGGCAGGTGCGCGGGCGGCGCCGCGCCGAGCTGCTGCAGTTCGGCCTCGCTGCGGCGCTTGCGTTCGCGCGCGTCGGACGGATACGGCAGCGCGGCGTCGGCCTCCACCGGCGGTTCGCCGCGGCTGGCCAGGACGTTGCCGGCGGCGTCGCGCACGCTGCCGTCGGGCAGGAAGCACAGCACGTTGGCCGCCTCGCCCCAGGCGGCGAGCGCGTCGAAGTCGCGTTCGTCCACCTCGAACGAGAACTGGGTCTGGACCCGCTGCAGATGGCGCAGCACGCCGAAGGTGCGCGCGTCCATGCCGTCCTCGACCGTGCTCATCACGTAACCGACGAAGCCCTGCAGGTGCGGCACCAGTTCCGGATCGCTGCGGTCGCGGCGCGCGGGCGGCTGGGCCAGGAACGCGGGCGGCGGCGGCGAGGCGAGCGTGGAATAGGCGTTGATCAGCAAGGGCATGGGCGCGGCCTTCGGGGGAAGTGGCGCCAGCCTAGCGTGTTCGTGCGGCGCGGTCGCGTGCGCGGTTGCGCCTTCCGCGGAAGGGGAAGGCGGGGAGTGCGTGGCGAGCGGAGCGGAAGGCATCGGGCCTGAAGGCCCTCCCACAGCGGCCCGGCGACACTCAGCCTTCTTCCAGCAGCGCCTTGATCGCGGCGAAGCCGGCCAGCGAGCGTTCGCGCTTGCGTTCGGCGTCGGCGACCGGGTCGGCGCCGTCGCGCTGCAGTTCGCCGGGCGGCAGTTCGTCGATGAAGCGGCTCGGCTTGAGCCGGATGCGCTCGCCCCAGCGCTGGGTTTCGCGCGAGTGCGACAGGTACAGCTGCTCCTTGGCGCGGGTGATGCCGACGTACATCAGCCGGCGTTCCTCGTCCAGGCGGCCTTCGTCGAGGCTGGCGTCGTGCGGCAGGTTGCCGTCCTCGACGCCGACGATGAAGACGAAGCGGAACTCCAGGCCCTTGGCCGCGTGCAGGCTCATCAGCCGCACCTGGTTGCCGGCCTCGCCCTTGTCGGCGTGCGACAGCAGCGCCAGCTGCGCGGCCAGTTCGCCGGGGCCGGAGCCGCGGCCGCCGTCGAACCAGCCCGACAGTTCGGCCAGGTTTTCCTTGCGCCGCTGGTAGCTGGCCTCGTCCTTGCACTGGGCGCGGATCGAGGCGAGCAGGCCGCTGCGCTCGGCCAGCACCCCGACCAGTTCGCCGGGGCTGATGCGCTGGGCCTCCTCGCGCAGGAAGCGCACGATGTTGACGAAGCCGTCGAGCGCGTTGCCGGCGCGCGGGGTGAGTTGCTTGATCGCGTGGATCGACTCGGCCATGCGCGACATCGGCAGCTGCGCATGGCGCGCCATCTCCGCCAGCTTGGCCAGCGAGGTCGCGCCGACCTCGCGCTTGGGCGCGGTGACCGCGCGCAGGAACGCCGCGTCGTCGTCGGGATTGGCCACCAGCCGCAGCCACGCCAGCGCGTCCTTGACCTCGCCGCGCTCCAGGAACGCGGTGCCGCCGCTCAAGTGGTACGGCACGCGCAGCAGCTGCAGCGCCTTCTCCAGCGCGCGGCTCTGGTGGTTGCCGCGGAACAGGATGCAGAAGTCGCTCCACGGCGCGTTGTGCTTCTGCTGCTGGAAGTGGATCTCGGCGGCGACCTTCTCGGCCTCGTGCGCGCTGTCGCGGCATTCCCACACCCGGATGCGCTCGCCGTCGGCCTGGTCGCTCCACAGGGTCTTGGGGTGCTCGTGCGGGTTGTGCGCGATCAGCGCGTTGGCCGCGCGCAGCACGCGGTTGCTGCAGCGGTAGTTCTGTTCGAGCTTGACGATCTCCAGGGTCGGATAGTCCTTGCCCAGCTCCAGCAGGTTGTCCGGATTGGCGCCGCGCCAAGCATAAATCGACTGGTCGTCGTCGCCCACGCAGGTGAACAGTCCGGCCGGCCCGGCCAGTGCCTTGAGCAGTCGGTACTGGGCGTCGTTGGTGTCCTGGCACTCGTCCACCAGCAGGTAGCCGATGCGCTCGCGCCAGGCCAGCTGCGCGTCGCGGTCGGCTTCCAGCAGTTGCACCGGCAACCGGATCAGGTCGTCGAAATCGACCGCGTTGAAGGTGGTCAGGCGCTTTTGGTACAGCTCGTACACGGTCGCCGCCTCGATCTCGCGCGGGCTGCGCGATTCGGCCATCGCCTGCTCCGGCGACAGGCCCGCGTTCTTGGCCCGCGAGATCAGGTTGCGCATGTCGTCGAGCACGTCCGGCTTGGTCCCGGCCGGCAGCAGGTCCTTGATCTGGGCGTTGCTGTCGTCGCTGTCGAACACGCTGAAGCCGCGGCGCAGGCCGAGCTTGGCGTGCTCGATCTGCAGGAACTTCAGGCCCAGCGCGTGGAAGGTGCAGATGGTCAGCCCGTCGGCCGCGTCGCCGCGGATGCGCTTGGCCACGCGCTCGCGCATTTCCTTGGCCGACTTGTTGGTGAAGGTGATCGCGGCGATGCGCTTGGCCGGCATCCGGCCGGAAGCGATCAGGTGGGCGATCTTCTCCACGATCACGCGGGTCTTGCCGCTGCCCGCGCCGGCGAGCACGAGCAGGGGGCCGTCGGTGTTCAGGACGGCGGCGCGCTGGGGAGGATTGAGACCGTGCATGGGACGCCGGATCGCCGGCGGGGGCCGGGCTGGCCGGATAGTCTACCCGCCGCCGGCAGCGGTCGCGGCTCGGCCATCGGCGCGCTGCCGCTTGAGACGCCGCCGGCACTGGGCGCGGCTCGCATCGACGCGCGCCGCGGCCGGCCTCGGCGCCGCGGCGCAATCAACGCGCGAGCGCCGCCGCGTCGGCATCGCGCGGCCCGGAGCGCGCCGGCCCGCCCCGTCAAGTCTGTAGCCGCGCCGCCGCGCGCCCTACACTGCGCGCATGGCCAAGCTCTATTTCTATTATTCGGCGATGAACGCCGGCAAGACCACGACGCTGCTGCAGTCGGCGCACAACTACCGCGAGCGCGGCATGCGCACCGCGATCCTGACCCCGCACCTGGACGATCGCGCCGGCGCCGGCGTGGTCGCCTCGCGCATCGGCCTGCGCGCCGAGGGCGTGGCGTTCGAGCGCGACCAGGACCTGGAGGCGCTGATCCGCGCCGACATCGCCGCGCACGGCGCGCTGCACTGCGTGCTGGTCGACGAGTCGCAGTTCCTCAGCCGCGCCCAGGTCTGGCAGCTCAGCGAGGTAGTCGACGCGCTGCGCATCCCGGTGCTGTGCTACGGCCTGCGCACCGATTTCCGCGGCGAACTGTTCGAGGGCAGCCAGTACCTGCTGGCCTGGGCGGACGAACTCAGCGAGATCAAGACCATCTGCCACAGCGGCAAAAAGGCGACCATGAACGTACGCGTGGACGCGGCCGGCCGCGCCGTGCTCGACGGCCCGCAGGTGGAGATCGGCGGCAACGACCGCTACATCTCGGTTTCGCGCAAGGAATACAAGAAGGTGATGCGCGGGGAAGGCACGATCGAGCCGCTGCAGCAGCCGTTACCGCTGTCGAACTGATCCCGGTCGCGCGGTTGCGGCAAGGCCTTCTGTGGGAGGGCCTTCAGGCCCAATGCCGTTCGGTCAGGTCATCGCGATTTGCGGCAAGAGCGTCGGGCCTGAAGGCCCTCCCACGACCGCCGCGCCCGGAAGCGTCACCACGGTTGCGCCAGCGCGGCGCGCAGGAACTCGTCGAGTTCCTCGCCGCGGCCGCGGCCCGGCATCAGTTGCGGCGGCTGCGCCTGCATCCGCTCCAGTTCGGCGGCGAGAAAATCGCTCAGCGCCGGCACCCGCGGCCCCGCCTCGACCTCGGCGCTGCGTCGCTTGCGCGCGAGCAGGTCCTCGATCGCCGCGCGCACCGGGCCGTCGGGCAACAAACGCTCCAGCAACGACTCGAACGCCATCGGCGGCGCGGCGTCCTCGCGCTCGATCCATTGGCAGGCCAGCACCGGGCGCAGCACGTACAGATATTTCTTGGTGCGGATGCTGTCGCCGCCCAGGTGCGCGTTGAAGGTGCCGCGGGCCAGGCTCAGATAGTGGTGCCACGCCGCGACCGGCGAGTAGAACCGCTCGGCCAGGCCGTGCAGGCCGGCGGCCAGGGCGTCGTCGCGGCGATACACGATCGGCGAGCGCAGCCACTCCAGCAGCGTCGGATTGGACTTGGACACCAGCCGCAGCGCCTTGCGCAAGTCCCAGCCGGCGACGTCCAGATCGGCCTCGATCGGCAGTTCGATCACGTCGCGCTGCGGCTCGCCCGGGCCGGTGCGCTCGTCGACGGTCAGGTACCACGGCTGACGGTGCACGTAGACGAAGCGCGCGTCGTAATCGCTGTCGGGCGAGGAAAAGCCCCAGCCGCGGCTGCCCGATTCGCAGGCGTAGATCACCCGCACGTCGTGCTCGCGCTCGATCGCGGCCAGCGCGTCGAGCACGGCGCGGCGCTTGTCCTCGGCGATGGGGTGGATCTCGTGCAGGCGGTCGGGTTCGGTCATGGCGGCGCGAACGGCAGCGGGAACGGCCGGCCAGTGTAGCCGCGGCGCGGCTTCATCCTCGCCTCACCCGGCACCGCCACTGTCGTATCGTTGCCCCACCCTCCCGCGCGCGCCGCCGCCCATGCCGACGATCCACACCGACCGCCTGACCCTGCGCGAGCTCGCCGCCGGCGATGCCGGCTTCATCCTCGAACTGCTCAACGAACCCGGCTTCCTCGGCGGCATCGGCGACCGCGGCGTGCGCGATCTCGACGGCGCGCTGCGCTACATCCACGACGGCCCCGCCGCCAGTTATGCGCGCCACGGCTTCGGCCTGTGGCGGGTGGAACTGCGCGAGGGCGGCGAGCCCATCGGCCTGTGCGGGCTGCTGCGCCGCGATACCCTGCCCGACCCCGACCTGGGCTACGCCTTCCTGCAGCGCCATTGGCAGCGCGGCTACGCGGTCGAGGCCGGCGAGGCGGTGCTGCGCTACGCCGGCGCCACGCTGGCGCTGCCGCGGGTGCTGGCGATCGTCAATCCCGACAACGCGTCCTCGATCAAGGTGCTCGAACGCCTGGGCATGCGCGCGCAGGGCACGATCCGGCACGGCACCGAGAACCGCGACGTGCGCCTGTACGCGACCGCCGAGGCCGACGCGGGCGCCGACGCCGCGCCGGCATGATCGGCGCCTTCGCCCGCGGCCTGGCCTTGTCCGCCGCGCTGGCCGCGTGCGCGGCCTGCGCGCGCGCCGCGCCGCCGGCGCTGCGCGACGGCGACCTGGTCTTCCACGCGTCGCGCTCGGCCCAAAGCCTGGCGATCCAGCGCGCGACCGGCTCGCGTTACAGCCACATGGGCGTGGTCCTGCATCGCGGCGGCCGGCCGTATGTGTTCGAGGCGGTGGAACCGGTGCGCTACACCCCGCTCGCCGACTGGATCGCGCGCGGCCAGGGCGGGCGCTACGTCGCCAAGCGCCTGCGCGCGCCGCCGGACGCCGCGCAGGTGCGGCGCCTGCGGGCGCAGGCCGAGCGGCTGCGCGGCAAGCATTACGACCTCGCCTTCGGTTGGTCGGACCAGCGCATCTACTGCAGCGAACTGGTCTACAAGCTCTACGACCGCGCCATGGGCGTGCGCATCGGCCGCCTGCAACGGCTGCGCGAGTTCGAGCTCGACGACCCGGCGGTGAAGGCCAAGCTGCGCGAACGCTACGGCGCGCGCGTGCCGCTGGACGAGCCGGTGGTCTCGCCGGCGTCGATGTTCGATTCGCCGCTGCTGGAGACGGTGGCTTCGGGCTGAAGCCTGGCCCCGCGCAGGCGCGCGGCGCCGTCGGCCAGTTCGGTCCAGGCGATGTAGACCGCGCCGTCGCCGACCGCCAGCTGCGGGAATCCGGTGCCGCGGCCGCGGCCCTGCAACCGCGTCACCTGCACCCGCTGCAGTTCGCGCGACAGGTCCGGCGCCAGCCGCGCCAGCCACAGGGTCTGGCCGTCTTGCCGGTCCTCGCGCAGCCACAACACCCAGGCCGCGTCCGCGCCGAGCGCGGCTTCGACCCGGCCCTGCACCGGCTCGCCGCGGTCGAGCACGACCGGCGCGCCGAAGCTCGTGCCCGCGTCGCCGCTGCGCGCGGCCTGCACCTTGGATTCGCCGCCGGCGGCGGTGTACCAGGCGACGATCGCGTCGTCGCCGCGCGCCGCCACCGACGGGCCGTTGACCGGGCAGGCCGGCATGGTCCAGCGGTCGGCGTGCACGTGCCGCGGCGCGGTCCAGCCGCCGGCCTCGCGGCGGGTCGCGGCGATGTCGCGGATCTCCTGCGCGTCGCGGTCGCGATAGACCAGCAGCGGGCCGCGCGCGGTCGGCGCGGCATCGGTCTGGCAGCAATCGCAGGTCATCGGGTCGAGCTCGCTGTCGAGCGAGCGTTGCGAGCGCGCGTCGAAACGCGCGGCGCGCAGGGTCATCGCGCCGCGGTGGCCGGCGTGAGCGCCGCCTTCGTGGCCTTCGCCCCCGCCCGTGCGGCGGCCGTCGAGCCAGGCCACGCCGATGCCGTCGGCGCCGTCGGGCCACAGCGAGACGAAGCCGTGCTCGGTCGCGGTGCCGTCGTCGTTGACCTTCGCCGGTTCCGACCAGGTCGCGCCGCCGTCGCCGGAACGGCTCAGCACCACGTCGTAGGCATAAGTCGCCGGCGCCGACTTGCGCAGCCAGTGCGCCCACAGCGCGCCGTCGGCGGCCAGCGCGATATGCGGCGTGTCGGCCCAGTTGACGAACCAGTCGCGGCCCTGGGCGATGGTGCGGATCGGGCCCCAGGCGCCGTCGCGGCCGGCGCGGGCGAACTTGAGCGCATGCCCGCCGCGTGCGCCGGGCTCGATCCACGACAGCAGCCAGCCGCCGTCGGGCGCGGCGATCAGGTCGGGCTGCGCCGCCGCGCCGGTGGCCGGCAGCGGCCAGTCGGATACGCGCCATTGCGGTGCCGGCGCAGCCTGGGCGGCATGGGCCTGGGCCTGGCCCTGCGCCACCGCGGCCGGCGGCGGCGAGGCCGGCCGGCACGCTGTCGTCGCCGCCGTCAGGACGAGCGCGCACGACAGTGCGGACGAAAGCGAGGGATGCATGAGCGAGGACCGGTTCGGAGCCGCTGTCATTGTGCGGACCGCGCCACCGCCGCGGTCAAGCGCCGCGGCGTCGCAGCCGCGGCGCCGTGCTGTGTATGTCGCAGTTCAGTCGCGACGCCAGACCAGGCAGCGGTTGTTGGCCGGCATCGCGATGTCCTCGCGCAAGCGCAGGCCGATGGCGGCCGCGAGCGCATCGACCGCTTCGAAATCGCGGATGCCCGAGACCGGATCGCGCGCCTTCAGCCAACCGTCGAAATCGCGGTTGCTGTCGCTGGTGTAGCGGCCGCGGTAATTGAACGGCCCATACACGACCACGCTCGCCTGCGCGGCCAGCACCGTCGCCAACCCGGCGAAGAACGCCTCGACCTGCGGCCAGCCCATGATGTGCAGGGTGTTGGCGCTGAATACCGCGTCGAAACCGCGCGCGTCGCCCGCCGGGCCGCGCGGCAGCGGCGGCGCGGGCGCGAAGCCCGGCGCGGGCCCGACGACCGCCTGCAATTCCAGCGGCGGCGGCGTGTTCGGCAGCGCCGCCTCGTCGAGCCAGGCGCGGATGCCGGGCAGATACGCGGCGGCGTCGGAGCACTGCCAGCGCAGCCACGGCATCGCCGCGGCGAAATGCACCGCGTGCTGGCCGGTGCCGCTGCCGATTTCCAGCGCCTCGCAGCGGCCGGCGAAGCGTTCGCGCAGGACCGCGAGGATGGGGTCGCGGTTGCGGTCGCAGGAGGGGGAGTGAGGCTTCATGCGAATATCATTCCGTCCTCGACCAACCCAGCACATCATCGCCTCGGACGGCGACCCGCGGCGCCTGCGGATCAACTGTCCGTATGGAACTGTCGCGCTGCGCCAGCACATAGTGCGGACCAATACGGGTGAGTAGGTCGACATCGGCCAGCAGGTAAGCTCCGGAGTGCTGGCCGGTGACCACGCAAGGTCTCCGCGCCCACGCGGTGTTCACCGTATCGCAGCCTTGCTTGGTGAGGATCAAGTTTATCTTCGGCACCTCGCCGAGTCCGAAAAACGCGATGACCCGGCTCGCGCCTATGGACGGAACATTGGTAAAGACCATGAGGTAGACGATGACCGCCGTCGGTGCGATCAGTCTGTGCCTGATCGGCATTTTCTCAGTTGCGAAGATCACCATATGAAGCAGCAGCGTCATCGCGGTCATGATAGCCACATTCCTTATCACGACATGGTCCGGCTCATAACGCCATAGCAGCAGCATTGGCGTCATGATCGCCCAAGCAATCAGATAGCACGCAAACTGAAATGCGACGAACACCGGATGCGGTCGCAGCCATCCGATAATGCGCTCTCGCAGCGGCGTTTCCAGACCGATCGCGACGGCCATAGGCGGCAGAGCGAACGCTACCAGCCAAGTAGCCAGCCAGTGAAAATTCAGAAGCATCGCCGCGTAGGCGGCCGCGGCGAGCAGTGCGGCGAGCGCGCTCAGAAGGAAATAGGAAATGGGATTGGTTCTGCGCCGCGTAGTCCGGCTGATGACACAGCGCAGTTGCCTTGGCCAGAGTCTGTAGCGCCAACAATAGGCCAGGGCAAATACGGGCAGGAGCAGAAAGACCGGCATCGCCAGCGTCGCCGCATAAGCGGCCGCCACCACTAACACGGCAAGCACACTCAGACCGATACAAATCACGGCCTTGGGCCTGCGCCGCGCGGCGGCCCCGCAGCAGAAGATGCTCTTCGCCCGCACCCCTTGGCGATACCAGTACAGCAGCATCAGCCCAGGCGCGACCAGGAGCACCATTACGGCCAACAGCGCCGCGAAACCGATGACGGCTGACGCCAACACAACGCCGGCTAGGTCCGGCAGCGCGAGGATCGGTAAATGCCCGATCCTAGCGAAATGATGCAGCACGATTGCGCCGCCCCATACCGTAGAAATCAGCGCCAGGCTGCTTTTCGGATGCGTTTTCAGCTGGCTGACAGCCCAAGCCTCGACTCCCGCTAGCGATCCGCTCGATTTGACCGACGTCATATCCATGGCCTGTCCCGTCCCAGCCAGCTGGAGCCCACCTTGCCATAAGCTTCAGTCGTTCCAAACACCTCGGTCAGGCCCAACTGTGATCACACCTCGTTCGGCATCAGATATGCGCCCTGTGCGCCGCGAACGCCAGCCCCGACACCACCCCCAGCGACGGATCGCCCGCGACCAGTTGCGCATCCGGGAAGCAACGCTGCACCGCGGCGCGCACGTACGGCGCGCGCGACATGCCGCCGGTGAGGAACACCACCTGCGGCGGCGCGTCGATCTGCGCCGACACCTCGCCGAGCAGTTCGGTCAGGAAACCGAGGAAGCCTTCGGCCGCCGCGGTCAGATCCGGCGCCAACACCTCCTGGAACAGCCCGGTCTCGATGTAGTCCAACGCGGCGCGGTTGCGTTCGCGCGAGCTCAACTCGACCTTGGCCGCCTCCACCGCGCGGCTTAGGCGCGTGGTGTTGCCGGTGTCCTGCAGCGCGATCAAGCGCGAGCCGAACGGAGCGGGCACGTCGCGGTAGGCGTCGCGGCGCTGGAAGTCGCGCTGGCGGATCACGTCGTGCACGGTCGCGGCTTCGACGAAATGGTGCGCCGGCACGCGCGTGGCGCCCTTGCCGAACAGCGGCATGAACCGCGACAGGCTCAGCGCGAGATCGACGTCGACGCCGCCGCGGGCGATGCCCCACGAGCCCAGCACTCGCGGCGGCTGCGCGCCGCCGACTTCGGCCAGGGTGATGTCGCTGGTGCCGCCGCCGATGTCGACCACCAGCGCGCGGTGTCGCTGCGCGCTCTGTGCGTGATGGCCGAGCGCCGCGGCCACCGGTTCTTCGAGAAAGTCGACGTCGTCGAAACCGGCGCCGGCCGCGGCTTCGCGCAGGATCTCCAGCGCCTGGTCGCCGCCGGCCGCGCCCATCGAGCTGCGGAACTGCACCGGCCGGCCGAGCACCGCCGCGCGCACGTTGGCGCCGAACTGCTGGCTGGCGTTGAGGCGGATGTGTTCGAGGATGTAGCCGGCGATGCCGACGATGGTCTGGCGCACGTGCGGCGCCAGCTGGTAGCCGAGCATCGACTTGGGCGACTGCACCAGATTGCCGAAGCCTTCGATCAGGTAGGCCTCGACCGCCTCCTCGCCGTACACCGCGTTCTGCAGCGACGCGGCCGAGGCGCGCGCCTCGCGCACCTGCCGCTCCAGCCATTGCCGGCGCACCGCGCGCACCGCGTCGCGGCGCAGTTCGAGGTCGCTGCGCCGGGCCTGGGCGGGGTTGCGGCTCTGCTCGGCGCGGGCGCTGCGCACCAGGGCCTCGACCTCGGCTTCCATCGCGTCGTCGAGCTCGAACTTGTCGAGGTCGGGCACGGCCTCGGGGAAGTACACCGTGGTGCGGAACTGGCGCTCCTGGCCGAAGCGCACGGTGCGGACTTCGCCGTCGATGACGGCGGCGGCGGCCGAGTAGCTGGTGCCGAAGTCGATGCCGATCTTCATGGGCGGGCCTGGAATTCGCGGCGCGCAAGGATACAGGCTTTGCCGCGGGCTGTTGTGGGAGGGAGTTCAGGCCCGATGCCCGCGGGCTGTTGTGGGAGGGCCTTCAGGCCCGATGCTTTCGGCTCAGGTCGCGGCGAACTGAAACGAGAGCATCGGGCCTGAAGGCCCTCCCAAAAAGGCACCTGCCTCGGCCGCCGCCAAAAACGGCAAACCCGCCGCATCCGCCACGCCGCCGTCTCACACGCTGAGACCCCGGTCGCGTACAACGAGACTGCACCTGTCCGCGCTCACGCTTCCGCCCGAGCCTTCGCCCGAGCCCCTTCATGTCCGCCCTTATCGATCCCGCGCACCACGACCTCGTCCCCGCCCACCCCAACGCGCGCAAGCCCGAGGGCGAGGATGCGCCGCTGCCGGCGCGCCACGGCGCCGCGCTGGCCCAGCGCCTGCAACGCCGCTACGGCGCCCGCATCACCGGGCACTTCACCCTGCCGGGCCGCGAGGGCCGTTACGCGCCGTTGCCCGAGGACCTGCCCGAGCCGCTGAAAGCCGCGCTGCGCGCGCGCGGCATCGACCGGCTCTACAGCCATCAGGCCGAAGCCTGGCAGGCGGCGCAGGCCGGCGAGCACGTCGCCGTGGTCACGCCGACCGCCTCCGGCAAATCGCTGTGCTACACCTTGCCGGTGGTCAGCGCGGCGATGACCTCGGGCGCGAAAGCGCTGTACCTGTTCCCGACCAAGGCGCTGGCCCAGGATCAGGTCGCCGAGTTGCTGGAACTCAACCGCGCCGGCGATCTCGGAGTCAAGGCCTTCACCTTCGATGGCGACACGCCCGGCGACGCGCGCCAGGCGATCCGCCTGCACGGCGACATCGTCGTCTCCAACCCGGACATGCTGCACCAGGCGATCCTGCCGCATCACACCAAGTGGGCGCAGTTCTTCGAGAACCTGCGCTACGTGGTGATCGACGAGGTCCATACCTACCGCGGCGTGTTCGGCAGCCACGTCGCCGGGGTGCTGCGCCGGCTCAAGCGCATCTGCGCGTTCTACGGCGTGCGTCCGCAGTTCATCCTGTGCTCGGCCACCATCGGCAATCCGCAGGCGCACGCCGAGGCGCTGATCGAGCAACCCGTGCGCGCGATCCTCGACTCCGGCGCGCCGACCGGCGACAAGCACGTGCTGCTGTGGAACCCGCCGGTGATCAACGCCGACCTCGGCCTGCGCGCCTCGGCGCGTTCGCAGAGCAACCGCATCGCCCGCATCGCGATCAAGGCCGGGCTCAAGACCCTGGTGTTCGCGCAGACGCGCTTGATGGTCGAGGTGCTGACCAAGTACCTCAAGGACGTGTTCGATTCCGACCCGCGCAAGCCCGCGCGCATCCGCGCCTACCGCGGCGGCTACCTGCCGAGCGAGCGGCGCGAGGCCGAACGGGCGATGCGCGACGGCCGCATCGACGGCATCGTCGCGACCTCGGCGCTGGAGCTCGGCGTGGACATCGGCAGCCTCGACGTGGTCGTGCTCAACGGCTATCCGGGCTCGGTCGCGGCCACGTGGCAGCGCTTCGGCCGCGCCGGCCGGCGCCAACAGCCCTCGCTCGGGGTGATGGTCGCCAGCTCGCAGCCGCTCGACCAGTACGTCGTGCGGCACCCGGACTTCTTCGCCGACGCCTCGCCCGAACACGCGCGCATCGCCCCCGATCAGCCGCTGATCCTGTTCGACCATATCCGCTGCGCCGCGTTCGAGCTGCCGTTCCAGCAAGGCGAGCCGTTCGGCCCGGTCGATCCGGAGGTGTTCCTGGAAGCGCTGGCCGAAACCGGCGTGGTCCACCGCGAGGGCGAGCGCTGGGAGTGGATCGCCGACAGCTATCCGGCCAATGCGGTCAGCCTGCGTTCGGTCGCCGACGGCAACTTCGTCGTGGTCGACCGCAGCGACGGCCGCCAGACCATCATCGCCGAAGTCGATTACTCGGCCGCGGCGCTGACCTTGTACGAAGGCGCGATCCACATGATCCAGTCGGTGCCGTACCAGGTCGAGCGGCTGGACTGGGAGGGCCGCAAAGCCTATGTCACCCGCACCCACGTCGATTACTACACCGACTCGATCGACTACACCAAGCTCAAGGTGCTGGAACGCTTCGACGGCGGCGATGCCGGCCGCGGCGACAGCCACCATGGCGAAGTGCACGTGGTGCGGCGCGTGGCCGGCTACAAGAAGATCCGCTACTACACCCACGAAAGCATCGGCTACGGGCCGGTCAACCTGCCCGACCAGGAGCTGCACACCACCGCGCTGTGGTGGCAGTTGCCGCAGGGCGTGCTGCTGTCGCGCTTCGCTTCGCGCCAGGACGCGCTCGACGGTTTTCTCGGCGCCGCGCACGCGCTGCATATCGTCGCCACGGTGGCGGTGATGGCCGATGCGCGCGATCTGCAGAAGTCGGTCGGCAACGGCGACGGCGCCTGGTTCGCGACCCAGGACAAGGACGGGCGCGGGCAGATCCGTCCCGGCGACGGCGAAGGCGACGCGGCGCTGGCCCTGGTCGGCGAGGTGCAGCAGTTCGTGCCGACCGTGTACCTGTACGACAACTTCCCCGGCGGCGTCGGCCTGAGCGAGCCGCTGTGGTTGCGCCAGGCCGAGCTGGTGACGCGCGCGCGCGAGCTGGTGCAAGGCTGCGACTGCCGCGCCGGCTGCCCGGCCTGCGTCGGCCCGATCCTGGCCAGCGACGAAGAAGGCGCCGGCGCCACGCCGCGCACGCTGGCCTTGCAGGTGTTGCGCCTGCTCGAGGACGCCGACGCATGAGCCTGGACCTGGCCAAGCTGCGCGCGCTGCAGAAACAGGCGGGGCGCAGCGACGCGATGGCGACGGAACAACCTGCGCGGGAACGCGACGCGGCCGGCGCGACGGCGTTCGCGGGCCCGCGCCGCGCGCTGCCGGCGGCGCCCATGCTCGACGCGGCCACGGCCGCCGCATCGCTTGCGGCCGTGCCGGACACCGCCGCGCCGACCGCGAACGCGGCGGCAGCGAGCGCTACGCACCGTGTAGCCGCAGTCGCCGATGCCAGCGGCGCCGACGCCATCTTCGGCCCCGACGGCCTTGCGCCGAGCCGCCCGCAACGCACCGACCTCGACGCGCTGCGCCGCCTGATCGCATTACGCGAACGCAAACCCGCGGGCGCGGCGACGCCCGCACCGCGGGCGCCGAGCGCCGGCGCGCGCGACCGCGCGCCGACCGCGCGCGCGCTGGCCCACACCGCTACGCCCGTGCACGCACCCGCGCTGCGCGATCGACCGATCGACCGCTCCCTGCCCGGCGAGGAAATCGCCCCGGGCCTGCACCTGATCCAGGCCCACCTGCCCCTGCCCGGCCCGCGCGAAGCGCTGTCGCTGGCCTTCGCCAAGCGTCCCGACGAATACCTCGACCCGCGCCGGCTGCTGTTCTTCGACACCGAGACCACCGGCCTGGCCGGCGGCACCGGCACCCGCGCCTTCATGATCGGCGCGGCCGACTGGCACGACGATCCCGTGCTCGGCGACGGCCTGCGCATCCGCCAGCTGATGATCTCCACGCTCTCGGCCGAAGCCGCGATGCTGCGCGAGTTCGCGCGCTGGCTGGCGCCGGGCACGGTGCTGTCGAGCTACAACGGCCGCTGCTACGACGCGCCGCTGCTGAACACCCGTTACCGGCTGGCACGCATCGCCAATCCGCTGAGCGGGCTCGATCACGTCGATCTGCTGTTCCCGGCGCGACGGCTGTACCGCGGGGTGTGGGAGAACTGCAGGCTCGCGACGCTGGAGCGCGAACTGCTGCGGATCCTGCGCGAGGACGACCTGCCCGGTTCGCAAGCGCCGGCGGCGTGGCTGCAGTTCCTGCGCGGCGGTTCGTCCGCGCTGCTGCGGCGGGTGGCCGCGCACAACCACCAGGACGTGGTCACCCTGGCCGAGCTGATGCAGCGGCTGGTGCTAGCGTATGCGCAGGCGCAGGCCGAAGCGGCGCTGCAGGAATCCTGAGCCCGCGCATTCCGCTGTTGTGGGAGGGACGTCAGTCCCAACGTTTTCGTTTCCGATCCGATCGAAAGGCGTCGGGACTGAAGTCCCTCCCACACGCTCCGAACGAGACGTCGGCTGCACCGTAAACAATCGATACAAGAACATTCATCGCGCTTGTATAGACTCGCCCTGCCTCGCAGCGACGGCACGGTCGCGACGCAACGCGGCAACGCGCCAGACATGGCCTTCGCCGCCGCGCCGTTGCCGCGATGCCGGCCTTCATGCGCCGCACACGCCGCCGGGCCCAGGCTCGCGGCACTCCCGTCCATGCTTCACGCAGGAGCCTCGCCATGTCCTCTCCGATCTCTCTCCGCCTCGCGCTGCCGGTCGCCGCGCTGGGCCTGATCCTGTCCGCCTGCGCCACCCCGATCCCACCGACCAACGTCAGCCCGACCTGCAACGCCGAGGCCGCGCGCTGGGCCATCGGCCGCGCGCCCGACGCCGCCACGGTCGACCGCATCCGCAGCGAAACCCGCAGCCGCGACGTGCGCGTGCTGACCCCGGGTTCGGCCGCGACCATGGATTACCGCGAAGACCGCATCAACGTCGACGTCAACGACCGCGGCGCGATCACCGGCCTGCGCTGCGGCTGAGCCGCATCGCGGCCCACACAGACTGCGGCTCGTCGCCCAAGACTTCGAACCCACGGTGGGAGGGCCTCAGGGCCCGCTGCGTTTCGTCTCGCTCTAATCGAAACGCAGCGGGCCCTGAGGCCCTCCCGCGACGGCGCTGCAAGCCGTGTACCCGATCGTAAACCAGCTCTCGCAATCCAAGGCATCGCCCTGCAAGCCGCGGTCGCGTCCGGTGTCTCGGATCCGCGGACGGGAGGTCCCAGGGACCCGCGGCGTTTCGATTAGAGCGAGACGAAACGCCGCGGGTCCCTGGGACCTCCCTCGCCCATTCGCGCGTTGTGCGCGCGGTCGCGGATCGGTCATCGCGATCCGATGCATTAACTCGCGACACAGCCAGGGCGGCGCAGGCTCGACTGATCGCGCGCCCCGCGCGCATCGCGAAGGAGAGCCCGCCATGCCCGCACCGACCGTCGCCGCCCGCCGCATCCTGCCCGCCCTGTGCCTCGCCGCCGCGCTGCCGCTGGCGATGAGCGCCTGCGCCGGCCCGCGTCCGGCCGCCGAGATGCCCAGCTCCGCCGAGCAATCCGCCGCCGCCGGCCAGGCGCCCGTCGAACCCGCCACGCCCGCTCAACCCACGCCCCCGCCGCCGCGTCCGAGCTGCAACGCCGAAGCCGCCAAGGCCGGCGCGATCGGCAAGACCGCCGACGCCGCCACGGTCGAACGCGCCCGCGCCGCCGCCGGCGGCCGCACCGTGCGCGTGCTCAAGCCCGGACAGGCGATCACCAAGGAATACCTCGACGGCCGCGTCAACGTGCGCGTGGACGCGAACAACGTCGTCGTCGATGTAGGCTGCGGCTGAGACCGCGCATGCGGCCTCGCCGATCGCCGCATCGCTCAAAGAAAATGTGCCGCCTGCAGCTCGGCGCTGCGGCTCTTCCACTCGGCCATGTCCGCCAACTGATCGGCGAAATGGTCGATCAGGATAGGCTCGCTGGCCAGGTACAGCTCGACCTGGTCGGCCATGACGCCGAAGCCCGTATGGATGGGCCGCTGCCGAAGGCGCAACGCGATCGCGACCCGTCCCGGCGGCTCGAACCCGAAACGGATGTCCATGGCGCCGCGCTCTTCGCCCCAGCGCGCGTGCGGCGCTTCGCCAGACAAGCGCCACGCGCGCAACGCGGACGCCAGCGCACGCACCTGTGCCCGTGTGACGTACAACCGCGTCTGGAACGATGCATGCTCGGTGACGGCGGCGACATGGATTTCGCTGTGTTCGCGTTCCGCGGCCTCGTACTGCTCGAATTCGACGAAGGTCCACTGCAACGTCAGTACGGTCATGCGGTCCCCGCTCCTTCACGTTTCACGGCCTTGGCCTACACTTTCGCTTCCGCTCCGCAACGAGTAAAGCCATGCGCCGCCCTCTCTGGCTGATCCCCGTCGTCGCCCTGCTGGCCCTGTGGCTGTGGAGCCAGCAGGGCGCGCGCCAACCCACCGGCGACAGCGGTGCAAGCGCGCCGGTCGCAGTATCCGCCGGCGACGGCTTGGCCACATCCGCCCCCGCCTTCCTGCCCGCCGAGGCCCGCGACGTACTGCGCCGCATCGCCGACGGCGGCCCGTTCGCGCACCGCCAGGACGGCAGCACCTTCCAGAACCGCGAGCGCCGCCTGCCCGCGCAAGCGCGCGGCTATTACCGCGAGTACACCGTGGAGACCCCGGGCTCCGGCGACCGCGGCGCGCGGCGCATCGTCACCGGCGGCGATCCGCCGTCGGAGTACTACTACACCGACGATCACTATCGCAGCTTCCGCCGCTTCGATCCGCCCGCCCAAGGAGCCGCGCGATGAGCGCCACCGACCCGCGCGAACTGCTCGCCGATCCGGCCCAGGCCGGCGCCTACTTCATCGATGCGCGCGACAGCCAGGCCCTGGCGGATGCCGCGACCGAGCTCGGATTCGCGCTGGCGCGGGTGGACTTCGCCGGCTGCCGCGACAAGGACGACGCCCTCGCCCGCATCGCCGCGGGACTGCGCTTTCCCGAGTGGTTCGGCGGCAACTGGGACGCGCTCGACGACAGCGTCAACGACCTGTCGTGGTGGCCCGCGCCGGGCTACCTGCTGCTGATCGAACGCGCCGGCGCGTGGCAGGCCGCGCATGCCGACGATGCGGCGACGTTGGTCGAGATCCTCGGCGACGCCGCGCAGGACTGGGCCAAGACGCGGGTGCCGTTCTGGGCGCTGCTGCCGCTGCCGGAAGCGGAACTGGTGCAGATGGCGCCTTAGGCGAAAGGCGCGGCGAGCTGAGACAAGAGCATCGGGGCTGAAGCCCCTCCCACCAAAGCCGTGAGCGCAGCCGGCAGCACAACCCGACGCCTCGCTCTTGTGGGAGGGCCTTCAGGCCCGACGCTCTCGTTCCGGATCGCCGCGCCCCCAACGAACGCTCAGCGCTCGTCGTCCTTCTTCTTGAAGTCGACCTTCTCGCCGCCGCCGTCGGACTTCCACTCCGTCTGCACCTTGCGCTCGCACCACGTCGGCGGCGTCTCGCCAGGACGCTGCGGGCCGCTGGCGCATTCGGGCCGCGCGTCGACCGCGGCGTTGGTATCGCGATACGACACTCCGCCGCAGGCGCTCAGCGCGGCGGCGAGGACGGCAATGGCCAGAGCGGGCGCGATCTGCATCGGGGTTTCTCCTGGAGGTCCGAACGCGACGATGCCGCCGCGCGCCGCCGCCCGACCTGTGCCATCGGTCAGGTAGGGAGCGGCGCGGTTCAGGCGAGCGCTTCGGCGGCGCCGGCCGCGGGCGGCGCCGAGGCCGGCGGCACCCGCGCATAGCGCCAGGCGATCAACCAGCCCAGCGCCAGCAACGCGGCGGCGATGAACCACGGCACGCCCGGCAGATGCACCGGCGCGTGCGGGCCGATGAAATAGCCGAAGCTGCCGGCGTACAACCCCGGCCCGACCACGCCGGCCAGCGCGATCAGGCTCATCAGCGCGCCCTGGATGCGGCCCTGCGCATCGGCGTCGACCTGGCGGGTCAGCAGCGCCTGGGTCGCCGGCGTGGCCATCGCCCACAACGCGCTGATCGGCAGGCCGAGCAGGAACAGCCAGCCGTGGTCGGCCAGCCCGTAGATCACGAAACCGGCCACGCCGCAGGCCAGGCCCAGCAGCAGCGTGCGGCGCTCGCCCAGGCGCGCCACCGCGCGTCCGATCAGGGCGACGTTGACGACGACGTTGAACACGCCCACCACCAGCAACGCCCAGCCGACCTCGCGCAGGCCCCAGTGGTATTGGTAGTCGGCGAACAGCACGAAGATGCTCGGATAGACGTAATGGGCGACGTTGGCGACGAACACCACCGCGGCCAGCCCGAACACCTGCGGATAGCGCTTGAGCAGCAGCAGCGCGCCGAACGGATTGGCGTGCGCCCAGTCGAAGCGCGCGCTGCGCCGCTGCGGCGGCAGCGACTCGGGCAGCACGAACAGGCCGTAGAGGAAATTCAGCAGCGCCAGGCCGGCCGCGAACCAGAACGGCAGGCGCAGGTCGACCTCGCCCAGGTACGCGCCGATCAGCGGCCCGATCACGAAGCCCACGCCGAACGCCGCGCCGATCATGCCGAAGCTCTTGGCGCGCTGTTCCGGCGCGGTGATGTCGGCGATGTAGGCGTTGGCGGTGGTGAAGCTGGCCGCGGTGATGCCCGAGATAATCCGCCCGATCAACAGCAGCGGCAGGCTGTCGGCCACCGCCATCAGCAGGAAATCCAGACCCAGCCCCAGGCACGACAGCAGGATCACCGGGCGCCGGCCGTAACGGTCCGACAGGCTGCCCTGGATCGGCGAGAACAGGAACTGCACCAGCGCGAACACCGTGCCGAACACGCCGACCCAATACGCGGCGATCGCGGTGTCGCCGTCGACGAACTTCTCGATCAGGTGCGGCAGCACCGGAATGATCAGGCCGAACGACAGCACGTCGATCAACACCGTGATGAAGATGAAGACGAGCGCAGCGCGGCGCGCGCCCGATGCGGGAGCGGAAGCGGAAGTCATGCGGAGTCGGCGGCCGGCCTGGGAGACAGTGCGAGGGTGCTCGCCGCGCAGTTTAGCGCGCGGCCTGCGCGCGGGCAGGGACGAATGTCATGGCAGGATGGTTTCTGACGTTACTAATGCCGCGACGAATCGACGATTTTTCCTTCGCGATGAATCACTTACGAAATCGCTTGTGAGCGCGTGCGCTCACAAGCGCGACGCCGCTCAAAAGTTGCTATTTCCGCGTCCGCGGGCGAATTGCCGCATCGCACAATTTGTGCTTTAGTCGGGACACGCTCGGTTTCCAACGCTGCGGTGCGGACGAAAGTCCGCGCCAGCGGTGGACGGTCTCCGCGCCAAAGCCACCAGACTTAGCGACGTCGCCAACGCGACGCGCGTTGCGGACCCCACAGGAAGCGAACTCCAGGACACAGCCGAACGCCGGAACCCGACGCCATGCCGCGCGCCGCGCGGCAGCGTCCCGACCGAGGCAGGACGAGCCGACACAACGCGCTGCGGTAGCGAGCTAGCGATCCACGGAACACCTTTCGTCCCGGAGATGCGATGCAAGCCAGGCAAGAATGTCCGAGCCTCCCGAACCGCGCGCGCGCGGAGTCGCAGGGGCTCTACGATCCCCGCGACGAGCGGGACAGCTGCGGTTTCGGGCTGATCGCGCAGCTCGACGATCGTCCCAGCCGCGCCCTGGTCGACCGCGCCCTGGAAGCGCTGTCGCGCATGACCCATCGCGGCGGCGTCGCCGCCGACGGCCTCAGCGGCGACGGCTGCGGCCTGCTGATCCGCCATCCCGACGCGTTCTTGCGCCTGATCGCGCGCGAAGCCAACATCCGTCCGGGCGCGAACTTCGCCGCCGGCCTGGTGTTCCTGCCGCACGACGCCGACGCCGCCGCGCGCGCGCGCGACACCCTCAACGACACCCTGCGCAGCGAAGGCATGCGGGTGACCGGCTGGCGCGTGGTGCCGACCAACCTGGACGCCTGCGGCGAACTCGCACGCCAGACCATGCCGCGGATCGAGCAGGTGTTCGTCGACGCCGCCGCGCCGTTCGATCCGGCCGCGTTCCAGCGCTCGCTGTTCCTGGCCCGGCGCCGCGCCGAGCAACGCCTGCGCGAAGAGCGCGACTTCTATGTGGTGAGCCTGTCCTCGGCCAGCATCGGCTACAAGGGTATGGTCCTGCCGGATCGGCTGATGCAGCTGTATCCGGATCTGCAACGACCCGAACTGGCCGCCAGCGCGGTGGTGTTCCACCAGCGCTTCTCCACCAACACCACGCCGCGCTGGCCGCTGGCGCAGCCGTTCCGCCTGCTCGCCCACAACGGCGAGATCAACACCATCGCCGGCAACCGCGCCTGGGCGCAGGCGCGCGCGCACGCCTGGCGCACGCCGAACCTGGACCTGCGCGAATTCGAGCACATCGTCAGCGTCGACGGCTCGGACTCGCAAAGCCTCGACAACATGCTGGAAGTGCTGCAGGCCGGCGGCATGGACCTGCTCAAGGCGATGCGCATCCTGATTCCGCCGGCGACCCAATCGCTCGAATACAAGGACGCCGACCTCGCCGCGTTCTACGAGTACTACGCGCTCAACACCGAGCCGTGGGACGGCCCGGCCGGCATCGTCACCTGCGACGGCCGCTACGCCGCCTGCACGCTCGACCGCAACGGCCTGCGCCCGGCGCGCTGGCTGCGCTCGCGCGACCGCCATTTCCTGATCGCCTCCGAAGCCGGCGTGTGGGAACTGCCGGCCGAGGAGATCGAAGCCAAGGGCAAGCTCGGCCCGGGCGAGATGATCGCCGTCGACCTGTATCAGGGCGAGCTGCTGGATTCGGAAGCCATCGACCGGGTCAACCGCGCGCGCGCGCCGTACAAGCGCTGGCTCAAGCAGGGCATGACCTACCTGCACAGCGAACTGATCGATCCGAACCTGGCCGCCGAACCGTTCGACCACGAAACCCTCGCCGGCTTCCAGAAGCTGTTCCAGCTGACCCGCGAAGAGCGCGAGCAGGTGCTGCGCCCGCTGGCCGAGATCGAGCAGGAAGCCACCGGCTCGATGGGCGACGACGTGCCGATGGCGGTGCTCTCGCAACAGGTGCGGCCGCTGTACGACCACTTCCGCCAAGCCTTCGCCCAGGTCACCAACCCGCCGATCGACCCGCTGCGCGAGGACTGCGTGATGTCGCTGGCGACCCAGATCGGGCGCGAGGGCAACATCTTCGTCGACGGGCCGAACAACGTCGGCCACATCCACCTCAACTCGCCGGTGCTGGCCCAGCGCAAGCTGCGCCAGCTGCTTGCGATGGCGCCCTACGACCAGTCGCACCGCTACATCGACCTCAACTACAGCGCCGAGGAAGGGCTGCAGGCGGCGCTGCTGCGGCTGTGCCGCGAGGCCGAGGACGCCACCCGCGAAGGCATCGTGCTGCTGATCGTCAGCGACCGCCGCCCGCGCCGCGACGCGCTGATGATGCACGCGCTGCTGGCCACCGGCGCGATCCACCAGCACCTGGTGCGGATCGGCCTGCGCTGCGAAGCCAACCTCATCATCGAGACCGGCACCGCGCGCGACCCGCACCACTTCGCCTGCCTGATCGGCTTCGGCGCGACCGCGGTGTATCCGTACCTGGCCTACCAGACCCTGCACGACCTGGGCGCGCGCGGCATCCTGCGCACCAAGCACGGCGAGGTCGCGCAGATCGGCCGCAGCTACCGCCGCGCGATCAAGAAGGGCCTGCTCAAGATCATCTCGAAGATGGGCATCGCCACCATCGGCAGCTACCGCGGCGCGCAGCTGTTCGAGATCATCGGCCTGGACCGGGAAGTCGTCGACCTGTGCTTCGCCGGCACGCCCTCGCGCATCAGCGGCGCCGGCTTCGCGCTGCTGCAGGGCGACGACGAAACCCTCGCCGACATCGCCTGGAATCCGAACCGGCTGCCGGAGATCGGCGGCCTGCTCAAGTACACGCCCGGCGGCGAGTACCACCTGTTCAACCCCGACGTGGTCACCCGCCTGCAGCGCGCGGTCGGCAGCGGGCAGTGGAGCGATTGGCAGCATTACGCCGAAGCGGTCAACGAACGCCCGACCGCGGCGCTGCGCGACCTGCTGGAACTCGAAGCCGATCCTTCGCGGGCGATTCCTCTGGAAGATGTCGAACCCATCGAAGCCATCGTGCGCCGCTTCGACTCGGCCGCGATGAGCCTGGGCGCGCTGTCGCCGGAAGCGCACGAGGCGCTGGCGATCGCGATGAACCGGCTCGGCGGGCGCTCGAACTCCGGCGAAGGCGGCGAGGACCCGGCGCGCTACCGCAGCGACAAGGTCTCGAAGATCAAGCAGATCGCGTCGGGCCGCTTCGGCGTCACCCCGGAGTACCTGGTCAACGCCGAAGTGCTGCAGATCAAGGTCGCCCAGGGCGCCAAGCCCGGCGAAGGCGGCCAGCTGCCGGGGCACAAGGTCAACGAGCTGATCGCGCGGCTGCGCTACGCGATGCCGGGCATCGGCCTGATCTCGCCGCCGCCGCACCACGACATCTATTCGATCGAAGACTTGGCCCAGCTGATCCACGACCTGCGCCAGGTCAATCCGCAGGCGCTGATCTCGGTGAAGCTGGTCTCGCACGCCGGCGTGGGCACCATCGCCACCGGCGTGGCCAAGGCCGGCGCCGACCTGATCACCGTGTCCGGCCACGACGGCGGCACCGGCGCCAGCCCGCTGTCGTCGATCCGCTACGCCGGCACGCCGTGGGAACTGGGCCTGGCCGAGGCGCGCCAGGCGCTGATCGGCAACGACCTGCGCGAGCGCGTGATCCTGCAGACCGACGGCGGGCTCAAGAGCGGCCTGGACGTGGTCAAGGCGGCGCTGCTGGGCGCGGAGAGCTTCGGCTTCGGCACCGCGCCGATGATCGCGCTGGGCTGCAAGTACCTGCGCATCTGCCACCTCAACAACTGCGCCACCGGCGTGGCCACGCAGGACAACGCGCTGCGCCGCGACCATTTCACCGGCCTGCCCGAACGCGTGGAGAACTTCTTCCGCCTGCTGGCCGAGGAAGTGCGCCATTGGCTGGCGTCGCTGGGCGTGCGCACGCTCGGCGAAATCGTCGGCCGCACCGACCTGCTGCGCCAGCGCGCCGGCGACAGCGTGCGCCAGCAGCGCCTGGACCTGTCGCCGCTGCTGGCCGGCTCGGGCCTGGCCCACGGCGGCCATTGCGGCATGCCGGCGCCGCCGGCCGAGCCCGAAGGCCTGGCGCTGCAGCTCGACACCGACCTGGCCGCGGCGATCGCGCACAAGGCCGGCGGCGAGTACAGCTACAAGATCCGCAACACCGACCGCAGCATCGGCGCGCGCCTGTCCGGGCGCATCGCCCGCGCCCACGGCGACCGCGGCATGAACGACGCGCCGCTGACCTTGCGCTTCCAGGGCACCGCCGGCCAGAGCTTCGGCGCGTTCCAGGCCGGCGGCCTGCAGTTCGAGCTCACCGGCGAAGCCAACGACTACGTCGGCAAGGGCATGGCCGGCGGCCGCATCGTGCTGCGCCCGCCCGCCGGCGCGCGCTACGCCGCGCACGAGACCCCGATCCTCGGCAACACCTGTCTGTACGGCGCCACCGGCGGCGAGCTCTACGCCGCCGGCCGCGCTGGCGAGCGCTTCGGCGTGCGCAACTCCGGCGCGACCGCGGTGGTGGAAGGCGCCGGCGATCACTGCTGCGAGTACATGACCGGCGGCGTGGTCGCGGTGCTCGGTCGCACCGGCCTGAACTTCGGCGCCGGCTTCACCGGCGGCATGGCCTACGTGCTCGATGTCGAGCGCGATTTCGTCGACCGCTACAACCACGAGCTGATCGACATCCTGCGCATCTCCGCCGACGGTTTCGAGCACCACCGCTCGCACCTGCACGACCTGTTGGAGACGCACGTGGCGCTGACCGGCAGCGCCTGGGCGCGGCGCATCCTCGACGAGATGCGCGATTACCTGGGCAAGTTCTGGCTGGTCAAGCCCAAGGCCGCGAGCCTGGAATCGCTGGCCGAAACCCTGAGGAGCGCGGCGTGATGGCGCGCGCGTCCGCTTTCACCCATTCCGCTTTTACCCGTTCCGTTTGCGCCCGCGCCGCGTCGGCGACGCGGACGACGACACCCGCCGAGGCGACGACGATGATCCGAATTACCAGCGAACGCGGCCTTTCCCCGGTAAAACCGCTGGCATCGCCGCTTCGCAACGCTTCCATCGCCGTGTGTCGACAACGCCATCGAGTCCAGCAAGCATGAGCAAGAAGCAAGTCTTCCAATTCCGCGATGCCCCGCGCGAGATGCCCTCGCGCATTCCGCTGCAATTGCGCCTGGACGGCGACTGGGGCGAGTTGTACGGCCGCTTCGCCGAAGTCGAAGCCAAGAAGCAGGCCGGCCGTTGCCTGGACTGCGGCAACCCGTACTGCGGCTGGGCCTGCCCGCTGCACAACTACATTCCCAACTGGCTGGAGCTGGCGCGCGAAGGCCGCCTGCACGAAGCCGCCTCGCTGTGCCACGAGACCAATCCGCTGCCCGAAGTCTGCGGCCGGGTGTGCCCGCAAGACCGCTTGTGCGAAGGCAGCTGCACGCTCAACGACGGCTTCGGCGCGGTCACCATCGGCGCGGTCGAGAAGTACATCGTCGACAACGCGCTCGCCGACGGCTGGCGCCCCGACCTGTCCGCGGTGACCGCCAGCGGCCATCGCGTCGCCATCGTCGGCGCCGGCCCGGCCGGGCTGTCCTGCGCCGACCGCCTCGCCCGCGCCGGCATCCAGGCGGTGGTGTTCGATCGCTACGAACACATCGGCGGGTTGCTGCACTTCGGCATCCCCAGCTTCAAGCTGGAGAAGTCGGTGATGGCCACCCGCCGCGAGGTGCTCGAAGGCATGGGCGTACAGTTCCGCCTCGGCGTCGAGATCGGCCGCGACATCGCCTTCGACGCGCTGGTCGCCGAGTTCGACGCGGTGTTCCTCGGCCTGGGCACCTATCGCTACACCGACGGCGGCCTGCCGGGCCAGGACCTGCGCCACGTGCTGCCGGCGCTGCCGTTCCTGGTCCAGAACGGGCGCATCGTCCACGGCGAGGGCGCGAACGCGAGTTCGGCGCCGATCGCCGGCTGGGAAGACCATATCGAACTGCCCGACCTGCGCGGCAAGCGGGTGATCGTGCTCGGCGGCGGCGACACCGGCATGGACTGCGTGCGCAGCGCGGTGCGGCTGGGCGCGGCCCAAGTCAGCTGCGTGTACCGCCGCGACGAGGTCAACATGCCCGGCTCGGCGCGCGAAGTCGCCAACGCGCGCGAGGAAGGCGTGCAGTTCCTGTTCAACCGCCAGCCGCTGGAGCTGATCGGCGACGGCGAAGCGGTCGGCGGCGTGCGCGTGGCCCAGACCCGGCTCGGCGCGCCCGACGCGCGCGGCCGCCAGCGCGCCGAAATCGTCGAAGGCAGCGAGGAGACGCTCGACGCCGACGTGGTGGTGATCGCGTTCGGCTTCCAGCCCGACCCGCCGGCGTGGCTGGCGCAGCAGGGCATCGAGTTGGCCGACAACGGCCGGATCAAGGTCCTGGCGACCAGCGAAAGCTGCGCGACCCGGCGCAAGACCGCGGCCGGACTGCCGTACCAGACCGCCAACCCGAAGGTGTTCGCCGGCGGCGACGCGGTGCGCGGCGCCGACCTGGTGGTCACCGCGGCGTTCGAAGGCCGCGAGGCGGCGGCGGGGATCGTGTCGCTGCTGCGCGAGCGCGCGCCGCTGGCGGCCGCGCGCGACGAGAAGCTGGCCAAGACCGGTTGAGCGATGTGGGAGGGCCTTCAGGCCCGATGCTGTTCTTTCAGGCCGCAGCGATCTGGAACAAGAGCATCGGGCCTGAAGGCCCTCCCGCTACAGCCGGGGCTCAGCGCCCCGGGCCGACGTCGATGAAGCGCAGGAACTCGGCGCGCGTGCGCGCGTCGTCGCGGAACATGCCGAGCATCTTCGAGGTGATCATGCTGACGCCGCGCTTGTGCACGCCGCGCGTGGTCATGCACTCGTGCGCGCCTTCGACCACCACGCCGACGCCGAGCGGCTGCAGCACGTCCTGGATCGACTGGGCGATCTGCGCGGTCATCTTCTCCTGCACCTGGAAGCGGCGCGCGTAGGTCTCGACCACGCGCGCGAGCTTGCTGATGCCCACGACCTTGCCGCTGGGCAGGTAGCCCACGTGCGCCTTGCCGATGATCGGCGCCATGTGGTGCTCGCAGTGGCTTTCGAACTCGATGTCGCGCAGCACGATCATCTCGTCGTAGCCGGCCACTTCCTCGAAGGTGCGCGCCAGGTATTCGCGCGGGTCGTCGTCGTAGCCGCTGAACCAGTCGCCGTAGGCGGTGACCACGCGCTTGGGCGTGTCGAGCAGGCCTTCGCGGCTCGGGTCCTCGCCGGCCCAGGCCAGCAGGGTGCGGACCGCGGCCTCGGCTTGCTCGCGGCTGGGCTTGTCGGGGGTGTCGGCCATGGAATGGGCCTTGTGTGCTTGGGGGACACGAATGCTATCAAGCCGGGCAAAGCGGCGGGAGGATGCGCGGCGCGGACGATCCGGGCTTCGGCAGGATCGGCAAGCCCGGGCGGCAGGCGGGAACGAGAGGGCGAAGGGAATGCGGGCAGCGACGGGGCCGGCGCGCGCGCGGCCGCACCGTCCCGGCGACCCGTGCACGTCCCGCGCCGCTTATTCCAAAAAAAAGGTCGCCCCACTACGGGCGACCAGTCGGCTCCCCGGGGGAGAGAGCGCCGGGGGAGCGGTGGGCCGGTGCGCGTGATGTCAGCGCAGGGGCCGATCGAGCGCGTGGGGCAGGTTGCGTTCGATGTGGTGCCAACCGTCGCGCACCGCCTCGCGCGCTTCGGTCCAGTGCAGCCGCGAGGCGGCGCGGCAGTGGTTCCATTCGCGGGCCAGCGCTTCTTCGACCTCTTCGAAGCGCCGCCCGCCACAATGCAGGTAACGGTCGTATCCGTAGCGATACGCCGGTTCGTAATCGGGCCATTCCCGGCCGGCGCTGTAGTACGGGGCGAAGCGGAATTCGCGATGAAAGTGCTCGCGGTACTCGCCCGGATCTATCGCCTGCACGAACGCCGCCGCGCCGACCTCCGTTTCGTCGTGATTGCTCATGGCTCGCATCGACTTGCTCATCTCCGTGGACCAAGCTAGGCCCTGGCCGATGCAATGCAGGTGAAGATCGGCGAGGCGGCTTAAGACGTTCAGCCTGGACGCGGCCAACGTCGATCGGACGTGGCCGTTGCGTTAGTTCTGCGTGAGGAACGTTAGCGCGCGGCCGTCGCAGCCGCCGCGACCGCCGCGCTCATTCGGCTTGCAGCACCACCGCCACGTCGCGGCCGCCGCCCTGGGCGGTGCTGACCGCGTTGCGCCCGGCCGCCGCGGCGTGGCGCAGGGCCAGCCGCGCGCGTTCGAACAACGCCGGCACGCTCTCGCCGCGTTGCGACATCGCCAGGCCGATGCTCACGCTCATCACGATCTCGTGGCTGTCGATGCGGAACGGACGCTGGGCGAAGGTCTCGCCGATGCGCCGCGCCAGCATCTCGCTCTCGGCGCGCTCGCATTCGCTGACGATGCCGAAGCAGTCGCCCTCCATGCGCGCGATGGTGTCGTCCGGACGCAGCACCCCGCGCATGCGCGAGAGCGCCTGTTGCAGCAGCGCGTCGCCGACCGCGCGGCCGTAACGCGCGTTGACCTCGCCGAAGCCGTCCAGGTCGACCAGCAACAGCGCGTAGTTGTTGACGTTGAGGCTGCCCGGCGACGACCAGGCCTGCAGCATCTGCTCCAGCACCTGGGCGTTGAGCGCGCCGGTCAGCGGATCGCGCTCGACCGACTGCCGCGCCAGCAGCACGATGCGGTGGCGGTTGGCGGCGTGCTGGCTCAACGCCAGCGCCAGCACCGCCGATTCCAGCACCGCGGTCAGCGCCAGCCCGCGCTCGGCCCACTCGGCGTCCTGCAGGCCGAGGATGTTGGCCGCCAGCGCCGCCGCCAGCACCAGCATCGGCGTCCAGCCCAGCAGGTAATAGCCCGCGTACGGCGCGCCCTTGCGCCAGGCCGCGACCGCGATCACCAGCATCAGCGGCACGCCCAGCAGCAACAGCGCGTTGCCGCCGATGTACCACCAGCCGTAGACGTGTTCGCGCAGCAGCAGCAACACCAGCAGCCAGACGATGTTGGCCCACTGCACGATCCGCAGCACCCAGGTGGTGCGCGGCATCAGCCGCGGCAGGTCGAGGAAGCGCACGCTGAAGCCGAGCTGGAAGATCGTCGCCAGGGTCGCCAGCGCCCAACCCACCGCCGGTTCGTTGGCCATGCCGGCCAGGCCCCACATTTCCGAGGCGTCGCCCGAGCGCAGCAGCAGGTAGGTGGCCATGCACGCCAGGTAGGCGCCGTAGCCGAGGTAGACGAAGTCGCGGAACGCCACCCACACCCCGACCATGGCCACCGCCATCAGCATCATCGCGGTGAACGCGGCGGCCATGAAGCGCGCGTCGCCGCGCTCCTGCCGCGCCAGTTCGGGAATGGTGGCGAAGCTCAGGCGCATCTCGCTCATCGCCGCGCGGCCCTGGATGCGCACGTAGGCCACCGACGAGGTCGGCCAGCCGTTCGGCAGCGGCAGCACCCAGCCGCGCCGCATCAGCGGCACGCCGCCGTGTTCGGCGTCCTCGATCTCGCGCGCGCTGCTGACCCCGGGCGGGTAGTACAGCAGCGGCCCGGACGCGCGCAGCCCGCGCACCACCAGGATCTGGCCGTCGCCGGGCTTGATCGTGCGCTGGCTGGTCAGGCGCAGCCAATAGCCTTCCTCGCGCCGCGGCAGGCTGAAGCGGATGGCGTCGGTCGGGCGTTCGGCGACCAGGCTGCGCAGCACCGGCGCGCCGACCGGCGGGGTCTGCAGGTCGGTCTCGGTGAGCAGCACGTCGACCTTGAGCGATTGCGCGGCCGCCGGCATGCCCGCCAGCAGCGCGCACAGCAACGCGATCGTCAGCGCCCACACCGCCTTGCGCATGTCCCGGCCCGCTCCCGCCTGCGAAGAGAACGTCGAAGTCTAGCCGCTGCGCGCGCGTGCGGGGCGGCGCTCGCGTGCCCGGCGCGTGCCGCGCGAGCGCACGGCGCCCGCTTCGCCGGCCCGGCGTGGCGACGCCAGCGGCGGCGAACGTCCGCGAACGTGCCGCCTGGCGCGATCAACGTTGGCGGATCGGCGCCTCAGCCGCCGCGATCGCTGCGCAACCGCCGCAGCCGCCGCTCGTTGCCGGCGGCGGCGCGCGCGGCCACCGCGCTGAAGCCGACGATGCCCAGCACCACGATCCCGGCCCCGGCCAGCGCCTGGCCGCGCGGCCACGCCTCGCCCAGCCACAGCGCGCCGATCGCGGTGGCGAAGACGATTTCCGCCGCCTGCATCGCCTCGGTCGCGGCCAGCGCGGTGGGATCGTTGCGGACCATGCCGGTGGCCTGGAAGAACAGGATCGTGGCGATCACTCCCGCGCCCAGCGCCACGCCCGCGGCCAGCCACGCCTGCGCGGCCGTCGGCGCGCCGGCCTCGACGCCGGCGTAGAGCGCGCTCGCCCACCACAGCGGCTGGCTCGCCAGGGTCATGCCGAACACGCGCTGGGTGGCGTTGAGTTCGATCCCGGCCCGCTCCAGGTGCAACAGCAGGCCGCGGTTGCCGAGCGGATAGGCGAACGCGGCCACCGCCACGCAGATCAGCGCGATCCAGCCGGCGCGGTCGAGCCGGCCGCCGCCGTGGCCGAGCTGCATCAACAGCACGCCGGCGACGATGGCCGCGCCGACCAGCAGCGCCGGCAACGGCACGCGCGCGCGTTCGTCGCGATAGAGCAGCGGCGCGCACAGCATCCCGGCGATCACGGTGAGCTGGAAGGTCGCGGCGACCAGCCACGACGGGCCGCTGGCGGCGGCGTAGCTCAGGCACAGGTAGAACAAGCCGAAGCCGACCGCGCTCCAGGCCAGCCACGGTCCCGGATGGGCGCGGATCGCGCGCCACACCGGCCCGATCCCGCCCTGCAGCGGCATCACCGCCAACAGCATCGGCAGGGTGAACAGGTACCGCAGCGACGCGGTCCAGGCCCAGTGCCCGTCGCCGTCGGCGGCGGCGCGGTTGAGCACGTAGGTGCAGGTGAAGAACAGCGCCGAGGCCAGCGCGATCAGCACCGCGTACAGCGCGTGCCGGCGCGCGCTCACGGCCGCTGGCGCACGCGGATGCTCGACGCCGGCACCTGCACTTCATCGACCCCGCCGACCCGGATCGGCGTGCCCGGCTCCGGGCCCCAGGCGTGGGCGTAGACCACTTCCCAGGTCGCCGGCAGCTTGCCGTCGGCGCCGCGCAGCGGCTCGTAGGCCTCGGCGGCGCGGGCGAAGCGGGCGCGGCCGGTGAGGCTGCGGCGGCGGTCGACGCTGGCGTTGGTGGCGCCGAGCGTGCGCAGCTCGCGCATCAGGTGGCCGAGGTCGTCGTGGCCGAGCACGAATTCGTCGCGGTCCAGCACCGGGTTCTTGAAGCCGGCCGCGATCAGCGCGTCGCCGAACTGGGCGATCGAGGCGAACGGACTCACGTGCGGCGCCGCGTCGGCTTCGGCGAAGGCGCCGCGCAGTTCGAACAGGGTGTCCGGGCCGAAAGTCGAGACCAGCAACAGGCCGCCGGGCTTGAGCACGCGACGGAAACCGGCGAACACCGCCGGCAGGTCCTCGACCCATTGCAGGCACAGGTTGGAAAACAGCACATCGACGCTGGCGTCGCGCAGCGGCAGCGCGCGCGCGTCGGCGCAGACCGGATCGGGCCGGCGCGCGCCGCCGAGCAGGCGCGGGCGCCAGCCGCCCTCGCCGAAGCGGCCGCGCGCCTCGCGCAGCATCGGCAGGGCGAGGTCGAGCGCGATCACCTGCGCGCGCGGCCAGCGCTGCTGCATCGCCGCGCTGAGGTGGCCGGGGCCGCAGCCCACGTCGACGACCACATCGGGCACGCGCTCGTCGAGATAATCCAGGGTTTCGCTCAGGCGCGCGCCGACTTCGCGCTGCAGCGCGGCGGCCTGGTCGTAGCCGTGCGCGGCGCGCGAGAACGAGCGGCGCACTTGGCGGTGGTCGAACAGATCGGTCATGACGGGACTCGGTAATGCAGTGGGCTCACGGGGGTCGCGGCAATGCGGCGGGCCCGGAGCGGGTAGTTCACGGACGCGGGGTTCGAGCGCGGGCGACGCAACCGGCGCGTTCGCGCGAACGGCGCGCTGCGCCGGCGACCGGGGCGACAGGCTGGGACGGGCGATGGCGCGACGACGGGTTCACGTGACGGGCTCAAGCGGTGGGTTCGAGGGGTGGGTTCGAGCGGCGGTTTCAAACGGCGACGGCCGGCGCGGGCGCTTGCGCCACGAACGCCTCGATCGACGCGGCGACTTCGTCGGTGGCGCCGAGGAACGGCGCGTGGCCGGCGCTGGCGATGACCTCGCTGCGGCCCCGCGGCGCGAGCGCGGCCGCGGCCGGCATCGCCCCGGCCGGCACCAGCCGGTCGCGGCGGCCGGAGATCCACAGGCTCGGCACGCGCAGTCGCGGCAGCTCGGCGCGCACGTCGAATTCGTCCAGCAGCACCAGCCCTTCCTGCAGCGCGCGCGGCGCCGGATCGCCGCGCTCGAAGGCGAGCTGGCGCAGGTGGCGCAGTTCCTCCTGGGCCTTGGCCGAGCCCAGCGCTTCCAGCGCGAGGAATCCTTCCAGGGTGCCGCGGAAATCGCGCCCGAGCGCTTCGCCGAAATTGCGGAACAGGCTCGGCTGCACCCCGTGCGGCCAGTCGTCGCCGACCACGAAGCGCGGCGAGGACGCGATCAGGATCAAGCCGCGCACGCGGTCGGCATGGTCGAGCCCGGCGCGCAGCGCGACCTGGCCGCCGAGCGACCACCCCAACCAGTGGGCGTCGGGAATGCGCTGCACCAGGTCGGCGGCGAGCGCCTTCGGATCCAGCGGCGTGGCGTCCTCGCGGGCGTAGCCGTGGCCCGGCAGATCGACCAGGTGCAGGGTGAAGGCCTCGCCGAGGCGCTCGACCAGCGGCGCGAACAGGCCGGCGTGCATGGCCCAGCCGTGGATCAGCGCCAGCGCCGGGCGGCCGCTGCCGGCGGGGGCGCCGGCGGTTTGGATGTACATGGAAAGTCCGTGTTGCTGCGTTGCGGTGCCGCCGGCGCTGGGCCGGGCGGCGCGAAACCGGGTGTTGCCCGTCGTGCTGCTGGTCGTCCACGCGTTCGCGGGAACGACGGAGGGTGGGTATTGCCTGTAGTGCTGTTGCTATTACTCGTCATCCCCGCGAACGCGGGGATCCAGAGACTTCAGCGTCATGCCTCGGTGAAGCCCTGGATGTTCGGCTCCGCCGAAGCAAAGCGGAGCCCGCCTTCGCAGGAGCGCCGAAAAAACTTCGCGATTCACCGCCACATCGCTAGCGATTGCGTCGCCATGAGCCGCCTCAGCGCCCGGCCCCGACCGCCGCCATCGCGGCTTCGTCGGCGCGCTCGATCGCCACCCGCTCGGCCGCGCGCGCCAGCGCTTCGATCAGGCCGTCGACCTGTTCGCGCGTGTGCAGCGCCGAGAACGTCACCCGCAGCCGCGCGCGCCCTTCCGGCACGGTCGGCGGACGGATCGCCGCGACCCAGTAGCCCTGCTGCTCCAGCGCCTGCGCCATCGCCAGCGCGCGGCGGTCGTCGCCGCACATCACCGGCTGGATCGGCGTGCCCGAGGGCAGCAGTTCCAGGCCGAGCTGGATCGCGCGTTCGCGGAAGTGCGAGGTCAGGTCGGCCAGCTTCTCGCGCCGCCAATGGTCGTTGCGCGCCAGCTTGATCGCCGCGCGCGTGGCCGCGGCCTGCGCCGGCGGCAACGCGGTGGTGTACAGGTGGCTGCGCGCGGTTTCGGCCAGGTGCCCGATCAGTTCGGCGTCGCCGTGCAGCGCCGCGCCGTAGCTGCCGAGCGCCTTGCCGAACGTCGCCAGCTGCAGCGGCACTTCCTGCACCGACAACCGCGCCGCGGCGACCGTGCCGCGCCCGTCCGGGCCGGTCACGCCGACGCCGTGGGCGTCGTCGACGTACAGCACCGCCTTCTGCGCGCGCGCCACCAGGGCCAGGTCGCGCAGCGGGGCAATGTCGCCGTCCATGCTGAAGACGCCGTCGGTGGCCAGCATCGCCAGGCCGTCGGGGACGTTGCGCAGCTGGCGGATCGCGCCTTCGGGATCGGCGTGCGGATAGCGGCGCAGACGGCAGCCGGCCAGGCGCGCGGCGTCGATCAGGCTGGCGTGGTTGAGCCGGTCCTGCACGCACACGTCTTCCTCGCCGAGCAGGCCCTGCACCGCGGCGATGTTGGCCATGAAGCCGCTGCCGAACAGCAGCGCGCGCGGCGATTCCAGCCAGTCGGCCAGTTCGCGCTCCAGCGCCTCGTGCTGGGCGTGATGGCCGCAGACCAGATGCGATGCGATGCCGCCGGTGCCCTCGCGCGAGGCCGCGTCCTGGAACGCGTTGATCACCGCGAAATGCTGCGACAGGCCGAGGTAGTCGTTGCCGCAGAAATTGACCAGCGAACGCCCTTCGACTTCGCAGCGCGCGCCGTCGCGGTGGCTCACCGCGCGGTGGGTGCGGCTGCGCGCGGCCGCCACGCGCTGGGCTTGTGCGGCATGGACGCGGTCGCGCCAAAGGATTCGCTGGCTGCTCATGGCAGGTGGCTCCGCCGCTCAGGCGGCGCAGGTGTGGGCGGGAAGTGCCTCGTGGTCTTCAATACTCGCATGGACGGTGCCCGCGGTCTCCACGACCTGCATCGGCCGCAGGCCCAGGCGCGCGAACAGGGCGAGGTCGCGCTCGGTGTCCGGGTTGCCGGTGGTCAGCAGCTTCTCGCCGTAGAAGATCGAGTTGGCGCCGGCCAGGAAGCACAGCGCCTGCAGCTCGTCGCTCATCGATTCTCGACCGGCGGAGAGACGGACCATCGACTTGGGCATCATCAGGCGCGCAACCGCGATGGTGCGCACGAATTCGAACGGATCCAGCTCGGTGGTTCCGGCCAGCGGCGTGCCCTCGACCTGGACCAGGCGGTTGATCGGCACCGAATCGGGGTGCGCGGGCAGGTTGGCCAGGGTCTGCAGCAGGCCGGCGCGCTGCTCGCGCGACTCGCCCATGCCGACGATGCCGCCGCAGCAGGTCTTCATGCCGGCGTCGCGCACGTGCTCCAACGTGTCCAGGCGGTCCTGGAACTCGCGGGTGCGGATGATCTCGTTGTAGAACTCCGGCGCGGTGTCGAGATTGTGGTTGTAGTAGTCCAGGCCGGCGGCCTTGAGCTTTTGCGCCTGCTCGCCCGAGAGCATGCCCAGAGTGGCGCAGGTCTCCAGGCCGAGCGACTTCACCTCGCGGATCATCGCCGCGACCTTGGGGATGTCGCGGTCCTTCGGCGAGCGCCAGGCCGCGCCCATGCAGAAGCGCGAGGCGCCGGCGGCCTTGGCCTGCCTGGCCTTCTCCAGCACCGCCTCGGTGCTCATCAGCTTGGTCGCGTCGACACCGGTGTGGTAGCGCTGGGCCTGCGGGCAGTAGGCGCAGTCTTCCGGGCAGCCGCCGGTCTTGACCGACAGCAGGGTGCTGACCTGGACCTCGGCCGGATCGAAGTGGGCCTTGTGCACGCTCGCGGCGCGGTGCAGCAGCTCGGGGAAGGACAGGTCGAACAGCGCGCGGACCTCGGCGCGGGACCAGTCGTGACGCAGCGGGGTCGATTCGGGGGACATGTTGGGCACCGGGCTGGCTCCAGCGGACTGCACTGACGGCGGGCGAAAGGGAACCGGACGCGTCAGCGCGGCCGGAACGGGCAGTCTGGGAAGTGGCCGGGGGGCTGTCAACCGAGGTGATGCACAGATGGTTGACGGCGTGCGAAGCGACAGATGAGCGCATCTTGTCGGCAGTTCTCTGCAGGTTGCGGCCGTTCGGCGCTTGTTCGATGCGCGATAGCATGTGTTGGGGCGCCGTCAGGACACGGACGACGGGCGGGGCCCCGGCACCAGCATCCCTGAACGACGTTCGCGGCGCCGTTTTCGCGACGACGGACCGATTGGGCAAGGCGGTCCGGGTACGCGCCGCCGGACGACGAGGCCGCTTAAACAGGCGGGGCTCGACTACAGCGATGCGCTGAGCCTGGCCTCGGCGATCGAATGCGGCCATGAAGCCGCCGCGCAGGGCGACGATCCGCGTAGCGGCGTGGGCTCGGTCGAGGGCCGAACAAGGCCGGCGACACCCGCGGGGACGGATCATCCAAACCGGCTTGGCAGCCATCGCGCCTGAGCGGGAAGGACTTCAGTGCCGACGTCTTGAGCCCGGACACGGCGCCGACCCGCGAGCCGGCGCCGCGCCGCGGAGCCCAGGGGCATTTCCCGGCCCGCCTCTCCGGCTTTCCCCGACCCAACCACCGCTGCAGCGCCGATAACCCGCGCGCGCGCCATCGCGAACACTACGCCCATGAATCCAGACACGTTCGCCCTCGCCTGCCCCGCCGGCTTCTGGTCGCGCCTGGGCTGGTCGCTGTGGCCCGCGCGCTGCCTGGCCTGCGCCGAACCCGGCCTGGCCGGCTGCGATCTGTGCGCGACTTGCTGGACGCATTGGCCGCGCACCGGACGCAGTTGCCTGGGATGCGCGATGCCGCTGCCGGTGGACGTGGCCGGCGAAACCGAGGGCGCGGTCGCTAGGGTCCGCGACGGCGGGAGCGACGCAGACCGCGGGGCGGTTCTCGGTGCGACGCTTGGTGCGGCTCTTGATGCGGGTCCTGATATAGCGCTCGATGCGAACCTCGATACCGACCTCGAAGCCGATCGCTGGCATCCAGCCGATTCCGCACCGCGCGCCGCCGATATGCGCCGCGACCGCTGCGGCGCCTGCCGCAATCGCGCATCGCCCTTGCACGAAGTGCGCGCCGCGGCGTTCTATCGCGCACCGCTCGACCGCCTGCTGCCGCGCTTCAAATTCCATCGCGACCTCGCCGCCGGCCGCTTGCTGGCATCGACCATGGCGGCGGCATTCGCGCCGCGCGCGGCCAGCTTGCTCGCGAACGGCGCGGCCGCAACCCCACGGCAGTCCGCCGCGCAGGCCAGCGAACGCCCGAACGCGCGCCGCGCCACTGGCGAACCGGGCCGCCGGACCGCGACAACCGCTGCGCGCGACACACCGACCTTGGTGCCGATCCCACTGCACCGCGGCCGCCTGCGCGAACGCGGCTACGACCAGGCGTTGGAACTGGCCCGCCCGCTGTCGCGGCGCCTGGGCCTGGCCTTGTGCGCCACCGGCCTGCATCGCCTCCGCGCCACCCCGGCGCAATCGCGCCTGGACGCCGCCCGACGCCGGCGCAACCTGCGCGATGCCTTCGCCTGGACCGGCGCCGCCGCGCCACCGATGCACGCGATCCTCATCGACGACGTGATGACCACCGGCGCCACGCTGCACGCCGCCGCGCTGGCGCTGCGACGCGCCGGAGCGCAACGGGTCGATGCCTGGGTCTGCGCGCGCACACTCTAGAGACGGCCGGCGGGAAAGGTCCGGGGCTTGGGCATAGTGCGCAGCGACCTGGAACAAAAGCGTCGGGCCTGAAGGCCCTCCCACTGCGTCGAAAGCATCGAGGCATGAAGCCCTCCCATGCATCGAAAGCATTGGAACTCAGGCCATTCTGGTGCATCGAAAGCACCGGAGTCTCAGGCCATTCCGGGGCGTCGAAAGCATCAGAGGCTCCGGCCATCCCGGCATATGGAAAGCGTCGAGGCATGAAGCCTCCCTGCCGCATTGAGAGCACCGAGGCTGAAAGGCGCTCCCATTGCGCCGAAAGCATCGGGACTGAAAGCAATCGCCTGCCTGGAAAACAGTAGGGCCCGAAGATCCTCCCATCGCTGTGTGGGAGGGCCTTCAGGCCCGATGCTTTCCGATCCGCCGCGACACGCTCGCGCTATCGCGACCGGCACGCCGATCCGTATCGGCAAACCGGCTCCGCCTTCATCCTTGAGCGAAGCCCTTCAGGCCCGACGCCTTCAATCGACCGCAGCGCGGCTTCGACCCGCGCGGAGCCGAAAACGTCGGGACTCAAGAGCCTCCCCCCTGCTCCGCGCGTCGCGCCTCCTGCGCGACGCGCGGCCCCCTTGCCATCCATGGCCATCCATAGCCATCCATGGCCGTTCACGCCCTTCCGTGGCCTGGCGCAAGCCTCGCCGTCCGTGGCGCCTCCCCGGTGACGGCGTCCCTGCCGTCACGCGCGCCATCCCGGGCGCATCCCCGATCCGATCGCCCGCCGTCCCTGGCGGTGCTCCCTGCGCCGCGCCTCCTGGCGCGCCTGATCGAATCGAGCGGGTTCGCTTGGCCGACGTTCCCTGCCGTGGCCGGGGCCCGGCATCGCAAGTTCTCCACCGACGAGGATGCTTTGTCGCCTGCGATGCGTTCCCTGGCCCCCGGTCCGCTCCCTCCTTGAGCGTGTGCTGCCGGCTGGATGTCCCTTCCCTGCCGCAGGCCGCCATTGTCGCCAACACAGGTCTCCTACATTGAGACCTGAAGGCGCAGCGGCGACTCGCATCGACCGGAACGCCGTGTGGAAGCGGACGCGGCCTCCTTGCCGGTCCCGCCGCCGCAAACGCGATGGCGTCTCCACGGCGCACAGCATCGCGCGCCGCGGCCGACCGCGTCAGTCGGCGGTCGGCGCGCGCGCGGGTAGGATTTTTCCGCTTGCGCGAACGCGCGCTTTGCGCTTATGGCATGACCGGCGGGTGATAGGTCAGGGTCAGCCCGAGCAGCCACAGCAAGCCCAGCACCAGCGGGATATGCACCAGCAGCTGGATGAAGGTGAAGCCGACGATGTCGCGCGCCTTCAAGCCGAGCACGCCCAGCAGCGGCAGCATCCAGAACGGATTGATCAGGTTCGGCAGCGCCTCGGCCGCGTTGTACACCTGCACCGCCCAGCCCAGGTGCACCTGCAGGTCGTTGGCGGCCTGCATCACGTACGGCGCCTCGATGATCCACTTGCCGCCGCCGGACGGCACGAAGAAGCCGAGCACGGCCGAGTACACGCCCATCACCAGGGTGAAGGTGTCGGTGCTGGCGATGTGCACGAACACGCTCGACAGATGGTGCGCCAGGGTCTGGCCGTCGGCGCCCTTGGCCGCGGTCAGCAGGCTGGCGATGCCGCCGTAGAGCGGGAACTGGATCAGCACGCCGCCGGTGCTCGGCACCGCGCGCGCGACCGCGTTGAGGAAACTGCGCGGACGCCAGTGCAGCAGCAGGCCGACGGTGAGGAACAGGAAGTTGTAGGTGTTGAGGCTGGCGATCGCGGTGACCAGCGGCTTCTGGCCGAATTCGTAAGCCAGCCAGCCCAGGCTCAGCGCGGCCAGCAGCACGGTGATCAGCGGGCTGTATTCGAGCCATTCGCCCGGACGCGTGCGCGGCGGCAGCGCCGCCGCGTGGCGCTCGTCGGCGGCGAGGCGGTCGGCGCCTTCGAACTCGTTCGCGCGCTTGACCGACGCCCCGCGCGGCGCGGTGACGAAGCACACCAGCAGCGAGACCGCGATCAGCGCCGCGGTCAGCGCGATCGACTGCCACAGGAAGATGGTTTCGCTGAAAGGCAGCACGCCGGTGATCGCGAGCAGGCCGGGCGGCATGCTCGCCGGGTTGGCCTGCAGCTGCGCGGCCGAGGAGCTCAGGCCCATCGCCCACACCGCGCCCAGGCCGAGGTACGCCGCGGCGCCGGCCGCGCGGTAATCCATGTCCAGGTCCTCGCGCCGCGCCAGCGCGCGCACCAGCAGGCCGCCGAACACCAGCGAGAAGCCCCAGCTCAGCAGCGAGGTCAGCATGCTGACCAAGGCGACGTAGCAGACCGCGCCGCGGCCGCTGCGCGGGAAACGCGCCAGCGCGTCGATCAGCCGCGCCACCGCCGGCGCGGTGGCGACGACATAGCCGCCGATCACCACGAACGCCATCTGCATGGTGAACGGGATCAGGCTCCAGTAGCCGTCGCCGAACGCGGCCGCGATGGCGGTCGGCGTGGCGCCGAAGGCCAACGCGGCGACCGCGACCACGACCACGCCGAGCGCGGCGAACACATAGGCATCGGGAAACCAGCGTTCGGCCCAGGCGGCGCTGCGCAGGGCGAAGCGGGCGAGCGGACCGTCGGCGACGGGAGCGGCTGCGGTCATGGCGGTGCGGAATCCTGCGGTGGCTGGGGCATTGTCCGAGCGCGGAAGGCTCGGGCCACTTGGACTTTAGTCGGAATCGCGCGGCGGCGCGGCGCCGGCGCGCGATGCGGCGGCGAGGTTGTCGCCCGCCGCGGCGATGCGGCGCGGGCTCGCGCGAACCACCGGCCGGCCGGGCTTCGGCCGCGGCGCTGGCGTGCGTCGCTGCGGTGGGTTGCGGCTCGCGCCGCTGCTACAACTCGGCCGTGCGAGACGCGTCAGGGTTTGCCGATGGTCGCCCGCGGCGCCTTGCCGGAGCCGATCACCGCTTCGGCGCGCAGTTCGAACGTCGCGCCCTTCGAATACAGCCCGCTGACCGCCACCGCCGTCCACGCGGGGTAATGGTCCTTGAAGAACTCGCGATGCGCCTTCAGCACCGGCGCGATCCGCTCGCGGAATTCGGCCTGGTCGCGGGCGACGTGGAAGCTCTGCAGTTCGACCACGTCGTCCAGGTCGGCGCCGGCGCTGCGCAGGTGCTTGCGCAGCTCGACGAACAACGCACGCGCCTTGGCTTCATCGTCCGCGCCGTCCGGGGTGGGAATGCCGGACACGATGACCCGGTCGCCGATGCGCACCACCGGCGAGTAGTGCAACTCGCGATACGAGCCTTCCCAGCCCGGCGGCGCGAAGTGTTCGCGGGTCGGGGTCGGGGTCGGGGTCGGGGTCGCGGCGTGCGGCCCGGCCGGCGCGCCGAGCGCGGCGCAAGGGACGAACAGCAACAGCGGCAGCAACGATTTCGGCATGACGACGCTCCGGCAACGGGTGCCGCCATTGCGCACCAGCGCGGCGGCACCGTCTTTGCCCGGCATCGCGATTACGTTATGCGGCGCTCGCGCTTGCGCGACTGCGCGCCGTGCGGCGCATCCGTATGCGCCGCAGCCGCAGCCGCGCGCCCGACCCGATCCTGTTCGATCAGTAATCGCCCGGATTCGGGCTGTAGCGCACCGGCACCTGGATCGTCGCGCTGCCGCCCGGCGCCAGGTTCACCGTCAACGCCACGCTGTTGCCGCCGATCGTGCCGCCGCTGGCCGCGCCGCAGGTCGAGCCGGGGCTGGCGGTGCATTGCCATTGCGCGGTCAGGGTCATGCCGGCCGGCAGGGTGTCGCTGACCTGAGCGCCGGTAGCCGCGTCGCTGCCGTCGTTGTTGACGGTGATCGTGTAGTTGCGCGCGTCGCCCGGCGTGTAGGTGGCCTGGTCGTCGCTCTTGCTGATCCGCAACGCCGTCACCACCGCGCGATTGGTGATGGTGCAGGTCAGGTCGTTGCCGGCGTTCGGCGTCAGCGTCCAGTCGACCGGGCCGGTGCCGGTCGGCCCGCCGGGCACCGGCACCGCGCCGGTGCTGCCGGCGTTGGCGACGCAGGCGATGCTCTTCTGATACCGCGCGAACGGGGTGCTGCCGGCGCTGAGCGCATCGCGCAGGGTGTAGCCGGTGGCCGAGGCCAGCAGTTGCGCGCCGGTGCCGGCGCTGGTGCCGGTACCGCTGGTGGCGGCGCTGGCGACGACGGTGGCGCCCTGCAGCAGGCTCACGGTGAACTGATCGGCGGCGTTGGCGCGCGCGGCCACCTGCTTGTTCAAGGTCACTCGCGCGTTGGCCAGGGTCAGCACGTGGTCCTCGACTTCGCCGTCGCTGGCGCTGCCGGTCGGCGCGGCGATCTGCGCGGCGTTGCTGGCGATGCGCAGGCGCATATAGCTGCGTCCGGTCTGCACGCCGGCCGGCACGGTCCAGTTGAGATTGACCGTGGTCGTGCCGGTGCAGGTCGGGCTGTTGCTGGAGGTTTCGCCGGCGTCGTTGAAGTCGCCGTCGCGGTTGAAGTCGATCCAGCCGCGCACCGTGCCGGGCCCGGTGCAGGCGATCGCCGGCGAGGTGTAGGTCGTGCCCGGCAGGGCCGCGATCGTGCCCAGCGGCGCGGCGAACGCGTCCTCGTCGTCGCTGCCGAGCAGGTCGTCGCCGTCGGCGTTGGCCGAGAACTGGGCGAGCGATTCGGAGTCCAGCGCGGTGCCCAGGCGGGTGCTCGGCGGCACCAGATTGGCCAGGGCGAAGCCGCTGGCGTGGATGTCGGTGGTGGTGCCCGCGGTCAGGGTGCCGCCGCTCCAGGTGAACTGCGCCAGGTGGATCGCATCGCCGTAGCTGGCCGGCGCGTCGCCGTGGTCGGTGGAGTCCACCACCACCACGCCCAGCGCCACCGCCGAGCCGCCGCCGCCGCGGAACTGCACGCTCGCGCGGGTGGCGTTTTCCATGAAGGCGATGCCCATCGGGCCGGAAGAACAGAACGGCGCCGCGCCGAACCGCAGCGTGCTGCTGCCGCCGCTTTCGGTCAGCGTGGTCGGGGTGCCGTCGGCGCAGTTGGAGGAGCGGAAGCGGTCGATGATGCGCCACACCGTCGGCAGGCCGCCGTTGGTGCTGTTGATGGTGGCCTGCAGGTATTCGGCGCCGGAGGACTGCTCGGCGTCGGCCACGACCAGGCCGTCGAGCTGGTAGGCCGGCGGATTGGATTGGCCGGGCGCGCCGAGCGTGGCCGAACAGGCGAAATCGAAGTTGGCGGTGACCCCGTCCACGCGGTTGCGCAGGCCGATGTCCATGGTGTTGGCGCTGCCGGTGCCGCCGATGTTGTACAGATCGTCCAGGCCGTCGCCGGTCCAGTTGCCCGGCCGGTAGATGCGCAGGGTCGGCCCGGTGCCGCCGCTGATGTTGCTCAACGAACAGGTGACGCGCAGTTCCTGCCCCGACAGCGGGATCGTATTGGTCACGGTGGTGCCGGCCTGCGGGATGTTGTCCGGCGTGGTGCCCCAGTCGAACCAATAGATGTTCTGCTTGAACCGGCCGGCGCCGCCGGTGGCGAACTGCGCCTGCGCGACCAGCGGCGACAACAGGGCGGCCAGGCCGATGGCGGCGATCGCCGCGAACTGCGCGGCCAGGCGGGCGCGCGGGCGGCGCGCGGAGAGGACGAGGGTCATGCGGACTTCCGGTTCGAACGGCGGACGGACGACGCCGGGCGGACGGGCCGCGCGCAAGACCAGGTCAGGCGCCCTATCCCCCGCTTAGGCGTGCCGCGAGTGTGCCAATCGAGCTGTCAACGCCACTTGAAGTACGCAGTTCTTGAGCCCGCGACCGTCCTTCCAACCTGAACAACGTTCAGGCAACCGTGCTGGTATTGCGCAGCAAATAGTCCAGCGCCAGACCGGCGAAGATCGTCAGGCCGACCCAGTGGTTGTGCAGGAACGCGCGGAAACAACGTTCGCGCTCGCGCCCGCGCGCGATGACGAACTCGTACGCCACCAACGCCGCCGCCGCCGCGAGGCCGGCGTAGTACCACGGCCCCAGCCCGGTGCGCTGGCCGACCAGGAACAAGGCGGCGAACATCAGCGCATAGAGCACGCCGATGGCGACCAGGTCGAGATCGCCGAACAGGATCGCGGTCGACTTCGAGCCCATCTTGAGATCGTCCTCGCGATCGACCATGGCGTACCAGGTGTCGTACGCGGTCGACCACAGGATGTTGGCCGCATACAACAGCCACGCCACCGCCGGCACCTCGCCGCGCACCGCCGCGAACGCCATCGGGATGCCCCAGCCGAAGGCCATGCCCAGGTAGACCTGCGGCAAGTGGGTGTAGCGCTTGAGATAGGGATAACTGGCCGCCAACACCACGCCGACCGCGCTCATCAGCACGGTCAGCCGGTTGAGGGTCAGCACCAGCGCGAACGCCGCCAGCATCAGCGCCGCGAACACCGCCAGCGCCTCGCGCCCGCGCACCTCGCCGGTGGCCAGCGGCCGGTGCTTGGTGCGCTCGACGTGCGGATCCAGCCAGCGGTCGGCGTAATCGTTGATCACGCACCCCGCCGCCCGGGTCAGCCAGACCCCGGCCGAGAACACGAACAGCACCCACAGCGACGGCATCCCGCCGGCCGCGATCCACAGCCCCCACCAGGTCGGCCACAGCAACAACAGCCAGCCGATCGGCCGGTCGCCGCGGGTCAGCTTCCAATACAGGGACAGGCGCCGCCGCCAGTCCGGCGCGGGCAGGTGGGAATGGGCGCGTTGCATAGGCCCATAGAGTAACGCGCCGGGCTCGCAGGCCCGACCCCGGCCCGCCGGGGCGTCCTTGCCCAATGAGGCGGCCGGCCCGACCGGACTGTCGCGCGGCAGGCGCGCCGTCGCGAGCGCGGCGGCCCAGGCCGGACGTCGCGGACCCGCGGCCTCACCCAAATCGCCGGATTCCGTTATGATGCACGGCCGCACGCCGCGACCCGGCCGTGCGCGATCTCAAAGCGCCTGTAGCTCAGCCGGATAGAGTAGCGGCTTCCGAAGCCGTTGGTCGGGGGTTCGAATCCCTCCAGGCGCGCCATATTCCCGGCGGGAAAGTTTCTCCGCCGTCCGCACGCCCCTCTGCAAGCCCCGTTACTGGCGGGCCTTTGCGAGGGGCGTTTGGTTTTGGGGTTTCCCGCGCGGCGCCGAATTGGCCCGTTTTCCTCTCTCTCCTGCCCTCTTTTCTCCGGTCGGTTGGTCCTGAGACCAAACGCTCGTGTGCGCAAAGTGCCAAAAACAAGGTGGATTTGAGAGGGGGTGTTTTCGCGGTTGGATCGGGGTTTTGGTTACCCGGAGCGATTCGAACGGAACCCGCCGCCGTCTCCGGCGGGCGGAATCAGCCCGCAGTCCATCGCCAACCGCGCCAGCGCGATGTCGGTCTGAACGCCAAGCTTGGCCATCACCTTCGCCCGCACGGTGCGGATAGTGGACTCGGTCAGGCCCAGCTCCAGCGCGATCTCGGCGTTGCGCTTGCCCTGCACCATGAGCAGCGCGACCTCCAGCTGACGCGAGCTGAGCTGGTCGAACGGCGTCGTCTCGAACAGCATCCGCGCGCCCAGCGCGTCGTCCAGATAGCGCCGGCCAGCGGCGACCTCGCGCACCGCGCGCACGACCGCGCTGCCGTCGCGGGCCTTCGATACGTATCCCATCGCGCCGGCCGCCAGCAGACGGCGCGGTACCGGACCGCCGTCAACCACCGAGACGATCAGAATCTTCAGGTCCGGCTGTTCTTCCAGCAGTCGACGGGTGACCTCCAAGCCGTCCCAGTTCGGCAGGTGGTAATCGCAGATCACCACATCGGGACGATGGCGCGCGACACCGGCCAGCGCGCTAACGCCGTTGTCGGCCTCACCCACGACACGCAGGTCCTTCTGCGTCTCCAGCACCCAGGTCATCCCGATACGCACCAGCGGATGATCGTCGATCAAGAACACACGGATCATTTTCGTCCTCGGCCTCACGCTTCCGGGACGGACTTAACCAATACGACCGCGACACCATCAACTCAATCATTTCAAATTTGCTTTTCGCCGAGTCGAATCTGGGCGCAGCGCAGAATATAGATGGACGAACGCTGAAAACGCCTCGGCAACCGCGCAAACAAAATCAGAAGTTTCCTACATCACCGCCCTGGATGGCTCTGCTAGCGTGTCCCCCTCGCTCTAACGAAGAGTCCACGATGCAAGATGCACAAGATTCGCCTGTGATTTCCTTCGATGTCGTTCGTCTGGACTCGGCGCATTGGCGGGTCCAGGTAGACGGCACACCGCAGCCTGTTCCCTTCGCCAGTCGAGACGGGGCCACCGCTGCCGCGCGAGCCCAAGCCCGGCAGTTCTACCTCTATCGTGGCCTACCGACTCAAGTCCGAGTCGCCGCCCCGGACGGCACGATTGCGCGCACAGATTGCTACAACCACAACACGCTGAACGAAGTCACATTCGCACCGCTGACGACCCGATCAATGGTCTCGCAGTGCGAGATGCTTGCCAGCGAAACTCGGTTGAAGAATGATGCGCCTTACTGCCATACGGATCTCGTGGCCCTACGTTGCTTTGACATGGAACCGTCTCGACTCTTCTCCCTACCGCGCCCCAAACAGAACGCTCCGGCCTGTCGCCCATTTGCGTCTGATAAGGACATCACATGAAAAAGACATGGACTACCACGGCTCTGGTCATTGGGTTGGCACATGGACCTCAGGCTCTTGCGCAGCATGAGTCGCTGAACACTTCTGATTACGCCACGTACTCGTACGCGATGCAGAAGTGCGAGAAAGAGTATGCGAACCGGCTTGATTTACCAGCCACTACTCCGGAGCGTGAAACCCGCGTCACTCCCGATAGTGAGAAGCCATGCCATGTAGTGCCAGGCGTCGAAGTACAGACCACCTATGGCTCCGGTAGCAGTACCCAGATCGTTCGGTTTGGTGCCATCGAGATGGCATGGGGCTGGACCGTCTACTCCGGCCCTGACTACATCGACCCCAGCCCCTTCCAGCCCTACGGCGGCGCCTGGAATCGGTACTACTACCGCAAAGACACTGGCCCCAATACCTTGGGCAAACCTTCGTGTCAGGTTGGTCTTGGCAACCCGATCAATGCCTTCAATGGCAACAAGTTCGAGGAGGTCCGCGATCTCGATGCCGCCGGCAGCAATGGTCTTCTCGAGTTCAATCGCTACTACAACAGCGGCTGGGAGGCCAAACGGGTCAGCTTGGGGCGTGGTTGGTCCCATTCGTTCAGCAGCCGGATTTTCGACAAGGGCGACGGCTTGTACGAGCTTGCCCTGGACGACGGGAGGATCCACTACCTGACACTGCGGCCTGACGGCACGGTCGTGGTCGTGGCGCCCGATGGCGGGTCTGTTACCAGTTTCTCCGGTCCTGACGGCAGGCGCTTCAAGCATGTCTCGCCGGAGGGGTATACGGACACCTTTAATGCTGCGGGCCGCCTCGTCCAACGTGAGTTTTCAGTCGGCACTCTGACCTTCCAGTACAACGGATCGAAACTAAGCCGCGTCACAGACGAGCAGGGTCGAGCCATCACGCTTGAGTATCGTAGCGATGGCTATCTCGATGTAGTCGCCCAGGCCGATGGGAACCGAGTCACGTACAGCTACGTCGACGCAAGTACGGCGCCCGACGATAAGTTGCTCTATTCCGTGTCCGGCGGCGGCGGCTTTGGCCATTACTACATTTACACCAACCGTCTCTTGACCAAGACTCTTGATGCGAACGGCCAGGAGAAAGCACGATTCAGTTACGACAGCCGGGGTCAAGCGGAAACCACGCAAACCGCTGGCGGGGTCGAGCGCAAGGTCACATATCCGACGAACCCCTCGTTTATGGAGGTGTTTGAAGACAACGTCCGTGTAGCGTTGATCGAACGCACTACCGTCAACGGTGAGGACCGCCCAACGAGCTATAGCTCGGCGATGTGCAAGAACACCTTAAACCTGAAGTCCTTGTCTTACCATCCAGATGGCACGGTTAAGCAGATTGGGGGATTCGACGGCAGCAGAACAGTCTTCGAGCGCGACCCGAAAGGACGCGTCACTAAGACGACCTACCTCGACGCCAATGTCATTTCGCCTACAGCGCTCAAGACAGTAGAGACCGATTGGTATCCCAACTATGAGCAGTTATCGGCGCGGCGTACGTACGACGCCCAGGGCACCATGGTGCTAGAGGAGCGATGGGACGTGAACGTGCGGGGCCAGGTAACCCTCGAATCCGCACGTGATCCGATCCGCAATGAAGTTCGATCATCGGCCACCACGTATTGCGAACAACCACAGGTGGATGCGGGCACCTGCCCCAAGGTCGGCTTGGTGTTGTCGGTGGACGGTCCCCGCACCGATGTCAGCGACGTCACCCGGTTCGAGTACTACGCCAGCGATGCCGCCACCTGCGCCACCGCCCCAATCACCTGCGAGTACCGCAAAGGTGACCTGCGCCGGGTCATCGACGCCGCCGGCAACACCAATGAAGTGGTCCGCTACGACGGCGCGGGCCGCGTTGCCCGGACACGCGACACCAATGGTCTGATCACGGACCTGGAGTACCACCCGCAGGGTTGGCCGGCCGCGGTCAAGGTCCGCGGCCCAGACGACAGCCGGGAAACGGATGATCTAATCACCCGCCTGGAGTACGAAGCGACCGGCGCGGTCAAGAAGGTGCGCCTGCCCGACGGTAGCTTCGGCGAGTACAAGTACGGCGCCCAGCATCTTCTGACCGACATCATCGATCAGGACGGCAACCGCATCCGGTACACCCTGAACAAGTTCGGCGATCGCGAGAAGCAAGAGATCCTCCGCGCAGACGGCACGGTGCTGGCGAAGTCCAGCGCCGTGTATGACCGCCTCGGACAATTGCAGTCGGTGACGGATGCCTATGGGCGAATCACCCGGTATGGCATGGCTAACGGCAAGCTGCATCAGTACAGGGATGCATTGTGGAATGCCAACGCCACGTACTGGAGGCGAGGCAAACTTTATACGTATGACGGCTTGGGACAACTGAAGCAAGAACGCGAATTCTCGGGCCAGTTCAACTTGCCTGTCGATACGTTGTACGAATATGACGCGCTGGGCCAGCTCACGAAAGTGACGGATCCGAAGGGTTTGGACACCGTCTATACCCGCAACGCGCTGGGTGATCTGCTGCAGCTGACGAGTCCGGACACCGGCGCCAGCACGAGCACTTACGACGCTGCCGGCAACCTCAAAACCGCCACCGACGCCAAAGGCGTGGTGAGGCGTTACGGTACCGACGCCTTGGGCCGGATGGTCAGCACCCAGTACGGCGACAACCGGACGTTGGATGTCACCCTGACCTACGACGTCACCCCGACGATCTGCGGTGCGGACGAACGCGCCAGCCGGGGTCGCCTGTCGGAAATGGTGGATGCCAGCGGCAGCACACGCTATTGCTACGATCGCTTTGGCCGGGTCACCCGCAAACAGCAAACGATCAGCGGCACCGCGTTCACTTTGCGATACGGGTACACGGCGGCCGGCCAACTGGGAACGATGACCTATCCAGACGGCACCGTCGTTGACTACGGGTACAGCGCTGTCGGCAAGCTGACCACGGTGGGTGTCACCGTGCCGGGCCGTGCGCGCGAGATCGTGCTTCAGAACGCGACCTACTACCCCTTCGGCCCTCTTGCGGGCTGGACATACGGCAACGGCCGCAGTTTGGTGCGGACCTACAACCAGAACTACCAACCCGGCATCGTTCAGGACGCCGCGCCGGGCGGCCTGTCCATCGGTTATGAGTTCGATGAGGTGGGCAATCTGAAGGCCGTCCGCAAGGGCGATCAGGCTGACCCGCCGGTCCGACGGTACGAGTACGACCAGTTGTCCCGCCTGTTGACAACCAAGGACGGCAGCACGAACAGCATCCTGCAGTCGTACACCTACGACCTGACGGGGAACCGCGACTCGATCACGACCGGCGGTCGCAAGACCGACTACACCTATGAGGATACTAGTCACCGCTTGACCAAGGTCGGCACAGTGGCCCGCAGCTACGACACGCTCGGCAACACCACGTCCATCGGTGGGCTGCAGAAGGAGTTCGACTACGACGAGACCGGGCGCATGGTTGGGGTCAAGTCGCTGAGTACGCCGTTGATGCAGTACGCCTATGACGGTAAGGGGCAGCAAGTGCGCCGTTACCTTGGCGCCAGCACCAGCAGCTTTGCGATCTACGGCGAGTCCGGCCAGTGGATCGGTGAGTACGATGCGACGGGCAAGCCGAAGCAACAGGTCATCTGGCTGGGCAGTCTGCCGGTCGCGCTGTTGCAGACCGATGCAGCGAATACCGCGCTGCACTATATCGAGGCCGATGCGCTCGGCACGCCCCGTGTGGTGATCGCCCCCAACCGCAACGTTGCGGTATGGAAGTGGGACGTGGAGGGGGAATCCTTCGGCAACAGTCCGCCGAATCAGGACCCAGATCAGGATGGCACAGCGCTCGTGTTCAACATGCGGTTCCCTGGGCAACAGTTCGATGTGGTCAGCGGTACGCACTACAATTTGCATCGGGACTACGACCCTAGTACTGGGCGCTATCTCCAGAGCGACCCTATTGGGCTGCTTGCTGGATTCAACACCTATAGCTACGTCTCAAGCTCTCCACTCATCTGGTCCGACCCCACAGGGCTGCTCCAATGGACCGAATTGCCCATACGGATTTCGAACACCATTACGGATGGCGGCCCCATGAAGACGTTTCCTACCGATGGACAGAACTACTTCAAGCCGCAGACGTCCGCACGTACGGCTATCGACTGGAAGCTACGAGCGGACTGCGAATGCGCGTCGGGTCTATTCTCGCTGCAGGAATTTTCGATTACGATGGAACCCATCATTTATTTACGCCCCAGCTATTCAAGTAATTCGATCCTTTACGACAACATGAAGGCTGAGAAGCAACACGTTAAGGACTTTCAGACTTGGTTCGCGACTGCCAAGGGCGATGCGCAGGAAATGGAAAGTCAACTGAAAGGCACTTCTTACGCGTCACTTGTTGAGTGCCAATCGGCCAACAAGATGAAGATGCTCGACTATCTTAATTTTGGCGCGTGGCAGACCGCGGTCAATTCGGCAAAAAAATGGGATCTTTCCGGCAAGCACACATTTACAAAGTAACGAGGCATGCGCCATGAGAACGATTCTCTTCGCGATCACGCTGAGCGCACTCTGCTTTCCGTCCGCCGGCACAGCAAAGTCATGTCGAAAGGAAGACGATGCCGCGAAATCAGTAACGATTTCCTTCATCGAATCAGACGCTGGTCGCCAAAACAAAGGGGAGCAGGCTGGGAAGTTTGTCCTTCGCAACAACTCCACCCTGAAGATCACGGTGCCGATCTATAAAGGAGACCTGCCCGAGCTTCATCCCGGAGCTGCCGTGCTGCAACGGGAGGACAGTGAGGGCAAATGGTGGAATAAACACGACACCCTCGAAGACTACTTTCCAGCTAATGGCACGGCGCAGGTCGCGCCAGGCCAGTCGCTCACCTTCTACTCGCTGACCAGCAGCGAAAATGATCGTAGATACCGGCTAGGCTTACGCACAATGAAGGGATGCTGGTTCTACTCAGAGCCATTCACCTTCATCCATAAATAGCTGGCCGCCAACAGCTACGACTGGAGCGCTTTGCATAGTCCAATGTATTGAAATCTTCTTTCCTCAGAGATGGTTAATGGGAAATTTATCCGGGAAACCATTTCAAGCAGGGATGGTGAAGTTTTTATTGATTAAACCACTTCGATCTCGAAGTTTCATTGTCGCCGATCCGCCTCCACAGAATCTTTGGACTCGTTGACCCCGCCCAAGCAAGCAAGACCTTCTGGCGTAGACGAAGGCAGAAGCGACGAGCTTCGCGCCTTCGTCTTTACTTTGTTGCTACATGCCTGCCTCTTCGTCTTGCTCTATGTCGCGCAGCAGTTTTCTCCACCTTCAGCACCAGATTCACGAATACAGGGCTCCACCACGTTGGCCCTCATAGTGAACATCGACACCTCGCATCCCGCAGGGTCGCAGTCAGCTCCGGAAGAGCACCATCGAAACGACGAACCGGCTAGCCCGAACCCACAGCCGCTGACAACATCTGCTCCGGCCGCTTCAGAATCTATGGAACTGCCAGTTCCGACTGCTGCGCCCGGCCCGACCGCTGAGACCACGGACGGCACGGGCGTCACTGCGCAGAATCCGCCCGCAGAGACCCAGCTCGTCTTAGGCGAGGTTGGTGGCGCGGCCTCAGCCGAGTCGTTGTCTCCCCTGCAGCTAGAACGACAGCAACAACTCCGCGACCTATCGGCCCAAGGGGCGGCAGTTCCTCGGGATAGCGACCTTCTCGAGCGCTACATGATGGCTCTCCGAGATGCACTCATGCAGATGCTTTATCCGCAAGTATTGCCTCACGGAGTGAACTGTCGGGTCCGACTCCACCAAGAGCGCGGAGGGCGACTAATGAGGATTGAGTTACCTTCTAGCTGTACCTTGGACGCGAACACGAGGGCGCGCATCGAGCGCTTGGCGACCAGCTCTGATCCCCTACCCTACGCCGGGTTCGAGAGCGTCTTTTCCGAAAGTGTCGAGTTAGATCTGCGGAATCCGAAGGCCAACTAGCGGACGCGCGGCGATCCGTGGAACTTGGTCGAGATATCGGCTCGCGGCCTCGCTAAGGGAGTGGGTTGCCCACCCCGCCCGCTCCAGCCTCGCCAGTTCGTCTTGAAGGTCGATTACGATATCGGCGAAGCCGCTCGCTTCGGCCGCCGGCTCGGCCTGCAAGTAGGCGGTTCGCCTGCTCGATACGAACGCAACCTCGACGGGTCGGAATGCCTCGACCTCCTGCATCCTGGCCTCCGCCGCCAGCGCGCGGCCGAGCATGACGCGCTTGCGCGACGAACGGCGTGCTGACGGCACCCGTTCGAGCCGCTCCTCCCGCCATCCGCAGATCCAGCCGATGTCGGCGCAGAGTTTCAGCAGCTTCGCCTCAAGGCCGTCATGCGGTCCGGCCGCCTGCCTGGGCGTCCGCGCAACGCGCCGAGGTTGATTGCGGTTCGCTTTCTTCATGCCGCTTCGTACTCGTAGTTGACCTGCGAACACGATGCGGCCAGGCCGGCGGGAGCTCAAGCGCTTTCGCGATGCCGTGACGGTTGTGACGTTGGTGACGGTTGCCCTTCTATGTTTGCTACGCGGAAAGGGGTATATGCCCGGCAGGGCATGCTCTTCTCTCCGAGGCGGAACATAGAGACGTGTCCGTCACGAACGTCACGACCATCACGGAGTCCTGGCGCTGTGACGGTCGTGACGGTTGTGACGTTGTATTTCGACCTGGCACTACACGCGAAAACGAAGGTGCCCTCCTCTTCTCGCATATGCCGCCCCGCCCCGGGCCTCCTCCTACTCCTCCCGAGTCGGGCCACGGTCGCCCAGTTGGGCAGGACTTTGTGTGTAAGCGGGTTATACATGTCGAAGTCGCAGGAGCTAAGTTAGCCCGGCTTTAGGATTACGTCTCCCCACCACCTGGAGACTCGCTTTGGCTAGATCCCAAGAGAAACACTGGTTCCACGCACACGCGGACGGCCCCGACGGCGTCCGCCACTTCTCTGTCTCGAAGCAAGGCCGGAGCGTCTACATCCAAGAGGCCGGCGGAAAGCGCCACCTCTGCCACCCGGTGGTCCGCGACGTCGAGTCCGCCAAGCGCGAGATCGTTCTGGTCTTCCATGCCCACGTGACCAGGATCGAATCGTAACGATCGATGGGGCGAGCGGCAGTGCCGCTCGTCTTTCACTTGCGCGCGTCAATCCCACCGGCGTCTTTTTTCAAACTAGTTTGAAAGACAGCCGCCGCCGATTCTGTCGGAATGCCGGCTACGCAGAGGCGTCACTCGGCGCTTTGCATACCTGGAGTAAAAAATGAAAGAACTAGTACAGCTTGCCTGGGAGCGCTTCGAGGATTGGTGCCGGGAGCGGCGCATTCGGCATTGGGGCGACATCTCCAAGGAGATGGTTCGTACCGGCGCGAAAGAGCACGCGCTCATCGTCATGGCGCTGGTGAAGGCGGAAAGCGGCCTGCGGTCTATCGTCCAGATCAATCGCATGGAACGGAAGAAGCGCCTTAAGCGCTAAGGGCTACACAGCGCGGCTTGTTGCCGCGTGAGCGCGACCAAGTGAAGTGGCGACTGCAGCGCCACCTTCCAGGTACACGCCGCTCACGCCGCCGCTCGTCATCCGACGAACGGCAACATCTGCGGGTCCTTCCTTCAGCTTAGGTACATCGGGGGGCGACGCCGCAAAACCTCGCTAGCGTCAGAGTCGCAGATCAGGTTTGCACTTAAGAGGTTCGCACTCGTCAACTCGGTTTGCACCCGCGCGGATAGGTCGCGAATCGATTTCAGCGGAAAGCCACGCGCTTCAACGGACTCCGGAAAAAAGGTGCAAATTTGCATCTTTTCCGCAACCAGGCTCGGCGACCTTTTGGTCCTTTTTCTCCGCAATACCTTGCGTAGCAAGGCTCTAGCAAAGTTGCAAATTTGCAACTCTGGCTGCCATCCAACAGCAGGAAGGTCGCACGCCTTTTTCCTCCGGAAGCATTGCGCTGCAATGCTCTCGCTCACAAACCGGCAAATTTGCCGGTTTCCCGCATCGGCACGACCAAGCGCTTGAACGTCGGCGACTCTTCGGCAATGCGCGCGCCCGGCAGTTCGTAGTGCCGCCGCGTTCCTCTCGGCGCGCGGACAATCAGTTCGTCCCAACGCTTCTTGAAGTTGAAGGCACGCTCGGCATCCGTGACATCCCAGGTGTCACCGACTTCCAAGGCCTGCTGCAGCGCTTCGGCATGCGCCTTTGCCCGACGGATTGAAAGCGACATACAAGAGTATCCAATCGGCCTGGAGCCATCCTATCTCGCCGGTCGCTCGCCCATGCAAGGGCAGGTCGCACTTCCGTCCAGCGCTTCGCTCCGCCAGACAGACGGTTGGAAAAGGTCCGAATTCGCACTTTTTAGGCATCGTGGGTATGCATCGCTTCACGAGGCCGCCGCCCGTTAATCGGCCAATTGGCCTATTTAGCGCAGTTGCTCACGACGAACCTGTCGGACACCTGTCCGCCTTCGAGAACGTCCGTTCTTCTTCGCGAATTCGACTTGGATTCACCGCCGAAGGAAGCGTTCATGCCGTCACCCAACGACGGCCACGGAGGCCAACACGATGCAACCGAGCGACATGTTTAAAGAGTGCCTGCGCAGCATCCCGGAGACGGTACTCGCTGATCTCACCCCGCTCACCGGAGCGAACGTCAGTGCGCTGGCGCACGAGGAACTGCGGCGCCGCGCCGCACTCGCGCTGCAGCAGCTGCCCCTTGAGAGCGTAGTCGGCCTGCTCAACGGCAGCACCTACCAGAGTTGGACGGTCGCCCGTGTCCTCGGCGAGTGACGCCGACCTTTGGTTCCTGCGCGCGGTGGCCAGCTCAGTGCTGGTCGCCGCCGCCAACGGAACCCTCGACCTCAACTACCTCGCTCGCGAGGAACTCATCCGCCGGGGCCTCGACCCCGAAGGCGAATGGGTTGGCCCAAGCCGCGCGCGCCAACTGCACTCCCGCTTCCAAGAAGGAACTTGATCATGACCACCATCGAACTGTCCGACAACCAGCGCCACGTCCTCGAAATGGCCGTCAACACCAGCGGTTACGTCGAGGACTATCCCACCGGCCTGCTGGGTGGCGCCCGCACCAGCGTCGTGCGCGCCCTGCTGCGCAACGGCTTGGTCGAGCCGCACGACGCCGGCTACCGCCTGACGGGCGCGGGCTGGGTGACCGCAGGTTGCGAGCCGCCGGAGCCGGCGGTGCCCGAGGCCAACGAGGCCGGCGGCGACAACGGCGGCCACGTCAGTTACGCCGCCACCGCGCCTGCCGACCCGCCCAAGCAGAACCGGCTGGACTTGGTCGTCGGCCTGCTCAGCCGCCCCGAAGGCGCGACCATCCCGCAGATCATGGCGGCGACGAACTGGCAGGCGCACTCGGTGCGCGGATTCTTCGCCGGCACCGTCCGCAAGAAGGGCTACCCGCTGACATCTAATAAGGAAGGAAAGGAGGAGCGGGTGTACCGCATCCAGACGGAGGCCGAGCAGCCCGGCGCCGACGGCAACGCCGCCGCCGAGTAAGCCGATTGCGAGCCGGGCATCGCCCGGCTCGCTGTCCGACACCTGTCCACGAGTGCGTGGCGCAGCAATGCGCCAAGCACTTCGCTTGCTTCATCTAAGGAAGGAAGCGTTCATGCGATCCCGACCACGGACCGCTGCCATGCCCATCGACCAACTCCTCGCCGACCTGCCATCCGTGCTGCTCGCCTTCGTCGAGGACCAGCTCAGCAACAACGAAGCCGACGACGACGCCGGACTGCGCGCTGCCTTCGTCGCCGCCGGCTTGACCAACGCGCAAGCCGACGTCGCCCTCAGCCAGCGCGACGCCTACCTGCTCGGCCTCTGACCTGCCACCCGCGCCGCCGGTTCGCCGGCTCGCCGGCGGCGGCATCTCATTGTGAAAATTTGCAGAATTAACCGGTAGCTGAACCCAGCCAGGAATAGTTCGTCGGATTACGCTCGCGTTTAGCCCGAACGCAAACGCGCCACTGTGGCGGGTCGGACCGCGAGCATGGTGACGGCGGACTATTCCCCCCTTTCCCAGGAACGAACATAGAAGAGCAACCGTCACCACGATCACCACCGTCACCAAGTAGGCGAAGGTGTGACGATGGTGATCGTGGTGACGGTTCGCCTTCTATGTTCAGTCTGGCCGGAAGGAATATGCCGCTCGCCGATACCCCTTTCCTCAGAAGCAAACATAGGAGAATCATCGTCACGTCCGTCACCACCGTCACGGCGATGTCAGAGCCTCCCCCGACCACGCGCGGCCTGTGGTTCTCGGTTTGATGGTTTCCACGGGTACCCCAAAACGACTATCAAACCGAAGTCCAATGGCTCGTGACGTTCCGCGAGGTTGCGCGGCGAATGTATCGTCACTACCGTCACGGGCTTTCCCCCCTCGACGACGCCACCGATGACCTCCTCCCCGTCCGACCTGCACGCTTGCCTGCGCTACTGGGACCTTAGCGACAACATCCGCCTCGATGACGCGGTCGCGCTGTGGTGCGGCTTCCAGCCCGACCAGCTACAGCAGATTCACGGCGTCACGACCTGCATGCGCGCCAAGCGCTCCGCCCTGGTTCACGCCTTGCGCGATGGCCGACTGGAGTACGAAGACCTCGGCGTCAGCGCGCCCAACGGCAAGACGTACTACGACCAGCCGGTCGATGAGTTGATCGAGAAGGACCGCCTGGTCATCAAAAAGGCCAGCCTGCGCCGTTGGTTCGAGCAGGTCAGCGCGACCGAGCGACCGCCGTTCCTGTTCGACGAGGCTCGGCAGATCGACCTGCCGGATGGCAGCGACGCCGCGGAAGTCAGCCATCTCAAGGGAGTCGGCATGATGGCCTTGGTACTGGCGAAGACGCAGCCGGCGTATCGAATCGGCCCCGACGGCAGGCCGAACGCCAAGCAAATCGGTGTCGCGGTCTTGGCCACCGCGAAGGAACTGTTCGGCCCCGACGTCGTCGGCTTCAACACCTTCGAGCGCAGGGTCGCACTGGCGCTGAAGCTGCTGGAGCAAGAGACCCCAGCCAGCCGTCGCTAAAAATGCAGTGCAGGAATGATTCCTGCATTTGCATCTTTCGCAGGCCGCCGGCCTCCATCCTGCCGCTTCCCCCGGCAGACCTCGATGGAGCCCGATGACCGCCCGCACGACCCGCCGCTGCGCCCTACAGCGGCAAACCGAACTCAGTCGCCTGTTCTGGGCCGCGCCCGACGCGGCCCTGCTCGACCGCCGCACGGCCGCCGCCGGCCTGGGCTACACCGTGGCTTGGCTGGAAGCCGTCGCCGGCCGCGGCGAAGGCCCGAGCTACACCCGCATCGGCCGCCGCGTGCGCTACCGCAAGGCCGACGTGCTGGCGTGGCTGGCCCGCCATGGCGAGCGCGTCACGCCCTCCGACGAGGGCATCCGCTGAGATGTCGCTGCACTCCGACTCGGCCGCCGCCGACGTGGCGACGCACCTGCAGCAGCAGATCGAAACGGCCATCGCGTCCTCCGCCGAGGATGTCGGCGCCGCTCTGGCGCCCTCGATCATCGCGGCCTGGGCGGAACTGCGTCATCTCGATGCCGGCGCGTTTGCCCGCCTGCGCAAACAAGCGAAGAAGGCGAACGCCGATCTTTCCTTGGCGGAACTCGACCGCGCGATCCAGCGTGCCGACGCCGAAGACGATGGCGGCGGTTCGACCCTGGATACGCTGGTCGCGCTGGCGCGATCGCGCTGCGAGTTGTTCCACGATGCAGACCGCCAGGCCATCGCGGTCATCCCGATGGACGACCACCGGCAGGTATGGCGCGTGCAGTCCAGCGGCTTCGCCGATTGGCTGCGTTCGCTGTGGTGGACGGAGCGCCGGGCCGGCTTGCAGGACACCTTACTTAAGGCCGCGCTGGCGACCCTCGCCGCCGCTGGCATTCACGAGGGCGAGTCCGTGCAGGTGCATCTGCGCGCCGCCCGCACCGACGACGGCTACTACCTCGACCTGGGCGATCCGCTCTGGCGTGTGGTGCACATCGGCGACGCCGGTTGGCAGCTGCTGGAGACCTCGCCCGTGCTGTTCATCCGCACCCCGGCGATGCGCGCGCTGCCGGTTCCGAACCCGCACCTCTGGGACGGCCGGGATCTGGACCGCCTCTGGGACCATATCAATGTCCGCACCGAGGACCGGCTGTTGGTCCTGGCGTGGCTGCTCGACTGCCTGCGGCCAGAAACACCGTTCCCGGCCTTGGAGTTGGTCGGCGAGCAAGGCTCGGCGAAGTCGACGACGCAGTCGGTGCTGCGCGACCTGGTCGATCCGAACAAGGTGCCGCTGCGCGGTCGGCCGAAGACCGTCGAGGACATCTTCGTCGCCGCCGCCAACAACTGGCTGGTGTCCTACGAGAACCTGTCGAGCCTGACCGCCGAGCAGCAGGACGCGCTGTGCACGCTCGCGACCGGCGGCGGCTTCGCCGCCCGCCAGTTGTTCACCAACGGCGAGGAGCACGTCCTGCAAACCAAGCGGCCGGTCATCCTGAACGGCATCTCGGTCATCGCCACCCGGCCGGATCTGATCGACCGCGTAGTCCACCTGAATGTGCCGCCGATTCCGGCGTCTCGCCGCAAGGACGACGCGGTCGCCCGGACCGCTTGGGAATCCGACCGGGCCGCCGTCTTCACCGGCCTGCTCGACCTGTTCGCGCTGGTGTTCCAGATGGTCCCGGCGGTCGCGCTTCCGATCAAGCAGCGCATGGCCGACTTCGAGCGGCTGGGCGAAGCGGTCGCGCTCGCGCTGCGGCAACCGCAGGGCACCTTCCAGGCCCGCTATGCCGATCTGGTGCGTTCCGGCATCGACCGCGCGCTTGACGACAATCCGGTCGCCTCCGCGCTGGACAAGTTCCTGCACCGCGAAACGCTGCCCTGGATTGGAACGGCGGGCACGCTGCACAAATTGCTCGGCCCGCTATGCGACTCGGACCGATCGCTCTGGCCGCGCTCGCCCAAGGGGTTCAGCAACGAACTTCGGCGCATCGCCGCCGCCTACCGCATGAAGGGCATCGACCTGGAAAGCCGGGGGCACACCCGCCGCGGCGCCGAATGGCGGATCACCCGACTCCCCGGCGGACAGGCCGAGCACGAATACCCGGTGTGGGCGCCAGCCGACACCACCCGAGAAGAACTGGACGCCGCCGAAGCGGCGGCGCGCCGCCCCTCCCGCACCCGCAAAGGAACGTCACCGTGACATCGCCTACCGATCCGCCCAGCGTCCCGCCCGCCAACCCGGGGGCGCAAGTCATCGACTACGCCCCAGAGCTACGCCACGCCGAACCCGATCGGCGCACAGACGCGCCGTCGCCCTACGAGACCTTGGCCTACCTCGCCTACGTGCTGCCCGCGCGCCTCTACGCCGCCAACCCCTGGCTGCTTGACCCGAAGTAGCGCAACTACCTGGAGAACCGATGAAACTCAATCCGTTTACCAAGAAGCAGAAGAACGCCAACCCGTCCCGCTACGACGAACTGTGCGCGGAGTTCAACGAGGTCGATGCGCAATTGCGAGGCGCCGAACAATCGCTGGCTCAGGCCAAGTCCGATTACAGCGAGAAGGCCCGCGCCTATCATGAACTGGAGCAGCGATCGAATTCCACCACCTGGTCCACGCAAGAACAGGCCCTGTTCGCCGAATCTAATCGCGCCCTCGCCCACCTGCGCAGTTGCGAGAGCGCCCTTAGCACGCTCAGCGTGAAACATCGGGGCTTGCGCTGGCGAGTCGAGGCACCGTCCTCGTTGAAGGCCCGAAAGACCGAACTGCAGCGTCTCACCGAGCAAAAGGCGACGCTGCAAGCCGAACTGGCGAAAGCGCGTGCCCGTGCTGATCAAATGCAGCGCAGGGCCGACCGTCTCAAGGCCGAAGTCGAAGCCGAACGCGCCGCCGCCACGCAAGCGCTGATCGAAAGCGAAGGCGACGACCACGTTATTAGCCTTCCGAGCCGGCAATCCGAGTACGAGGTCGTCGTCGCCGCACAGAACCAGGTGCATGAGCGAATCGCCGCGATCGAGGCCGAACTCAAGGACCTTCCGGGCTTGGTGCGCGAAGCGGAACACGGCATCTGTTGCAGCCAAGCGTTTGTCGCCGAAACGGAACTGGAAGCACAGCTTCCGGATTTCATCGACGTGATTGCACGCCACACCGTGGCGCAGCGGCGCGCGGGCTACGGCCGCTATGAGGACACGCATCAGATCGACATCCCGCAGGCTGCTATCGAAGCCGCGCGAGCGCGACTCGACGCCGAGATGCGCGCGTGATGCCAGCGCGCGGGTGGTCATCACCGCCGCCCGCGCGTCTTTCCGCCGATAACTGGACGCGGTTGGGTTGGCTTTCGGGCCGACCCGAGCGTACATGTCAACCCGTCCACGCGAGTCCAACCGCATGTCGAAGATCACGACCACGTTCCAACCGTCCGCCTCGCTGCTGGCGCAGTTAGCGCGCCTGCCCGAGATGTCGTGGGCCGAGCTGAAAGCCGAGCATCAACGTCTCTACCACGCCGAGCCGGCGGTGAAGCATCGCCGCTTTGTCGAACGCCGCATCGCGACGCGACTGCAGGAGATCGAGTACCGCCAACACGACCGCGCTCGCTTGGACCGGAACCAGCGGCGCATCCGCGCGCTGGTCGAGTCCGGCGAGATTCCACCGCGCGCACGCAACACCGCGCCGATGCCGGGCACCGTGCTGTCGCGCGAATTTAACGGCGCGCTTCACTGCGTCACGGTTGGACAAGCCGGCGTCGCCGAGTACCTGGGCCGGCAGTACACCAGCCTGTCGGCCGTCGCTCGCGCCATCACCGGTACCCGCTGGTCCGGTCCGGCGTTCTTCGGCCTGCGCACCACAAATAAGAAGGAGTCGAAGTGAGCAGCACGACCACGACCCCGCGCCGCCTGCGCTGCGCGGTCTACACCCGCAAATCCACCGAGGAAGGGTTGGAGCGCGAGTACAACAGCATCGACGCCCAGCGCGACGCCGGCCAAGCCTTTATCGCCAGCCGACGAGGTGAAGGTTGGATTCCGGTCGCCGACGACTACGACGACCCCGGCTACTCGGCGGCAACCTTGAACCGGCCCGCGCTCCAGCGCCTGATGGCCGACGTGCGCGCCGGCAAGATCGACATCATCGTGACCTACAAGATCGACCGGTTGTCGCGCAGCCTGCGCGATTTTCACAAGCTGTGGGACGTGTTGGCCGAGCACAACGTCGAGTTCGTCTCGGTAACCCAGCAGTTCAATACGACCGACTCCATCGGCCGGCTGATGCTGAACGTGCTGCTGTCGTTCGGCCAGTTCGACCGCGAACTCGATGCTGACCGCGCACGCGACAAGATGATCGCGAGCAAGAAGAAGGGCTTGTGGATGCATGGCGTGCCGCCGCTGGGCTACGATCTGAAGAAGCGCCGGCTTGTGGTCAACGATACCGAGGCCGCGCTGGTCCGCGTCATCTTCGAACACTTCGCCGAGCATGGCTCCGCCATGGCCCTGCTGCGCGAACTGCGGGCACGTGGGGAAACCTCGAAGGTCTGGACCACCCGCTCCGGCCGCCGGATCACCGGCAAGCCCATCGACAAGTCGCTGCTCTACAAGATGCTGGCGAACCGGACCTACCTCGGCGAGCTGCGGCACCACGAGCAATGGTTTCCGAACGCCCACCCCGCCATCGTGACCGGCGACCTGTGGGAACGGGCGCAAGCCCGATTGTCGGCGCCGGTGCCGGTGCCGGCGCGTGTGCGGGTCGAGGACGGCAAGGTGCCCTTCCCCCTGCGCGGCCTCTTGGTCGCCCAAGACGGCCGCGCGTTGACGCCGTGGCACACGACCAAGAAGAACGGTCGGACCTACCGCTACTACCTGAGTACCCGCGCGCTGCACGAAGGCGCCAAGGGCAAGGACGCGCTGCGCATCCCCGCCGCCGAGTTGGAGGCCGCCGTTGTCCAGCAACTGCGCTATGTCATGAAGATGCCGGCGTTGCTGGCGGACCTGATCAAAGCCGAGGTCGCGCGCAACCCGAGGCTGGACGAGGCCGAGGTGACGGTCGCGATGGCGCAGGTCGACAAGCTGTGGGATCTGCTGGGACCGGCCGAGCAAGCCCGGCTGCTACGCCAGTTGGTCAACAAGGTCACGGTCGGGAACGAGTCGCTGGAGGTGCATTTCCGGGTCGGCGGCCTTCGGGCGACCGCCGAAGAGATGCAGGCGCCGACTGAGGCGGCGGCATGAACCGCCCGAGCTTGGAGATCACCGGCCAGGCCGAGCGTCTGGACATCAGCGACGGCAGCGTGATCGTCGTCGCGCCCATCCGGCTGAAGCGCCGGAGTGGCCGGCGCCTGGTGCAGATGCAGGCTGCGCCCGAGAACAGCCGGCCCTGGGACAAGCAGAAGACGCCGTTGCAGGTCGCGCTGATGCGGGCGCACCGCTGGCTGGCGATGCTGGAGGAAGGCGAGGCCGCGAGCTTGAGCGACATCGCCCGGCGCGAAGGCACGGACGTCAGCTACGTCGCGCGGGTGCTGAACTTGACGACGCTGGCGCCGGAGATTGTTGAGGTCATCTTGGATGATGCATTGCCGAACGGCATTTTCCTTAACGACCTCGCCATCAATCCACCGCTAGCGTGGCATAGCCACGTTAACGATCTGACACACCGAGCAAACGCTCGGCATGCCAGCATTTCTTAAACACACACCTGAAGGTCCGCTTTCATGGATTTCATGAGTCCAGAAACCCGAAGCCGCGTCATGTCTCACATCCGAGGGCGCAACACAAAGCCCGAAATGGTCGTGCGAAAATACCTCCACGGCCGTGGCCTACGCTATAGCCTCCACGACTCGCGTCTTCCGGGAAAACCCGACATCGTATTCAGATCTCGCAAGATTGTGGTTTTCGTGCACGGATGCTTCTGGCATGGACACGAGGGCTGTCCTTCCTGGAAGATGCCGCAAAGCCGAACAGAATATTGGCAGGCAAAACTACAGCGGAACCGCGACCGGGATGCCGAAACTGTTCGCAAGCTAAAAGAGAAGAACTGGCAGGTTGTTGTCCTGTGGGCGTGTCAATTGGGCGAGGATGCGCTGGCCTCGCTCTATAAATTGATCGCCGGCCACCCAGCAAAGAAGAAGAACTAGTTACGCAGCAACCAACTGCATCATCTCAGAAGCGAGCCCATCGTAATCCTTCCCCTCGTCTAGAGCCTTTAGCACCTCTTGCGCCAGAAGGCCCAATGCATGCCCAAGCAAGGGCGGCACCGCATTGCCAATCTGCTTAAGCTGCTGCCACTCACTGCCACGAAAAACAAAACCGTCATGGAATGACTGCAGGCGAGCCGCCTCCCGCACCGTGATCCAGCGATTAAGGTAGGGATGCACCCACTCGCTTAAGTCCCGATGCATATGGGCCAAAATCGTGTATGACGGCTCCTCTGGATGTAAGCGCCTCCATTTTTCAGGGCGCTTACCGTCCCATATCGCCTTAGGCAGGCTATCTGCTTTCTTGCCAGGTTCCAGCAGCGCGATTAGCTTGGCGCGGCGAGCTTGAATTTCTTTAGTGTGGTGGTTGTGAAGGATGGCTTCTTCTTGGCCGAGTCCTCGCTGGCGCTTGACCATTTTTGTGTACTGCGCCACCCCATGATCCAGCCTCATCATCTTCTGAAACCTGGACAAATTTGAAGCTTCTGGATACGTCATGGTCTCGCCGCTATGAACCACATCCTCCGGAAGGTCATCAATAGCTTCACGGACAGTGACGTGCTTCCGCACTTTAAGCTTGTCCAGAACAGCTTCGCAAAAACCCTGAAGATCGAATGCGAACTGATCCTCATCCCTCGTACCGACAAAAATTACCCGTTGCCGAAGCTGAGGAACACCGTAGTCAGCCGCAGACAAGCGCAAAACGACTGTGTTGCTGTACCCAATAGAGGCGAACTTGTTGAGAATAAGCTTGCGAAAATGCCCCTTATTCAGCAACACCATGTTCGGGACGTTCTCCATGAGGAAAACGCGTGGGCGCTGCTTTTCTACGATCCGCGTGTACTGGAGATACAGTTCATTGCGTTCATCATCGAGCCGTCGAGTGCCGATCTGGCTGTACCCCTGACAGGGTGGACCTCCGAACACTAGGTCCAGATCGTTCAAGCGATACTTCTTAGCATCTGCCGAACGCGGCTTCAAAAAATCGTGCACATCCCCTTCGATCAGTGGGGTCGCCGGAAAATTGTGGCGATACGTCTCGCAGGCGAAGCGATCCATTTCGACAGCAGCACGGATGTCAAATCCTGCCGTCTTAATACCTTCGCAGAACCCGCCGCAACCTGAGAACAAGGACAGGGCGGTCGGCATGGTCGTCTTCTTCATGGGCGGCTCCACCGGCGTCTACATGTGACTTTCAAACTTCGCAGTAGCCTACCTGTGCTAGCTCGATTCTTCAACTTCTAGTTGCTCAAAGCCCATTTGAGCACAAGATGATCAGTTGTGACTCATAGTCCGTAGTCTCTTGATCTACAGATAAATACGCTGGCTTCATGGATCTTGCTGCCAGCTTCGGCTCCGCCGTGCGACGACATCGGGAACTTCTCCGGCTCAGCCAAGAAGACTTGGCTGATCGCTCGGGGCTTGATCGCACTTACATCAGTGGCGTAGAGCGCGGCGTCAGAAATCCGACACTGCAAGTGATGCAGAGGCTGGCGGACGCTCTTGGGGTGGATCTGGATGTGCTGTTTGCAACGGCCCGTGAGTGTGCGTCCGCCGGAGGAAAGAGCTGATGCCATTTGTAGCTGATCCGGCAATCAACTGCGCCAACTGCCCATATGGAGAGTGCATCGAGGACCGCCGCGTTAACCGGGTGGCGAATAGAAATACTGAGTTCCGCCTGAAGCAGGCGACGATCCTGGGTTGTACCTTCGACTCCTTTGTACCCGGGTGCGACTCAGATCCAATGTCTGGTCGTGCGTTCGACGAATACATCGGACAGATGCGCGTCAATTCCAACGGCGCCGGCACCCAGAAATATGGCGCAGGATTCAAGCTAGCGATAAGCGCGGTCGCCAAGGTCGAGGGCGACGTGTTTGAACTGCTTGAAGCCGCCGCGCTTTGGAACGCAGCGGCCGCATGGAATCGCTTCATGGATAGCGGCCTCTGGGCCTCGCAATCATTCACGCAGCCTGTCGCATCCATTGCGACTCCGGCGCGGAAGATCGCAATCGTTAAGCTTCCCAGGGGATACGACACAATTCGCCTGTTCAAACCGGAGGTTCAGGCGACTATTAGAGCGTTTGAGCATGCGATGCAATTGGCGGACATGACATTGGGGTTGTCTTCGCCCGACATAGTGGGCGTGCGGTTGCCGCATCCACTGCCTCCAGGGCTCGCCAAGTTCCTCGTTGATCTCCCCAATCTCAATGCTCAGAACGCCATCGGCCTGGAAGACGCCTATCGCTGCCTGGAAGGCCAGCTGGACAGCAGCGCCTTCCTGCTCGCGATCGCGGTCAAACGAACCACTCGGAGTGACCGGCTATACCAACCGCTATACGAAGCCACTGTTCTCAAGTTTCTTATTGAGTATGTGCTCCGGGGGGCAGCATTTCGCTTCTATGCCCACCTAGGTTCGTATGATGGAGCAAATGTCATTAAGGCTTATAAGTCTGGCTTGCTTACCTCACTTATTCGCGGTGGGATGGGACAGAAAGCGGTCGACCAGCTTTACCATGCAGTTTCACCCAGGGCTACTGCACAGTCCATTCTTGATGACTTACCTAAGTTTCCAATTTAGTTACGCCTGATGAGAGAGGAGGTTCCGCCCCCTCTTGGCTGCGACCATGCTTGTTACGGGGACAGCTCATGCGCATGTCAAACCAAGTTGGACATAGCGCGAACTGGCGCGCCATATTCCCGGCGGGAAAGTTTCTCCGCCGTCCGCACGCCCCTCTGCAAGCCCCGTTACTGGCGGGTGTTTGCGAGGGGCGTTTGGTTTTGGGGGTTTCTGCTCCGCGCCGAAATGGCTGTTTCCTCTCTCCCTCCCACTTTTCTCCGGTCGGCTGGTGCTGAGGCCGAACGCTGGTGCGCGCAATGCGACAGAACCCAATGGATTGAGGGAGAGACGTCAACTCATATCTACTTCGCGCCATCCGCCTGGGGACGCATTGGAGCGTTGCCGTGGACGGCTCACGATCGCCGGTGCCGTTTGCCAGCCGCGACGACGCGGCAACTGCCGCTGGGGCGCAAGCGTGGCGGTTCTGTTGGTATCGAGGGCTGCCGACGTTGCTACGAGTCATGTGCCCGTACGGCACTTTCAAACGTACAGATCGCTACAAACAAAACATGCCGAATGAAATCGTGGTTGTGCCGTTAACAGACCGATCAACGGTCTCGCAGCGCGAGAGGCTTGCAAGCCACACTTCGCTGGAGAATGATGCGCGCAACCGCCACACGGAACCCGTGGTCCGGTTTCGCATCGACGCATGGATCGTCCTCATATCGACATGGAAACGTCCCGCCCTGCGCTCAGCCCACGCGGCTTCGAACGTCCTTCCAAGGTTGCTTCTCGCAGCCCGGCCTTCTCCCGCACCCTGGCTCGCATTGGCGAGCTTCGCGCCTGCATTCTTCAAAAGGCATACACCGTGATAACACCCGCGAACGGAACGCAACCGGGCCCCGATGCGATAAGCAAGCGGCGCCCATCCCCACGCACCTCTTGGAGAACCGCCATCCTACGAGCGGCCTCGTTGGCACTGCTGGCTTGCGCTTCTTGGTCGGCTTCAGCCTGCGAAGAGACCTATAGATACTCGGTCTACCCATCGCATCGCATTCTGGAAGGCACCTGCAAAACGCACGCAGAAGCGATGGCGGCTTGCAAAGCAACCGTTCAAGCCCTGGGGCATCCGGAGCATTGCACGTACACGCCATCCGCAGGCTGGCTGAACATAGGCGGGGGAAATTGGTACTTCGTCAAATACAGCGCCGACCCGCAAAACGCCCGGCCCGAAAAGAACATGGGCGCCCCAGATTGCCCGGGGCAATGCTTCGGCGACCCGATCAACGCCGGCAACGCCAACAAGTTCGAATCCAAGGTCGAGTATCGCGGCGACGGCCCGTTCCCGCTGGAGTTTTCCTGGACCTACAACTATCTGCTGCTTTGGGACACCCTGCCCCCGAATGCGTACGTACTAGGGGGGAATCGCACCTTCAACTATGGCAGCCGTGCCACACGCTGGGCCTTACCCACCGGAGCAGCCAGGGTTTTCATCTCCCGCCCGGACGGGAAGGTCGCCGCGTTCAAGAAACCCGCTTCCGGCAATGAATGGGTTCCCTATGCAAGCGTGACCACCCGCCTGCTCGAAACCCCTACCGGCTGGGAATACGAGGACGAAGACGGGCACATCGAAGTCTTCGACAGCGCCGGCTTGTTGACGCAAATCCGTAGCCCGGATGGATATCGCCAACTGCTGACCTACGACTCTGCAGGCCGTCTGCAAACCGTGACCGACCCGCTAGGGCGTCAGCTCGGCTTCCAGTACAACGCGGCCAATCTGATTTCACAACTGGACCTGCCCGACGGACGAACGATCAAGCTTGCCTACACACCGGAAAAGCGCCTCACTGTCGTCGAGTATCAGGACGGCACGAAGGTCAAGTACCTGTACGACGAAGTTGGATACATTGGCTCAAGCATGTACGTGACCGGCGCGCTCACCGGCGTGGAAGACGAATCGGGCGCTCGCTATTCCTCCACGCGCTACTCGGCAGATCGCGCGAAAGGCACCGAGCTGGCCGGCTCGTTGGACCAGTACACCTCGAGCTACACCAGCTCGGACAACGGCACCTTCATGACGTACGCCCAGATCGGGTTACCGTCGGGCGCATCCAGGAAGCTCAATCTCGCCAGCGTCAACGGACGAATAGTACCGACGAAGATCGTCACCGAGTGTTCCGGATGTACGCCGCGCACGGTCAGTTACACCTACGATCTCAACGGCCACTACGATGTGATCAACGACAACGGCGTTGTAACCGACTACGACTACGACGCGCGCGGCCGCTTGCTGAAACAGGTGGAAGCCGCGAGCGACATCTCCGGGCTCCGTCGCACCACCCAAACCGACTGGCATGCGGATTTCCGCGTGCCGACAGCGCGCCGCGTCTACGATGCGAGCAATGCACTGGCGATCAACGAGACCTGGACCTACAACGCCCGCGGTCAGGCGTTGACACACAGTCAGCTAGACGTATCCGGAACCGCCCCGGCCAGAACGATTACGACCACCTACTGCGAACAGGCGGACGTCGATGCCGGTCGCTGCCCGGTTATCGGCCTGCCTACGCTGGTCGACGGACCACGAACGGATGTCGCCGATACGTTGAGCTACAGCTATTACGCGTCCGACGACAGCGGCTGCGCCACGGGGCCCAGCAGTTGCGACCACCGCAAGGGCGACGTGTGGAAGGCCACCAACGCACTAGGACACGTAGTTCTCGAAGCGCTGCGTTACAACGGCGCGGGCCAGTTGCTATCGTCCAAGAACTCCAACGACGTGGTCACGGATTACGAGTACCACGCGCGCGGATGGCCGACTGCGGTCAAGGTGCGTGGCTCCGACGACAGCGTCGAAACCGACGATCGGATCACCCGCATCGAATATCGCCCTACCGGTCTGGTCGAGCGGATCACCCTGCCCGATGGCGACTACCTGCGTTATGCGTATGACGACGCGCATCGCCTGACCGACGTGTTCGACCAGGCGGGCAATACGGTGCATTACACCTTAGACGCGACCGGAAACCGAAAGCAGGAGGACGTCAAAACCGTGTCCGGCACGCTGAAGCGCACCATGTCGCGCGTCTACAATCTCTACAACGAACTGAGCGCGATCAAGGACGCCTCGCAGAACGCGACCGGCTTCACGTACGACGCCCTGGGCAATCCAGACCGGACTACCGATGCGCTGGGCCGGATTACCGATCAGGATTACGATCCGCTCGGACGCTTGGTGCGCACCTTGCAGGACGTGGGCGGTTTGGAAGTCCAAACGGATGTTCGTTACAACGCGCGGGATCAGATCATCCAGGTGACCGACCCGAACCGGTTGGCGACCCACTACCGCTACAACGGTTTCGGCGACCATATCCAGTTGGAAAGTCCCGACACCGGGATCACCGACTACACCTACGACGCCGCCGGCCAATTGGCGACCAAGAAAGACGCCAACGACGCGGCCGCGAACCGCTACACCTACGACGCGCTGGGTCGACCGAAGGCGATCTTCTACACCGCGACCGGCCCGGCCGATGTCGAGTACGACTACGACACGGTCAACACTGAATGCACCGCCGGGCAGACCTTTGCCCTGGGTCGCCTGACTGCGAGCCGGACCGAAGGCAACGAGCTGAAATACTGCTACGACCGCTTCGGCCGGATCGTGCGCAAGGTCCAGATCGTCGCCGGCAGGAGCTTCACCCTGCAATACGCCTACACCCTGGGCGGCAGCCTGAGCGCCATCACTTATCCGGACGGCGTCGTCGTGGATTACGTTCGCGATGCCCAGTCCCGCATCAAGGAAATCGGGGTCCGGCCGAGTGGTGGCATCCGCACGACGCTCTTAAGCAATGCCACCTACGAACCGTTCGGGCCGGTGAGCGGCTGGACCTACGGCAACGGCCGTACTCTCAACCGCACTTACGATCAAGATTACCGTCCGAAAACCATCCTGGACAGCGCCAGCGGCGGCTTGTCGCTGGGTTACGGCTACAACTCCGCCGGGGAATTGACCGAACTCAAGGACGGTCTGCAAAGCACCCTTCAGGCAAAGTATGAATACGATACCTTGGGCCGATTGACGGTTACCCGAGACAGCGCGTCCAACGCACTGGACACCTACGGGTACGACAAAACCGGCAATCGCAAAAGCCTGCTGCATGGAGGCATTACCGACGCCTACGTCTATCCGGTCACCAGCCACCGACTGACCAGCGTGTCCGGCGTGCCGCGCGGTTACGATGCGGCAGGCAATACCGTCAGCATCGGCAGTACCGCCAAGGAGTTCGTCTACAACGCCAACGACCGTCTGAGCCAGTTCAAGCAAGGCGGCGCCATCAAGGCCAGCTACAGCTACAACGCGGCGGGCGAGCGGGTCGCGACCACGGGCGCGACGACGGCCGCGATCGATACGTACACCTTGTACGACGAAGACGGTAGCTGGATCGGCGATTACAACAGTGCCGGTGCGGCCAAGCAGCAAGCCGTGTGGTTCGATAGCGTACCGGTCGGCCTGGTCATCGGCAGCGGCAGCACGCAGTCCCTACAGTATGTGCAGCCCGATCATTTGGGCACGCCACGCGCGGTGATTGATCCGGCCCGCAACGTTGCGATCTGGACGTGGGATGCTAAGAGCGAGGCATTCGGTAACAGCCCGCCCAATCAAGATCCCGATCTAGACGGCACCGCATTTATGTTCAACATGCGGTTCCCGGGGCAGCGGTTCGACCCCGCTAGCGGACTCGTCTACAACTATTTCCGCGACTATGATCCAGGTACTGGCCGATATGTCCAAAGTGACCCGATTGGTTTGATTGGTGGGACAAGTACCTATATCTACGTTGGTGCCGCCCCATTGGCTTACGTCGATCCGCTCGGCCTTCAGGCAGGATGCCAGCCGACGGGACTGGCATGGTGTCAGCAAAAGTGCGCGGCGGCCGGACTGACCATGAAAGCGTGTGTTACTACGCCAGCACTTTTAGGTTTAGTCCGAGAAGAGCAATGCGATTGCGATGATAGCTGCCCGATCGACAAATATGAAAATCCTGGGACCCATGACCCGTCAAATCGCGGAAGGAACCCCTACAATAGCACTAAGAGTAAACTCCCTACTGACCACGAGGATTTGTGGCGGCAGAGCAGAGCGGGACCAGATGGGAATCGATGGACCAAAGTCGGTAATGGAAAAAACGCCGAGTACCACCGCTTTCAGAATGACGGAAACGGTAACTGGCACTGGAACGGTTCGACATCGGGCAAGACTGCGAACGGCGCGCCACGTGCGATTAGAATCAATGACGTACCCAGTTCAGTTCAGAGGTGGTGATGGCTATCTTCGCTGGAGATAAGTCGACGTTTGCCATCGAGGCGAGCATTGACAAGAGGGACGGACCGCCCTTCGGCAACGTACGAATATGGCTGAGCGGCAATTATGTTGGCGCCTATGAGGACCAAGTTCCGATTTTAACTTTTCTTTCAAGAATGAAACGGCTCCTTGATCTTAACATCGACACTGACGGCGCTTTCTTAAAGTCGAACGAAGCATTTTATAATGCTGTTATGGATGGAACGATGGAGGATGGCGATAGATATCGGCTCGGACTAGGCGAGTCTTTCGATGATTTCTCGCTCATCGGATTTCTAGATGACAAGCTCATTCGAATCATCTGGATTTTGCATGACGACCCTTTCTTTCAGTATCCGAACTATCCGACAGGACTTCAGAGCGCAACGATCTCAGTAGATCTCTTTCGATTTGTCGTCGACCAATTCGAGAGTTCTGTAAGAAGTAGCTGATGGATGATTATTTTTATATATTCGAGGCCCCGGCAACGGGGCCTTTCTTTTTACTCGCTCCTGCAGTATTGACCTGCGCTGTTCCCACAGTTGACTGTTACACGGCGGCATCACCGATGCCTACGTTTACCCTACCACCAGCCACCGGCTGAGCAGCGTGGCCGGCGTGGCGCGTGGTTACGACACGTCCGGCAACACCACCAGCATCGGCGCTGCCAAGGAGTTCGTCTACAACGCTAACGATCGGTTGAGCCAGTTCAAACAGGCCGGCGTCACCAAGGCCAGCTACCGCTACAACGCGAATGGCGAACGGATCGCGACCACGGGTGCGACGACGACCATGATCGACACGTACACGTTGTACGACGAGGACGGCCACTGGATCGGCGATTACGACAGCACCGGCGCGGCCAAGCAGCAGGCCGTGTGGTTCGGCAACGCGCCGGTCGGTTTGGTGGTCGGCGGCGGTAGCACTCAGACCCTGCATTACGTGCAGCCGGACCATTTGGGCACGCCGCGCGCGGTCATCGACCCGAGTCGCAATGTCGCCATCTAGACCTGGCACGCCAAGAGCGAGGCGTTCGGCAACAGCCCGCCGAATCAGGACCCGGATCTGGACGGCACCGCGTTCGTGTTCAACATGCGGTTCCCAGGGCAGCGTTATGAATCGAACACCGGACTGGTATATAACTATTTCCGCGACTATGACCCAGCCATAGGGCGCTACATTCAGAGTGACCCAATCGGATTGTCTGGAGGCATTAGCAGCTACACTTACGCATACTCCAGCCCTCTTGAGCTATCCGACCCATTTGGATTGAGGCCTGGCGATTGCTATCGCAGCCCTGATATCGCAGCTGCAAACGCGATTGTCGAATCACTCCCATTGTCTCAAAAAAATAACTGGGAGTATGGCAGCTGGATATATAGAACAAAAAATGGCTACTATTCATACATGGAACCTCGAACTAGCTATGACGATGAGTATGTAAACTCGGGAGACCCGCCTCCGGGCGTCGTATCACTTGGAAAATGGCATACTCACGCTCGGGAGCCCTATCCTGCAAAGCCAGTTCGGGAAACTCTTTCTGGAGGCGACATACAGATACCTTATGGTCAACTCGCATGGATAGGCACCCCTTCCGGGAAAATACTTAGATACAGCAGCATGGGTAGAGGAGATGCTGTGCCACTGCCCAGACCTTCGCCGAACAATCAAGATGCATGCGATTGCAACGCGCCCAGAGAAAAGAGCATTACCGAAAAAATAATGGAATTCCTAGGCATTAACTGAGAGCTGACAATGAAAATCGCCATGAATGCAGCGATCACGGCACTGATTCTCGCGTCTTTCACCCCAATGCGAGTCGGAGCGAGCGAGCCGCCCGCCCGCTTGATAAAAGCCGCCGAGATCGCCATATCGTCATATTCCAAAAATATCTCTGAAAGGCACACAGCGCCTGGCAGAGATGGCGATTACATGCGAGACATAAATAGCTACGACGTAGGTATAAGTCAGAATTCAAAGCATTTTGTATTCATTTTCTTAGTGCGCAACAAAAATTTCTCCGGCGGTGGCGGAGAAATTTGGGTATCAAAGGAAAGCTTGAAAGTGGAAAGAACTTCCAACTATTTTTAGCGCATGCCTCTTGACTAAAATCAGGTAAGTGATGCGCATAAGAAAGGCCCCGGCAACGGGGCTTTTTTGGGCCAAGGCGACACCACCGATCGCAGCTGCTCCTGTCGTTGTCGGCCGAAGGAACGCGACCTCGCATCCCCGAGCGCTCCGACGACGGCGCTAGCGCTGAGTCCATGCGCCCAAGCCTCGCCAGTTCATCCTGCAGGTCATAGGTGATGTCGGCCAAGCCACGCACTTCGATTGCGGACTCCGACTGGATGTGGGCGGTGCGTACGCTCGACACGAGCGCCACATCGACGGGACGGAAAGCCTCCGCCTCCCGAGTCTTGGCATCAGCCATCAACGCGTGGCCGAGCATGACGCGCTTACGCGACGACCGGCGTGCTGACGGCGCCGGCTCAAGTCGCTCCTCCCGCTAGCCGCAGATCCAGCCGATGTCGGCGCAGAGTTTCAGTAGCTTCGCCTCGAGGCTGTCGCGTAGGACGGTCACCTTGAGCGTCCAGACCGCTCGTCGCGGTTGATTGCGCTCCATGTTCTTCAATGTTGCTTCGTGCTCGTAGTTGACCAGCGAACACGATGGGGTCAGGTCGGCGGGAGCTCAAGCGCTTTCGCGATGCTGTGACGGTGGTGATGGTCGTGACGGTGCATCCCGACCTTTACCTACGCGCGAAAACGGAGGTATATCCGTAGGTGCGCCCCGCCCACCGCCGCGCAGTCGTCGATACGTTAAGCTACCGCTACTACGCGTCGGACGACAGCGGCCGTGCCTCCACGCCCAGCAACTGCGGCCATCGCAAGGGCGACCTGTGGAAAACCACTAACGCGCTAGGTCAGGTAACCCTGGAAGCGCTGCGTTACAACGGCGCAGGCCAGTTGCTATCGTCCATGAACTCTAACGGCGTGGTCACGGATTACGAGTACCAAGCGCGCGGATGGCCGATTGCGGTCAAGGTGCGTGGCTCCGACGACAGCGCCGAGACCGACGATCGGATCACCCGCATCGACTACAGCCCTACCGGTCTGGTCGAGCGGATCACCCTGCCCGATGGCGACTACCTGCGTTATGCGTATGACGACGCGCATCGCCTGACCGACGTGTTCGACCAGGCGGGCAACACGCTGCATTACACCCTCGACGCGACCGGAAACCGAAAGCAGGAAGACGTCAAAACCGCATCTGGCACGCTAAAGCACACCATGTCGCGCGTCTACAATCTCTACAACGAACTGAGCGCGATCAAGGACGCTTCGCAGAACGCGACCGGCTTCACGTACGACGCCCTGGGCAATCCGGACCGGACTACCGATGCGCTGGGCCGGGTCACCGACCAGGATTACGATCCGCTCGGGCGGCTGGTGCGCAGTCTTCAAGACACCGGAGGACTGGAAGCCCAGACGGATGTCCGCTACAACGCGCGGGATCAGATCATCCAGGTGACCGACCCGAACCGTTTGGCGACCCACTACCGCTACAACGGTTTCGGCGACCATATCCAGTTGGAAAGTCCCGACACCGGGATCACCGACTACACCTACGACGCCGCCGGCCAATTGGCGACCAAGAAAGACGCCAACGACGCGGCCGCGAACCGCTACACCTACGACGCGCTGGGTCGACCGAAGGCGATCTTCTACACCGCGACCGGCCCGGCCGATGTCGAGTACGACTATGACACCGTCAATAGCGAGTGCACCGCTGGGCAAACCTTCGCCCAGGGTCGCTTGACCGGGAGTCGGACCGAAGGCAACGAGCTGAAGTACTGCTACGACCGCTTCGGACAGGTCGTGCGCAAGGTGCAGATCGTCGCGGGCAAGAGCTTCACGCTGCAGTACGCTTACACGCCAGGCGGCAAACTGAGCGCGGTCACCTACCCCGATGGCGCCATGGTCGATTACGTCCGGGACGCACAAGCCCGTATCAAGGAAATCGGGGTCCGGCCGAGTGGTGGCATCCGCACGACGCTCTTAAGCAATGCCACCTACGAACCGTTCGGGCCGGTGAGCGGCTGGACCTACGGTAACGGCCGCGTCCTGAGCCGTACCTACGATCAGGATTATCGTCCCAAGACCATCCTGGATAGCGCCAGCGGTGGCTTGTCGTTGGGCTACGGCTACAACACAGTCGGCGAACTGGCCGAACTCAAGGATGGCCTCCAAAGCGCGGTCCAAGCCAAGTACGACTACGACACGCTCGGCCGGCTGACGGTTACCCGTGACGGCACATCCAACGCGCTAGACACCTACGGGTACGACAAGACCGGCAATCGCACGAGTCTGACCCACGGCGGCATTACCGATGCCTACGCCTATCCCCTGCCCAGCCACCGGCTGAGCAACGTGGCCGGCGTGGCACGCGGTTACGACGCGGCCGGCAACACCACCAGCATCGGCGGTACCGCCAGGGAATTCGTCTACAACGCCAACGACCGGCTGAGCCAGTTCAAGCAGGCCGGCGCCATCAAGGCCAGCTACCGCTACAACACAGCGGGCGAGCGGGTCGCGACCACGGGCGCCACGACGACGACGATCGATACATACACGCTGTACGACGAGGACGGCAACTGGATCGGCGATTACGACAGCACCGGTGCGGCCAAGCAGCAGGCCGTGTGGTTCGGCAGCGCGCCGGTCGGCCTGGTCATCGGCAGCGGCAGCACGCAGACCTTGCACTATGTGCAGCCGGATCATCTGGGCACACCGCGCGCGGTCATCGACCCGAGCCGCAACGTCGTCATCTGGAATTGGGACGCCAAGAGCGAGGCGTTCGGCAACAGCCCGCCGAACCAAGACCCGGATCAGGACGGCACCGCGTTCGTGTACAACATGCGGTTCCCGGGGCAGCGTTTTGATGCAGCAAGCGGATTGGTCTACAACTATTTCCGAGATTACGATCCGAGCACCGGGCGGTATATACAAAGCGATCCGATAGGATTGCAGGGCGGAGCCAGCACATATGGGTATGCGGAAAGCAATCCGCTTTCTAGGATTGATCCGTATGGCTTGCTTTCCTATCTCTGTCAGAAAGGCAAAAACATAGGAATTGCATTGCCCATCTACTTCACAGGGGGAAAAGCCGCTGACTACCAGCGTATAGCTGGCGCGATCGAAAAGGCGTGGTCGAAGAGCTTTGGACCCTGGTATAACGTAAAGTTAAAGGTACTAATCCAGAGCAAGCCCACGACGTCAGCCAACTTCGTCAAGATAATTCCAGGACAGCAAGACTCATGGGTGCTTGATGAAGGGGTCAAGACCTTTTTTGGAAAATGGTCACAAACCCCTTACCATTCAGATGACCGAGACTACGCTCATGAAGCAGGCCATTTAATGGGAATTGATCATAACCCGACCCGAAGCCTGATGGATATTTATGCAACAGAGCCGGAGCCAACTATCAATGACCTCGAGGAACTACTTGAGAGCGATGCAAACAGGCGCGTCTGTGGTTGCGAAAAATAGTCTAGCTATTGCGCTTATCCTCATCGCATCGGGATGCAAGGATGAGAAACGCGACGAATTTGTTATCAGTGACCGATTTTCCCTCTGCGCACCAAACGAGGAAATTATTTCAACATCACTCAAAAATGGCATCGACGCAACAAAAGGCGATATCTGGATCGGTCGCGACAAGGCCGAAATCGTCATTGATGCGCATCCATACTACCCACTGCGCGAAAAAGTTAAATCACACGAGAATGCCAAGCCTGGAATTACCCACATAGACTCGGGCAGATATACTTTCCCCTCGGGACCGGGAGAGAGGGAGTTCAACCTGTCCACTTATCGCCTTGAAGATGGCAGGACTATTTTCATAGTCCTCTCCGGGGCATCAGATAATACAACCCGCGAATCGCTCATAAATATTCAAAATAAACTATGCCCCTGCGGGAGCTGTTAACGATAGATCCATCTCTAAAAAAAGGCCTCGGCAACGGGACCTTTCTTTTTGTGCTGTAGCTACAGAAGTGATCGCCGCTGTTCGCAGGCTCTACAACGAACTGAGCGCGATCAAGGACGCCTCGCAGAACGCCACTGGCTTCACATACGACGCCCTGGGCAATCCGGACCGGACTACCGATGCGCTGGGCCGGATCACCGATCAGGATTACGATCCGCTCGGACGCTTGGTGCGCACCTTGCAGGATGTGGGCGGTTTGGAAGTCCAAACGGATGTTCGTTACAACGCGCGGGATCAGATCGTCCAGGTCACCGATCCCAACCGACTGGCGACCCACTATCGTTACAACGGTTTCGGCGACCAGATCCAGTTGGAGAGTCCCGACACCGGGACCACCGACTACACCTACGATACCGCCGGCCAGTTGGCGACCAAGAAAGACGCCAACGACGCGGCCGCGAACCGCTACACCTACGACGCGCTGGGTCGACCGAAGGCGATCTTCTACACCGCGGCGGGTCCGGCCGATGTCGAGTACGACTACGACACTGTCAACACCGAATGCATCGCCGGGCAGACCTTCGCCCAGGGTCGCCTGACCGCGAGCCGGACCGAAGGCAACGAGTTGAAGTACTGCTACGACCGCTTCGGACACGTCGTGCGCAAGGTGCAGATCGTCGCGGGCAAGAGCTTCACGCTGCAGTACGCCTACACGCCGGGCGGCAAACTGAGCGCGGTCACCTACCCCGATGGCGCCATGGTCGATTACGTCCGGGACGCACAAGCCCGTATCCAGGAGATCGGAGTCCAGCCGACTGGTGGCGCCCGCACGGTGCTGTTGAACAATACGACCTACGACCCGTTCGGTCCGGTGACCGGCTGGACCTATGGCAACGGTCGCGTCCTGAGCCGCACATACGATCTGGACTACCGGCCCAAGACCGTCTTCGATGCCGCCAGCGGCGGCTTGTCGCTGGGTTACGGCTACAATTCCGCCGGCGAATTGACCGAGCTTAAGGACGGTCTGCAGAGCAACCTCCAGGCCAAGTACGACTACGATACGCTCGGCCGGTTGACGGTTACCCGTGACGGCGCCTCTAACGCGCTGGACACCTATGGGTACGACAAGATCGGAAATCGCACGAGCCTGGCTCATGGCGACATTACCGATACCTACGCTTACCCCTTGACCAACCACCGACTGAGCAGCGTGGCCGGTGTGGCGCGCGGTTACGACGCGGCCGGCAACACCACCAGCGTGGGAGGTAACGCCAAGGAATTCGTCTAGAACGCCAACGACCGACTGAACCAGTTCAAGCATGCCGGCGTGATCAAGGCAAGTTATCGTTACAACGCCATCGGTGAGCGCGTTGCAACCACTGGCGGCACAATCGGCGTCGTCCATACCTACACGCTATATGACGAAGCCGGCCACTGGATCGGCGATTACGACAGCACCGGCGCGGCCAGGCAGCAGGCCGTGTGGTTCGACGATGCACCAGTCGGCGTGGTGGTTGGCAGTGGTGGCGCGCAGGCGCTGCACCATGTACAGCCGGACCATCTGGGTACGCCGCGCGCAGTCATCGATCCCAGCCGCAATGTTGCAGTCTGGACCTGGGATGCCAAGAGCGAGGCATTCGGCAATAGCCCGCCGAACCAAGACCCAGATCAGGACGGCACCGCATTCGTGTTCGATATGCGGTTCCCGGGGCAGCGACTCGATGTCGTAAGCGGATTATTTTACAACTACCATCGCGATTACGACTCATCTGTCGGCCGTTATGTTCAATCTGATCCGATCGGTCTCACGGGTGGAATTCTTCTGTATGGCTATAGCTGGAGCAGCCCACTTATCAATAGCGATCCCTTTGGTCTGCAGCCGGCCAACACCGTAGTTTGCGGAACAGATGGCAAACTAGTCGTAAAAGTCGATAGCGGCCAATCAGAGTACTGCGGGCTGAAGGAGTGTCTCATTAGACACGAAGAATGCCACGCGAAGGAAATGAGCGAAGATAAGAATATCGTGGAATTCTGCTCGACCCCTGGCAACGCGAACAAATCCATCTATATCGACTGGAAGCAGAAACAGGCCTTGGAACTTACAGGAACTCAGGCCGAGCTGGACTGCCTGAATAAAAAGCAAAAAAAGAAGATTACACTTGCAGAAAAGTAATAAACGAACGCATTAAAAAGATCCAACAAAATCGCAATGCCTGTGAGTCAGATGAAAAAAATGCGTATTCAAATGAGGCGATCCTATGAAGCCAATAGCGCTCCTTCTCCCGCTCTGTCTTTTGACATCTGAAGTCACGGCCAGCCCAAAATTCACGATGGCCGTGGATTCGAATATTGATCGAAAAGCAGGTGACGCGGAGTTGACGTTCAATCTCACTTTATCCGGCCCCAACCCTGTCGCTGTGGCTAGGAGTTCGATTCCAGGCGTCCAAAAGAATGCCATATGGACAAGCGCGGAATATTTCCCAAATTATGGGGAAAAATATCGTCCTTGCCCAAAACCAAAGGAAAAAATTGAGATCAACGACGGACTCCTCGGCACCACCACAATTAAGCCGGGACAGTCGTTTCAGCAGAAAATGAAACTTTCAGATTTGTATTTTAATGCCAATGAGATCGTAGGAAAATGCGATCTAGTCTTGTTCTGGACCTACAAGCCAGAACTCGAATCAGGCGAACATACCGAGCGACTTGCTGGAGCGGTCGTCATAACAGCCGAGTAGCTTCGTTTCGGCCAGGCCTCATGGTACTTACGGTGATAGTCCAAGGCCCCGACAACGGGGCCTTTTTAGCCGCCATTGACACCTAATCGCTGAAACCGGCAACTGGATCAGCGATTACGACAGTACCGGAGCAGCCAAGCAGCAAATCGCGTGGCTCGGCAATCCGCCGGTCAGCTTCGTGGTCGGCAGCGGCGGCACGCAGACGTCGTGGTATGTACAGCCGGATCATCTGGGTATGCGACGAGCGGTCGTCGATCCCAGCCGCAACATCGCCATCTGGACCTGGGATGCAATGTGAGGAAGACCCAAAGGACTGTAACTTCAAATGAGCCATCACATGAAATGGACAGCACTGTTGACCGCCCTTGCCCTCTCGATGCCCGCGGGAGGAACCGAGAGGCCTGAATTCGAAATTACTGTTGCACAAGAAGTGGGCGCCAAGGCAGGCGATGCGACCCTACATTTCGATCTGTCGTATAACGGCCAGCAACCAGTAAGAATCAGAGCTAGCTCGGTACCGGGCACACAGGATACTGCAATATGGATACTGGCCGAGCGCTTCCTCGACATTGGATCGAGCACTCGGGGCGACTGCCCGAGGCTGAAAGAAATAATCTTCATTGATGATGGGAAGCTGGGCAGTACGACAATCCATCCCGGGCAGCACATCAAACAGTCGATCAAGCTCTCCGATCGATATTCAAACACGGCGCAAGTAGTTGGGAAATGCGACACTGTTGTGTTCTGGAGTTATAAGCCAGATAAAGAGACCGGCGACAGTCAGCGCGTGTCCGGAGCAATTCTGTTGCCCGGCGCACATTAAAATTGTGAATATCTGAACAATCGTTCAATCCAGATACAAGGCAAGGGAGGGGGTTTATCGCCCTCCCTTTTGCTTTATGACTCTGTGCAATAGCTGATGTTGTCCAGCGTTAACCACGCGACCTGAACGCTGTGCGGAGACCGGGCAAAAACTTCTCCACTTGTCCGGACATCGATCCGGGTCGGCGCTCCCGCCGGCAGCAATAAATTGAATTTCCCTCCAAGCATCGCGATATCTGCTGCGCCAAATAGATGGTTGAATTCCATATCGCAAGCGGCCAGAAAATGCTGAATCCATCACAATCCCAGTAGAAATGAATACACGGGTACGCATTCGTGATCACCGGGGCTGGCTAGACTCGCTATCGAGGCTGCCAACACCGGAGATCCTCTAACCGCGAGCCGATCGCGGCTCGCGTCACGCAGACCATTGGAGGGTGTATGCGTACCAACAAGATGTGGGCGGTAGGCGCGTTGATTTCGGCTTTGACGGTAGGACACAGCGCTCCAGCCTATGCGGGCGACATGAGCAACGCGGTGGTGACCTGTTACGTCGACACCTTCGCCGTGGACGTGCCCGAGGCGTTCACCTGTTTCTCGACATGGAAGCCGGGCAAGGCGACGAATCCGACCAGCGCGTACTTCCAGGTCGCTGGCTTGGGCCAGGGAAACTATTCCTATGCCTGGCTCGATGTGGAAACCAACACCGTGCCCGCCAATTGCGGCAACCAAAGCTTGTGTCGTAAATCGATCGCCACTGAAACCCGTAACGACGGGGAGGCTACGCTTCGCGTAACCATCACCGATCTCGATACCGGCGAGAGCAAGAGCGCGCAGGCGACCGCGTTCTACAATGATGGATACAACTGATCGCCGGCCGACGCGTCCATGAGACAGATCACGAAGGGCGTCGTGGGGCGCCCTTCGTGACCGTTGTATTGGCGTTGCCCACGCTTGTTACGCCGAGCTCGGCCGTGACCGCCAACCTAGCACCGACTCTATGAGCGGCATCGCCATCGCAGGCAGTGAGCGCTACGTCGGCGACGACGCTTGTGATGGCGTATGCAGGACTTTCGCTGTCGCAAAGAAGAGAACGCCGCCAGGCGCGGACCTGCGCTCGCCTTACTGCGACGGTTGCGAGTGGCGGGCTTCTGCGTTCAACCCGGCCAGCCCTGCGCGCGCATCCAGCCGCTGCACTGCGTTCAATCCTTGAGCTCGATGTACTTCACGCCCTCGGTCCGGTTCGGCGCGCCGAAGGGGACGTTCGAGCTGCACGTGCCGTTGCCGTAAACGAGAATCTGCTTGCCCGTGTTCTTGGCCGCCAGCGCCAGGGAAATCATGTCCTGCTCGGCGAACGTCGGGTTGTCGCCGCGGAACATGGCGTAGACCATCGCGTTGCCGTTGTAGGGGCAGGCGCTGGTTTGGCCGGGCGCGAAGGCTCCGCCTTCCAGGACGATGAAAACCACGGCTTTGTTCGTGGACACCCCTGCGATCAGGCTCTTTACATAGCCTTGATAGACGCCCGATACGCCCGCGTGGGCGGATACGGTTCCGAGCAGCGCAGCGGCGGCCAGAACCGAGGTCGCGATCGCTTTCATGTACATATGACAGTCCTTTGTGATGAGCGGATGTGGGCGGCTGTACCGCCGGGTTGTTTCATCGCACTACTACGCGAAAAGCCGGTTTCCGCGGCCGATTCATTCCGCTCGGATTCGATCCCAAGCCGTACCAGCGCGGCATCCCATATCGGCCCGCATTCCCGATTCGAACATCGCGTCGCCCACGCGATGCGAGCAACGGACCCGATCATCCACGCACTCCCGCTCTCTTCCGAACGTTCGTCGCTTTCGCCGAAGATGCGACGCACGACACCTGCCGACCGTTCATCGCGTTGCATCTGTGAATACAATGCGAATCCGATTCATCGCGAGGACGCTCCGTGGCAGACATGCCCGTCGGCGCAGCACGCTTGCAAACCCCGACACCGGCCGCGCAGGCCCACCGATTGCCCGGACTCGATGTATTGCGGGCGATCGCCGTGGCGTGGGTGATGCTGTTCCACTCCTTCCTCAACGAAGGACCCGACGAAGGCCTGGTGTGGCTGTGCCATTACGGCTGGATGGGCGTCGATCTGTTCTTCGTGCTCAGCGGCTACCTGATCGGCTCGCAGGTGTTGACGCCGCTCGCGCGCGGCGAGCGTCTGTCGTTCGGCGGGTTCTATCTGCGCCGCGCGTTCCGCATCCTGCCGGCGTTCCTGGCGGTGCTGGCGGTGTATCTGCTGGTGCCGGGATTCCGCGAGTCGCCGGGGCTGGAGTCGGCGTGGAAGTTCCTGAGCTTCACCCTCAATCTGCTGATCGATTACCGCCAGAACCAGGCGTTCTCGCACGCGTGGTCGCTGTGCGTGGAGGAACATTTCTATCTGGTGTTCCCGCTGCTGGCATGGTGGCTGATGCGTCGCGCCTCGACCGCGGCGTTCGTCGCGATCTGCGCGAGCGTGGTGCTGGGCGGCATCGCCTTGCGCGCGGGCGTTTGGTTGCACGACTTCGAAACCGAGGGACCGGTCGGCGAATCGGCGCGCAGCTGGTTCGCCGAGGACATCTATTTCCCGACCTGGAACCGGCTCGACGGCTTGTTGGCCGGCGTGGTGTTGGCCAGCCTGAAGACCTTCCGCGCGCAGTGGTGGCGACGCGCCCAGGCCTACGCCAACGTCGCCCTGCTCGCGGGATTGGGCGTGGTGGCCGCGGCCATGTGGCTGTTCCGCGAGCGCACCGGCTTGCTCGCCAACGCGATCGGCTGGCCGGTGTTGTCGGTCGGCTTCGCCTTGCTGGTCTTCGCCGGCACTACGCGCGCCAGTTGGATCGGACGCTGGTCGATCCCGGGCGTGGGCTGGTTGGCGGCCACGTCCTACAGCCTGTACTTGGTGCACAAGGGCGTGTTCCACGTGGTGGACGAATCCGTCGGCAAGCTGCTGGCGGGCCACAGCCTCGTCGCCTTCGCCACCTACGGCACCGCCGCATTGGCCGCCGCCGCGGTGCTGCACTACGGGGTGGAACAGCCGTTTCTGCGGCTGCGCGACTGGGCGCTCAACGCTCGGGCCAGGACGCACACGCCGGGCGCGGGCGCGGTTCGAGGTCCCGCGTTGAGCGAGTGAGGCGAGTATCGCCGCCGCGGCGCGCACGGGCTGGCCGCGCTTCGATGCCGCTGCCGGCCATCGCCTGCGCCATGCGAACGATAGCAAGCGCGACACGCTAAACCGCCGGCCGGAACGGATTCCGGCCGACGGCTCGTGCTTACCCGACGACCGAAGATCAGTAGAGGACGTTTTCCTCTTCGATGATCGCCGGGCTGGCTTCCTTCACCCCGGCCAGCGCCTGGATCTTGCGCATCGCGCTCATCGCGTCCTGCACCGAGCCGAATTCGATCCGGCCGTTGCCGCCGACCTTCGAGGAGTACGTCAGCTTGCCGCCGCTCGCGCGCACGGCGGCGTCGAGCGCCGAGGCGTCGGCGACGTAGACGTTCAAGGTGGAGGTCACCACCACCGGCTTGCCGGTGTCGGCGATCGCCGCCGCCATCTTCTGCTTGGCGGGCGCGACGGTCTTGCTCGCGGACTTGGCGCCGCCCGGCTGCAGCTTGATCTGGTACTTGCCGACCTGCACCTGCTGGGCATCGGCGGCCTGCGCGGTCTTGAGCGCACTGACCTGGGCCTGCGGCGCGAGGGTGAAGCGGGTGTCGCCGATGCTGAAGCTGTCGCCGGTCGCGGCCTGCTGCAGTTCGCGGCGGGCGTTGTCGCCGGTTTGCGCGCTGGCGATGCCCGCCGCCGCCAGCAGGATCGGAACGAGGAGTGCTTGGGTTTTCATGGTCAGTGCCCCAGGACGCGGATCTTGAAGGAGTTGAGCTTGCCCTTGGCGGCGGCGTTCGCGGCCAGCGGCACGTCGGCGATTTCCAGGGTCCAGGTGCCCTTGGCCGGCTCGTCGAGGAACGCGTTGGACGAGACGAAGTCGAGCTTGAACGCGGAGCTGCTCACGCTGGTCATCGCCGGCACGATGGTGCTGCGCGTGCCCTTGGGCGAGATCAGCACGACCTGCAGCGGGAACGGCGTGTTCGAGGCGCTCGAATAGTCGGTCGCCAGGCCCAACTGCACGCCTTCGATCTTGGCGATGTCGCGGTCGATCGCGATCTGCAGCTTGGCCGGCGCGCCGGCGCCGCCGATGGCGACCGCCTGCGCCGGCGCGACGCGCTGCCAGCCGCTGTCGACCAGCGCCGGCAGCGGCTTGAAGCGGCCGGCGAGTTCGACCGCGGCGGTCGCGTCCACCAGGCCGAAGCCGTACCAGTTGCTGAAGAGGCGGCCCGCGGCGTTCTTGCGCCAGCCCGGAACCAGCAAGGTTCCGTTGGCGTGCTTGACGTCCGGCTGGTCCTTGTCCACCTGGCGCGCGGTCGTGGCCAGGATGTACTTGACCTCGCGCACGCCGAGCTTTGGATTGGCCTGCAACACCAGCGCAGCCACGCCGGACACCGTCGGCGCCGCCGCCGAGGTGCCGCTCATGGTGCCGTTGTAGTCGCAGCTCGCATCGATGGCCGAAGTCGCGTGGTCGAGCCGGTTGAACGCTTCGGCGTCTTCGCGGTTGTAGCCCATCGCGCAGCCGGAGGGGTCCGTCGTCACGATCGCGGGGCTGTAGATCGCGTCGCCGAAATACCCGCGATACAGCGTTTGCGTCGCGTCGCTCAGAACGTCGCGCTCGGCGCCGAACTCGCCGCCCAAGCCCGACACCCACAGTGCGGAACCGGCCGAGGAGTACACCGCGCGTCGGCCGCTCGCATCCACCGACGCGATGGTCATGACGCCGAACAGGTTGTTGCGCGGGTCCAGACCCGTCTGCACGCACCCCACGTTGGCGTCGATGATGACCTGCGCGCACTTCGGCCGCGAGCCGCCGACGTCGCGCTGCAGGTAGTTGTTGCCGGCTGCCTTGACGAAGACGCGTCCGCGCCCGTTGCGCGCGGCCGCCATCGGCTTCTCGTAAGCGTCGACCTGGTTCTCGGAGAACGTCTGCGGCGACCCGCTGCCCACGCCCCAGCTGTTGTTGGAGACATCGACGTCCTGCGCTTCGGCGCCGTTCCACCACGCGTAGAAGATCTTGTCCTCGCTCAGCGAAGTGGAGACGTCGCCGAAGCCGTTGAAGCTCTTGAGCCGCGCGCCCGGTGCGACGCCGCGCACGCCGATGCCGTTCCAGCCCACCGCGCCGATGATGCCGGCGACCGAGGTGCCGTGGCCGTAGCTGGGCGTCGTCGGCGTCGGATCGTGTTCGGGGCGGCCCGGATCGAAGTTCTTGGAACCGTTGGGCACCACGTTGGCGACGAGGTCGGCATGGTGGATGTCCACGCCCTGGTCGAGCACGCCGACGACGACGCCCTTGCCGCGGATGTTGTAGTCGTGCAGGTCGTCGATGCCCAGGTCGACCGCGACCGTCGGCTTGGTGTCGCCGAGCACGGCCTGGCCGTAGTTCATCAGATGCCATTGATAGCGATACAGCGGATCGCCTTGCTGCGCCTGCGCGGCCCCGGCCGACAGGGCCGCCAGGGTCGCTACGCCGAGGATCGTTCTCTTGCCGAATAGCTGTCGCATGCCGCCGACTCCTTGGTTTTCGCCGGGCATGCCGCGCCCGTCGCAGCCGGAGCGCTCGCTCCGGCCGATGCGGGCCGCATGCACGGGGTGGGTGGACTGATCGGTCCTATCTAGAACGCGTGGCGATCGACGAACCCCTATCCGCGCGACGGGTTCGGCCGGTCAGCAAACCGAACGCTGCGGGCATGGGGGAGGCTGGCTGCGTTGCGTTGTCGTGGCTGATTTTTCGTCAGCGCGCGCGCAGTTCGTGTCGCTCGCGCCGGTTCGGCGCAGGCAATCGACGCGCGCTATGCCCGCATGAGCGCTGCGACGATGGCGCACGAGGGTTCGGCGATCCCACTGACGGGGTGCGCGTGTTTTTATGACAATGCGCGATATTCGGCTCGCCGCGGCTCGATGCGCGGCGGATCGACGAGCGCGCTGCGCGCATCGCGCGCGCGATGCGGCTGTCTCCAAGGCTCGTATACGCCGAGCCGCGGCGGCGGCGAGGCCGCTGCCGCCGCGGACGATGTCTGGTGCGGCGCCAGCGTCAGCAGCTGACGGTCTGTCCGCCGGTGTAGACGCTGGTCACGGTGCCGGTGACGGTGATTTGCCCGGTGCACTGGTTGTGCACGGCGTGGCCGACGATTTGTCCGTCCTGATAGTAGGTGTAGGCCCAACCGGGAGGCGGCAGTTTCCCTCCCGCCGCCCATGCGATGCTGGTCACGCCCGCCAAGGTCAGTGCAAGCAACAGGGTCTTCGCGCGCATCTCGGGTTTCTCCTTGTGTCCGGCCGGATGCCGGAACTACAACATGCGCACCCGGCAACGCGTGCGCACGCCGCATCGCATCATCGTGAAACGCGGGTTATCGCTGAATGCGGCGAAATTCATGATCGCGGACACGAAACCCGCTTCGGGTCGCGATGCCGGCGAAACGAGCTGCTCAAAACGAAGATCTATCGAAGCGGATAGCGCCATGGCTACGGCCGCAATCGCCGCATTACGCCGAGGCTTGGCTGGGTCGATGATCCGCCCGATGCCCGCCGCGCCGCGCAAGCCGAGACCCCGCGACACGTCGAACACAGCGACCGCAGTTCAACCCGGATCGCGGCCGTCGGATGGCGATGCCGCGGCAGCGGGCGCCTTGAGTTGCGCAGGCAAGACGACGCGTCCGCCGTCGTCGCGGCGCAGCGGAGCGATGCCTGTCACCAGCGCTTTGTCCAACGCGGCGTACAGGTGGGGAAACAGCAGCCCGCTGCGCGGCGAGAGTTCCCATTTGAGCTGTTCGCCGGCGGCGCGCAGATCCACCGCCGCGACGAACAGGTCGTCGTTGCCGGCGAAATGCAGGTCGGCGGTGCGGGTCAGCTGGCTTTCGGTGGAGAGGTGGACGAAGCCGTCTTCCAGGTCCTTGGCCGAACCTTCGAATCGTCCGCTCGCGTCGAGCGTGTGCCGCTCCGACCGGGTCAGGATCTTGTAGGCGATCGGCGGACGCGCGGCGCCCGCGCCCGCCGGCGTGTCTTGGCCGTCGCCACCGGCCAGCATCGATGCGATGAGCGCGATTGCGATCATTCTGGATCTCCCGTCGTGTCCTGCGCAGCGAGCGCACGCTCATAGCGTAGCGAACGCCGCACGCCACTGCTACGCGACGACCGCCGCGCGGCGCGAGTCGGGCCGTTCGCAGCGGCGTCGCTTGCGCCGAGCGCGCTCACTCTTCCGAGATGCGGCTTTGCGCCGGCTTCACGTACCCGTAGCCGCCAGACCGCTTGGAAACGACGCTTGTTCGTTTCATGCTCCATGCGGCGGGTCGAACCCGCACCGTGGCGCGCGACGATCGAACCTGTGTCGATCCCATTTTCGAAATGCAAAACCGGCCGAGTGTTTCGTGCGCGCCAGCGACTTCGGCAACGCATCGGCACTGCGCCGCGATCGGCGACGCGTGCAGCGACACCTATTCAGCCGCTGCGCTTCAGATGAAGCACGATTCGAAGTTCTCGCTCTCGACCGGCGCGCGGTTGTACTTCTTCACGAACGACTCCGGCTTGCGCACGAACGCTTCGAACGCGCGCTGCCCGCTGGAGACGGCGTGCGCCAGGGCGTCGTAGAAACTGTCGTCGCCGCCGAGGAACAGCTGGTCGCCGGCCTGTTTTTCCAGGCGCTCCACCGCTTTTTGCAGTTCGCGCCGGTATCGGGCCGCGGCCTTTGCGATCCGCACCAGTTCCGCCGCGCGCAGCCGTTCGCGCAGGGCCGCGCGCGCGATCGCCGGGTACGCGGGGTCGAGGCTGGATTTGGGCCAGTCCAAAGCGGCGACGACGGACCAAAAATCCTTCGGCTCGGCGCGCGCCAGCCGCGCGGCCAGACGCTTGGCCTTCGGGTCCGGCCGCAGCGCTGCGTCGTCCAGGCGCTGGCTTTTCTTCAGCAACGCATCGACCTGGGCGCGCGGCAGGGAGAACACCGTTCTCGACCCCAGTTCCTTGAGGATCAGGCGGCACGCGCTCTTGTCCGAGGTCGCGGCGCGCACGCCGAAGGCGGCGCCCTTGACCAGCACGCCGGACTGGCCGCGCGCGTTGGCCAACGCGCAGGCCTGCCTGGCCTGGTACAGGTACCACTGGTAGGAATCGCCGCCGAGTATCGCCATGGTCCGTCCTTGCCGCGCAGCGACGATGCGCGCCGGCGCGATCATCGTCCTGGGTCGGGCCGATACTATCCCATGGGTCCTGCCGCGGCGTTTCGCGCGCTGGCGGCGAACGGCCGCGCCGACCGGCGCGAAGCCGCGCCGTCGCGGGGCCGCCCGGTCCCACCGGCTGGGTCCTGGCGCGGCGCGAACGGCCGCGTCGTGCGGCCCGCCGGACGCTAATCGACGCGGCGCTGGCGCTTGGCGCGGAAACGCTTCTCGCGCACGCGCCGTTCGGCGTAGGCGACCACGCGCGCGGACCACGCTTCGAGCATGACCCCGCTGTTGGCCAGCACCGTCCATACGCCGCGCTCGATCCAGCGTTCGTTGCGGTTGTAGCAGACCCGCCAATCGCCGAACTGGTCCTCGGGCAACTGGGTCCAGGCGCATTGGCCGACCATCACCGACAGCGCCGCATCGACGAAGCGGCGCGTATCGGGCCGGCGCGAATCCTCCAGGGCGATGACCTGGCGCACCACCTGTTCCAGCAACGGCCATTCGCTGTCGCTGAGTTGCACGAAGCGGGCGCGTCCGCGCGCATCTTCGCGTCCATGGCCGATCCGGTCCCGCCTGATTTCGGTTTGCATGCTTCCCTCCTGGCTGCGCGTCGCGCCGCGGCCTCGCGGTCGCCGGCGCGCGCGTTCACTCCTGTGCGTTCATTCCTGCCGGAGCAGGCGCTCGCGTTTGCGCGCGCCGCGACGCGCCCGCTCCTGGTCCTGGCGCTGCGCGTACTGGGCGATGCGTTGCGCCCAGGCCTGCGGCAGGGCGCCGCTGCGCAGCGCCCGCAGCCACACGCCGCGCGCCATCCAGCGGCGGTTGCGGCGGTAGTTGGACACCCAGTTGCCATAGTCCTGCGCCGGCAGGTCGGTCCAGTAGCAATGGCCGGTCATCACCGACAGCGCGGCGTCGACGAAGCGACGGTCGTCACGCTCGCTGCCGGCGCGCACCAGCGCCGGTTCGCCGAGCGCGCGCTTGAACGCCTCCCACTCGCCGTCGTCCAGCGCGATGGCACGGCGCTGCGCGTTCGCCGCCGCCGTGGCCGCGTCGTCGCGCGGCGTCGGGTCGTGCTCCATGGTACTGCTCCTGCTCCGAATCCCCGGTTCTCGATCTCTTGCGCCTTTTCCGAATCCTTGTCGTTCTCGCGCCCGCGCCGCGCGCGTCGTCGCGCACGTCGCCGCGCCTACCGACATCGGGCCGCGAAGGCGACGCCGGGGCGCGCGCCGCCCTCGGCGCCGGCGCGTTGCCGGCGCACGCTGCGGGTCGTCCGCGATCGTGTCGATCCCTGCGAAGCCGGCGGGCGTCTTCGCGTCTGCGCCAGCCTGGCTGGCGTACTGCGGCCGCCGCGGGCGGCGAACCGCGGGGCCGGCAGCGGCCCCGCCTATGCACACGCGTCTACCTGCGAAACCGCGGCGCCGGGCGAGCCCGGCGCCGCGACGCGATCACCACGGAACCCGACGCTGCTCGACCAGGCGCGGATTGACTTCCTTCACGCCGGCCTGGCCCTGGATCAGCTGGCGCGCCTGCATCGCCTGGCTCACCGAGGCGTAGCCGATGGTGGCGTTGCCGCCGACCGCCGAGGAGTACAGCAGGGTGCCGCCGGTCTGCTTGACCAACTGGTCGACCACGCCCGGGTGGCTGAAGTAGACGTTGAGCTCGGGCGCGACGATCACCGTGTCGCCGGACCCGGACACCGCGGCGCCGAGGTTCTCGCCGCCGACGCTGAGCGAGCGGGCGCTGCGCGCGCTCGCCACGGCCGCCGCCGGTACCGCGACCACGTAGTCGCCGGGCACGAGTTCGCGACCGGCCTCGGTGCTGGCTTCGGCCGGCTTGGTGACCACCGCCGACGGCGCGATGCGGTACTCGGTGTGGCCGATGGTGAAGCTTTCGCCGACCGCGGCCTGGGCCAGTTCGGCCTTGGACGCGGAGACCTGGGCCAGTGCCGCCGGCGCCATCGCCATGGCCAGCACGCCCGCGCAGATCGAAAGGGAATGATTTTTCATGCTCAGTGCCCCAGGACGCGGATCTTGAACGAGGAGAGTTTGCCCTTGGCGTCGGTACCGGCCGCGAGGCTGGTGTCGGCCACTTCGACCGTCCAATTGCCGGTGCCGGACTCGTCGAGGAAGGCGTTGACCGCGGCCAGGTCGAAGGTCATCGTCGCGCCGACCGGCACCGAGCCGGCGGGCACCACGATCGCGCGGGTGCCGCTCGGCGAGACCAGGGTGACGACCAGCGGGGTGGACTTCAGCGGCAGGGTGTTGCCGACCGGGTAGTCCGAGGCCAGGCCGATCTGCACCGCTTCGATGCGGCCCGCGCCGGCGGCGAGGTTGACGCTGGCGCGCGCCGGCGCCGAAGCGTTGCCGATCGCCTGCGGGGTTTCCAGGTCCACGCGCTGCCAGCCGCTGTCGACCAGGGCGCCGAGCGACTTGAAGCCGGTCGCGCGGGTCACCGCGGCGGTCGCGTCGACCAGGCCGTAGCCGTACCAGTTGCTGTAAGGACGGCCGGCGGCGTTGGTGGTCCAGCCCGCCGACAGCACGGTGCCGTTGGCGTCGGTCACCGCGGCCTGGGTCGGATCGACCTTGCGCGCGGTGGTGGCGAGGATGTACTTGACGTCGCGGAAGCTCAGCTTCGGGTTGGCCTGCAGCAGCAGCGCGACCACGCCGGTCACCGTCGGCGAGGCCGCCGAAGTGCCGTTCATGGTCGCGGCGTAGTTGCAGGTGTTGTCGATGGCGGACTGGTTCGACTCCAGGCGGTTGAGGTCGAAGTCGGACCAGAACTGCACCGGGGCCACCCGGTTGGTGTTGTAGCCGCGCGCGCAGCCCGACAGGTCGGTGGTCATGATCGCCGGATCGAAGCGCACCGCCGGCTGGGTCGCCAGCTGCGCCGCGGTCGCCTGGGTCGCCAGGGTCGCGCGCTCCCAGCCGTACTCGCCGCCCAGGCCCGAGACCCACAGCGAGGCGCCGGGGGTGGAATAGCTCGAACGCTTGCCGGTGGCGTTGACCGCGGCGACGGTGATGACGTTGAAGTAGTTGGACTCTTCGACGAACACCGACTGGCTGCAGCCGACGCGGCCGCTGGAGGCCGGGCAGTAGGTGCTGACGCTGTTGAAGCCGTTGCCGGCGGCCTTGACGTAGACCGTGCCGAGTCCGCCGCGGGTGGCCGACATCGGGTTTTCCCACGCCGCCAGTTCGTTCTCGGAGACGTTGGTCAGGAACAGCGGGGTGGTGTCGCCCCAGCTGTTGTTGGACACGGCCACGTCCTTGGACTCCGGACCGTCCCACCACGCGTAGCGGATCTGCGCGGTGGTGCCGCCGGCGTCGAGGAAGTTGAAGCTCTTCAGCCGCGCGCTCGGCGCCACGCCGCGCACGCCGATGCCGTTCCAGCCGACCGCGCCGATGATGCCGGTCACCGCGGTGCCGTGGGCGTTGCCGCCCTGCGACGCCGACGGGGTCGGATCGTGGCTGTTGTTGTTGAAGTTCCACGAACCGTTGGGCACGACGTTCGCGGCAAGGTCGGGATGGGCGATTTCCGCGCCCTGGTCGAGCACGCCGACCACCACGCCCTTGCCGCGGATGTTGTAGTCGTGCAGGTCGTCGATGCCGATGTCGACGCCGGAGACCGGGCGGGTGTCGCCGATCACCGCCTGGCCGTAGTTCATCAGGTGCCACTGATAGCGATACAGCGGATCGCCTTGCTGCGCCTGCGCCGCGCCCGCGGACAGGGCGAGAAGGGTCGCTACGCTGAGGATCGTCCTTTTGCCGGAAAGCTGTCGCATGCCGCCAACTCCTTGGAGGGTCGTCGGACAAGCCGCCCGCAGCGCCGCCGCGGCGCTGGCGCGCGGGCGGGTGCGGGCCGCATGTACGGGGATGGGGTGGGCTTACTGGTAGATCATGGTGAAGGTGACGCTGCTGTTCGCCGAGCCTGCGCTGGCGGCGCCGGTGGCGTAGTACTGCGCGTAGTAGCGCAGCGCGGCGCCGCCGGTGTCGACCGCGACCTGCTGGCTGTTCTGCAGCGCCAGCGGGTTGCCCAGCAGCACCTGCGAGAAGTCGGCGTTGAGCACCTGCAGCTCGACGTTGGCGGCGGTGCCGGTGCCGCCTTCCAGGGTCAGGTTGTTGTTGCTGGTGTTGATGGTCGGACCCGGCTCGAAGAAGGTCTGGACCAGCGTGGTGCTGGCGTCGCAATCGGCGACGCGGATGATGAAGGGCGTGCGGCCGGCGACTTCGCCGGCGGCCGACAGCGCGGACACCGCGACCGCCGGCAGGCGCACGCGGATGTCGGCCGGCGACGGCCCGTTGGTGAGCACGCAGGTCGGCGCGATCACCGAGCCTTCGATGTGGATGGTGCCGTCGACGGCATAGGCGGAAACGGGCGCAGCAAGAGCGAGAGCGAGTACGGCGATCGAAGCGGTCTTCATTTCGTCCCCTAGATCTGATGTCGCGTTGCGATGTGCACCGGCGTGACGCGGCACCTGGATCCGCTCCCGTGGATCGCGTCCGTTTGGACTACATCCCCGTTGGATACGTCCCCGCTGGATCCGAACCGCAGATCCGAGCCCGCCGACCTTAGCGATGAACTGTTCACGAACTGCGATGAAATTGGCAGTTCGCTCACCATCCCTCATTAACTACAACGTAATTTCTCCACATCCCCCCTACACCGTCCATCGTATTCGACGGCTCGGTACGCGGCACTGTTACCCGTTTGCATCGTTTTCGCGCGGCATGGCGTCGGTGCGCGCTAAGCACGTACGCAAAGCACGTACGTTCGGCGATGTGCGTTCGCACAACCGCCTGCCGGAAACGCAACGACCCGGCCGGCGCACGAGGCTCCGGCCGGGTCGGCGAGGTGATGCGAAGTGGCGAATCGGACCGGGCTCAGGTCGGCGCGTCGTCGCCCTCGATGATCTCCGGCGCGACTTCCTTGATCCCGGCGATGGCCTGGATCTTCGCCATCGCCTTCATCGCCGCGTCGACCGAATCGAATTCGATGCGGCCGTTGCCGCCGGCGACGGAGGAATACACCAGCGTGCCGCCGCTGGCGCGCGCCGCCGCCTGCAACGCGGCCGGATCGCGGTGGTAGACGTTGAGGGTGGAGGTCACCACCACCGCCTTGCCGTCGTCGCCGACCGCCGCGACCAGGCGCGGCTTGGCGGCGACGGCGCGGGCGCTGCGCGCGGCGGCCGGCCGCACTTGCACGGCGTAGTCGCCGACGCGCACGGCCTGGCTGCCGGCCGACTGGGCCGCCGTGCTCACCAGCCCGTCGGGCGCGAGGCGGAACTGGGTGTAGCCGATGCGGAAGGCATCGCCGGTGGCGGCCTGGCGCAGCGCTTCGCGCGCGGCGTCGGGCGCCTGCGCGTGCGCGCCGGCTGCGGCGGCGAGGAGGAGCGGACCAACAAGGATCGCGATTTTCATGCTCAGTGCCCCAGGACGCGGATTTTGAAGGAGGCCAGGGCGCCCTTGGAGGCGGCGCCGTCGGCCAGCGGCACGTCGGCGACTTCCAGCGTCCAGGTGCCCTGCCCGGTTTCGTCGAGGAAGGCGTTGCTGGCGAGGAAGTCGGCCTTGAACGCGGCGGTGTTGAGCCGCGTCATCGCCGGGAACACGGTGCTGCGGGTGCCGCTGGGCGAGACCAGGGTGACCTGCACCGGGAACGGCACGCTGCTGCTGGCGTGGGCGTAGTTGCTGGCGAAGCCCAGCTGCACGCTCTCGACCTTGCGGATGTCGTTGCCGATGGCGATCTGCAGCTTGGCCGGCGCGCCGGCTCCGCCGATGGCGACCGCGTCGGTCGGCGCGATCCGCTGCCAGCCGCTGTCGACCAGGCGCGGCAGCGGCTTGGCCTTTCCGGCGACTTCGACCGCGAGCGCGGCATCGACCAGGCCGTAGCCGTACCAGTTGCTGAAGCTGCGGCCGGCCGCGTTGCGGGTCCAGCCCGGGACCAGCACCGTGCCGTTGGCGTGGGTCGCCGCCGGCTGGGTCGGGTCGAGCTGGCGCGCGGTGGTGGCCAGGATGTAGCGCACGTCGCGGAAGCTCAGTTTCGGATTGGCCTGCAGCATCAGCGCGGCGACGCCGGCCACGGTCGGCGCCGCGGCCGAGGTGCCGTTCATGGTGCCGACGTAGTTGCAGGTGTTGTCGATGGTCGAGGCGTCGGTGGACAGCGCGTTGCGCACGTTGCCGTTGACGTTGCTGCCGCGCGCGCAGCCCGACAGGTCGGTGGTGACGATGGCCGGGTTGTACGACACCGCCGCGTAGCCGGGCGAATAGGCGACCTGGCGTCCGTACTCGCCGCCCAGGCCCGACACCCACAGCGCCGCGCCCGCCGAGGAATAGCTCGAACGCTTGCCGGCCGCGTTGACCGCGGCGATGGTCATCACGTTGAACATGTTGTTGCGGCGGTCCAGGCCGGTCTGCTTGCAGCCGACGTTGGCGTCGACCACGGCCTTGGGGCAGTCGGAGATGAAGTCGTTGCCGGCGGACTTGACGTAGACCGCGCCGAGGCCGTTGCGGGTGGCCGACATCGGCCCTTCGTAAGCCTGCACTTCGTTTTCCGAGAACGCCGGGATGGTCACGGCGGTGGAACCGAAGCTGTTGTTGACCACCGACACGTCCTTGGACTCGGCGCCGTCCCACCAGGCGTACTGCAGCTGCGCGGTGGTGCTGGCGGCGTCGAGGTAGTTGAAGCTCTTCAGCCGCGCCGCCGGCGCCACGCCGCGCCCGCCGATGCCGTTCCAACCGACCGCCGCGACGATGCCGGCGACCATGGTGCCGTGCGAGGAGCCGCCGCTGACCGGGGTGGGATCGTGCGAACCGTCGTTGAAGTTCCACGAACCGTTCGGCACCACGTTGGCGACCAGGTCCGGATGGGCGATCTCCACGCCCTGGTCGACCACCGACACCACCACGCCGCGGCCGCGGATGTTGTAGTCGTGCAGGTCGTCGATGCCCATGTCGATGCCGAACGCGGGGCGGGTGTCGCCGAGCACCGCCTGGCCGTAGTTCATCAGATGCCACTGGTAGCGATACAGCGGGTCGTTCTGCGCCTGGGCGGCGGTCGCGCCCAGCAACGCCACCGCGAGCGCGCTCGTTCTCAAGATCGTTTGCCGCATGTCTGCCACTCCACCGGGATAGAGGAAGGCCGCGCGGCGCATCGCGGCGCCGCCGGCCCGAGGGTCGTGCGTATCGCGGGCCGCGCTCGTCGATCGAGGCCGCGCCTTGTTGCAATCGCCGTCGCCGGCCGCGCGCGGTCGTGCGCGCGGCCGGCGGCGGATCACAGCAGCATGTTTTCCAACTGCTCGATCTTCGGGCTGGCTTCCTTGACCCCGGCCACGCCCTGCAGCTTCGCCGCCGCGTCGAGCGCCTGCTGGACCGAATCGAACTCGATCGTGCCCTTGCCGCCGACGGCGGAGGCGTAGGTCAGCCGGCCGCCGCTGCTGCGCACCGCTTCGGCCAGCACCGCGGGCTGGTCGAAGTAGACGTTGACCGAGGAGGTCACCACCACCGGTTCGCCGCTTTGCGACACCGCCGCGGCCAGCTTGGCCGGCGCGGCGGCGAGGCCGCGCTTGGCCGCGGCCGGCGCCGCGCCCAGGGCCAGCGCGTACTTGCCCGCGACCACCGCCTGGCCCGGATCGGCCGAGGCGTCGGCGGCGGTCACTGTCGCCGACGGCGCCAGCCGGAACTGGGTGTCGCCGACCTTGAACGCGGCGCCGTTGGCGGCCTGGCGCAACGATTCGGCGGCGCCGGACTGGGCCTGCGCGCCGGTCGCCAGGACCATGCCGAGCAGGGAAACGCACAACACAGGAATGGTCTTCATATCAGTGCCCCAGCACGCGGATCTTGAATCCAGTGAGATTGCCCTTCGAGGCCGCGTCCGCGGCCAGCGGCACGTCGGCCACTTCCACGGTCCAGGTGCCCTCGCCCTTCTCGTCGAGGAAGGCGTTGCTGGCGATGAAGGGAATGGTGAAGGCGCTGGTCGCGCCGACGCCGGTCATCGCCGGCACCACGTAGCTCTTGGTGCCGCTGGGCGAGGTCAGGGTCACCAGCAGCGGCGAGGGTGCGGTCGACAGGAAGCCGGCGGTGATCGGGTAGGTCGTCTCCAGGCCCAACTGCACGCCTTCGACCTTGGCGATGGCGCGGTCGATGCGGATCTGCAGCTTGGCCGGCGCGCCCGCGCCGCCGATCGCGACCGGCGCGGCCACCGTGGCGCGGGTCCAGCCGCTGTCGAGCAGCGCCGGCAGCGGCTTGAACGCCATCGCCCGCTCGACCGCGGCGGTGGCGTCGACCAGGCCGTAGCCGTACCAGTTGCTGAAACGGTGGCCGGCGGCGTTGGCGGTCCAGCCCGGCGCGATCACCGTGCCGTTGGCGTGCTTGACGACCGGCTGGGCCGGATCGATCTGGCGCGCGGTCGCGGCCAGGATGTAGCGCACGTCGCGGTAGCCCAGCTTCGGATTCGCCTGCAGCACCAGCGCGCTGACGCCGGCCACGGTCGGCGTCGCCGCCGAGGTGCCGTTCATGCGGCCGGTGTAGTTGCAGGTGTTGTCGATCGTCGACTGGCTGGAATCGAGCGCGTTGAGGCGCGCGGCGGCGGCGTCGCTGTTGTAGCCGTTGACGCAGCCGCTGACGTCGGTGGTGACGATGGCCGGATCGAAGTTCAGCGGATTGGTCTGGGTCGAGTACGGCTTCTGGTGGCCGTATTCGCCGCCCAGCCCCGCGACCCACAGCGCCGAGCCCGGGCTGGAGTAGTTCGAACGCACGCCGGCGGCGTTGACCGCGGCGATGGTCATCACGTTGAACAGGTTGTTGCGCGGATCGAAGCCGGCCTGGGTGCAGCCGACGTTGGCCGCGCGGGTCTCGGCGGTGCAGGCGTTGATCAGGCCGAAGAACACCGGATGCTGGTTGTAGTGGTTGCCGGCGGCCTTGACGTAGATCGCGCCGAGGCCGCCGCGGGTCGCCGCCATCGGCTTCTCGAACGCGCCCACTTCGTTCTCGGAGAACGCCGGCGGCAGCAGCGGCGCGGCGCCCCAGCTGTTGTTGGAGACCGCCACGTCCTTGGCTTCGGCGCCGTCCCACCACGAGTAGACGATGTTGTCGGCCTGGCTGCCGCCGGCGCGCGGCGACAGGAAGTTGAAGCCCTTGAGCCTGGCCGCCGGCGCCACGCCGCGCACGCCGATGCCGTTCCAGCCGACCGCGCCGATGATGCCGCCGACCGCGGTGCCGTGGCCTTCGCCGGCCTGGGTCGGGCTGGGATCGTGGATCGGGCCGCCGGTGTTGAAGTTGCGCGAACCGTCGGGCACCACGTTCGCGGCGAGGTCGGGATGGGCGATCTGCATGCCTTCGTCGACCACGCCGACCACGACGTTGCGGCCGCGGATGTTGTAGTCGTGCAGGTCGTCGATGCCCAGGTCGATGCCGACCGCCGGCTTGGTGTCGCCGAGCACGCTCTGGCCGTAGTTCATCAGATGCCACTGGTAGCGGTACAGCGGGTCGCCCTGCTGCGCGTGCGCGGCGCCGCCGCAGGCCATGGCCGCGACGGCCAGGCTCAGTACCGTCCTCTTGCTCAGATGCTGTCGCATACCGCCGACTCCTTGGTTGGGGCGAACTCGCGTTCGTCGGACATGCCGCGCCCATTGCGGCCGGAGCGCGGGCTCCGGCCGCCGCGGGCGGTACGTACGTGGGGAAAGGGCTTACTGATAGATCATGGTGAAGGTGACGCTGCTGTTGGCCGCGCCGGCCGTGGCCGCGCCGGTGGCCACGTACTGCGCGTAGTAGCGCAGCGCGGCGCCGCCGCTTTCCACCGCGACCGACTGGGTGTTCTGCAGCCCCAGCGGATTGCCGAGCAGGACCTGGCTGTGGTCGGCGTTGAGCAGTTGCAGCTCGATGTTGCCGGCGTTGCCGGTGCCGCCCTGCAGGGTCAGGTTGTTGCTGCTGGTGTTGATGGTCGGGCCCGGCTCGAAGTAGGTCTGGACCTGGGCGGTGGCGGCGTCGCAATCGGCGACGCGGATGAAGAACGGGGTGCGGCCGGCGGTCTGGCCGGCGGCCGACAGCGCGGACACCGCGACGGTCGGCAGCTTGACCCGGATATCGGCCGGCGTGGGCCCGTTGGTGAGCGTGCAGGTCGGCGCGATCACCGAACCTTCGAAGCGGAGCGTGCCGTCGGCAGCCAACGCGGACGCGGGCAGGGCGAGCGCGAGGGCGAGTACGGCGGTGGAAGCGGTCTTCATGACGTCCCCTAATGCAGGAATCGAATGCGACGAACGTGCGGACATCGCATGGCCAGGTGCGCGCGGCGCGCTGTGCGGAGAGAGCCTCGGCGAGGATCCCGGCGAACCCGCAAGCGGCCATCGCGGCGGCGAACCGTTCGTGCAGCCCGAGGATCGGAGGAGCTCGGCACGGGCTGCCTGGATTCGCTCGCTATCACATGAAACGCGCCCTACCTGTATTACCCCACACACAAAGTGTGGAATTGAGAGGTAGATTCGAATTCAGATCATCGATGCTGCGGCGTATCCAGTACGCCGCGCCGGACGCCGCCATCGCGGCAACGGCGAAAGCTGCGTCGTTGCTGCGGTTTCGCGGTCGCGACTCGCGTCGCTCCTACAGCCGCGAACGAACCATCCAAAGCCCTTGTAGGAGCGGCGCAAGCCGCGACCGCGCCAATACAGCTACGCCGGACGCTTCGTTCGCATCTGCAACCCCGCGGTCGCGACTCGCGTCGCTCCTACACTCGCGCACGAACCGTCCGAAGTCCCCTGTAGGAGCGACGCGAGTCGCGACCGCGCCAATACGCTTACGCCGCAAGCTTCATCGCAGCCGCAATCCCGCAGCCGCGACTCACGGCGCTCCCAAACCCAGCCCCCGCGAACCTCACTCGTAGCTGAGCGTGAACGTCAGCGAAGCCGAAACCGTGCCGGGCTGCGGCGATTGCGCGTCGCCGCGGTAGTACGCGGCCTGCAGCGGGATGCGGAAGCTGCCGCCGTCGCCGAGGTGTCCGGCCTGCAGTTCGTGGCTGCTGCCGAAGGCGACCGGGCGGCCGTCGCGGTCGCGGATCTGCACCGCCACGCCGCGCGCGCTGGCGCCGGGATCCAGCGCCAGCGCCGAGGTCGCGGCATCGGCGCCGGCGAGCGGGTCGAGCCGGTAGCTGATCCGCGACAGGCCCGCCGGGCAGTCGTCCAGGCGCAGGTCGAAGTCCTTGGCGCCGGCGCTGGCGCCGGGCTGGGCCAGCGCCTGCGGCGCGATCGGCGCCAGCGCGATGCGCAGGCTCGGCGCGTTGCAGGTGGCCGCGCGCACCGCGATCGCGCCGGTGAAGTTCACCCGCGCGGCGATCGCGTCGCCCGCGCCGACTTCGGCGCCGACGCCGCCGCGGTACACCAGGGTCGGCAGGTCGGCGCCGCGGATCGCGCCGCCGCCGCTGCCGCTGCCGGCGTCGAGCTTGACCAGTTCCAGGCGCAGCGTGCCGCGCGTGGACGGGCTCATCGCCACCGCCGCGAACTCGGCCGCCGGCAACGGCCGGCCGTCGATCGACAGGCGCACGCCGATCGCGGCCACGCCGGTGCGGTAGATGTCCTCGGCCTGGCTCGGATGCGGCGTCTGCGCGTAGCGCCAGCCGCCGTCCTGGGCCGCCTCGGCGCAGCCCGGCGCCGGCGCGGGCAGCGGGTAGTCGGCCGCGTACAGCACGCTGCCCGCGGGGCGGTCGCGCGGCACCGCGATCGAGGCGTCGATGGCGATGGCGCGTTCGGCCGGCGCCGCGCACTGGGCGCCGGCGGCGCCGGCGGCGAGCAGCGCGCAGGCGGCGACGGCCGCGGCCGCGGCGTCGGGGAAGCGACGGCCGGCGCGTTCAGCGCGCATCGTCGCGGTGGCAGACGGCTTCGACCAGCGCATAGGCGTTCTCGCTTTGGCGGGTGGGCGCGGGCAGGACATAGTCGATCGCGCAGCGGCGCCCGCCCTGCGCGCCCCAACGCACGTACAGGCGGCCGCGTTCGGCCAGGCCGGTGGCGTAGATGCGGCTGGCTTGCGCCACCGCGCCGACGCTGCGGCCGGATTCGTCGAGCACCTCGGCGGCGAACGGCAGCGCCGCGCCGGTTTCGTCGCGCACGCTGAGGATCGCGCCGCGGCCGCTCTGGGTCGGATATTCCACCCGTACCACCGCGCCCGCCAGTGGCACCACGGTCTGCGCGGTGCCGGCGATCTCGACCTGGGCGCGCGCGCTGAGCGGGTCGATCTCGACCGTGTTGCGCGCGTACGGGATCAGGTACGGCGCCAGCGCGTAGCCGCGCCGGTCGACCCGCGCGCCGCCCTGGTTCAGCAGGCGCGCGCCCTGGGCGCCGTCGGCCTCGACCAGAGCCAGGGTCTCGCCGTACTGCGGCCCCAGGGTCAGGCCGTCGCCGTGCAGCACCGCCACGCCGTCCACGCCCCAGCCGTACTGGCGATAGCCGCGGCCCCAGCCGTAGGACGCGTTCACCGTCGCCTGCGGCGCGCGGTACAGCGCGTTGGCCGCGCCGGTGCGGTCGCCGCCGGCGCCGTCGGCGACGCTGACGCCGTAACCGAACACGTCTTCCTGGCCGAGGCTGCCGCTGATGCCCAGGCGGGTGTCGGTGCCGCGCTCGCTGCGTTCCAGCGAGGCCGCGGCGGTGGCGGCGCGGCCCAGCGGCAGGGTCAGGCCGAGGAAGTACTGGTCGTCGCGGCGGCCGCCGGCGTCGTCCACGCGCGCGGCGGTGAAGACGATGCCGAGGTTGCGCCATTGCCCGCGCACGCCGGCCTGGTAGTTGCCGCTGCTGGCGCCGTCGCGGTAGCTCAGGCGCGAGCCGCTCAGGTACAGCGAGGTGCGCGCGCCCAGCGGCCAGCTCAGCGACAGCTGGCCGCTGTCGCGCAGGCTGCGCGGGGCCGCGCCCGGGCCCGGCTGTTCGCGCCGGCGCAGCGCGCCGTACAGGTCCAGGTGGGTGCCGTCGGCGTAGACCGAGGCGGTCGCCGCCACCACCAAGCCGAAATCGAAGCGACGGTTGTAGCCGCCGCGCCAGCGCAGCGCCGAGCCCAGGCCGTCGATGCGCACCGGGTTGGCGTCGAGCGAGAACGCGCCCCAGTCGGTATTCCAGGCCGCGCCGAGCACGGCCGAGCGATAGCCGCGGCTGACCAAACCGCCGGCATAGCCGGTGAAGACGTTGGAGAAACCGTACTGGGCGCTGGCCTGGGCCACGCCGGGGCGCTCCGACAACGCGGTCTCGTCGACCTGGCCGAGCACGAATTCGTAGCCCAGGCTGCCGGCGCGGCGCAGCTGCGGGTTGGAGGCGTTGGCGACGCGGAACTGGGCGACGCGGCCGTCGGCTTCGATCACCGCGACTTCCAGGTCGCCGCCGTTGCTGGCCGCGTACAGGTCGTCGATCTCGAACGGCCCGGGCGCGACGTTGGCGCGGTACAGCAGGCTGCCGCGCTGGCGGATCTCGACCACCGCGTTGCTGTAGGCGGTGCCGCGCACCACCGGCGCGTAGCCGCGCAGCGAGTCGGGCACCATGCGCTCGTCCTTGACCAGGCGCGCGCCGCGGAAGCCGTACACGCCCAAGGTCGGATCCCCCGCGGTCGCCCGTCCCAGCTGCAGCCGCCCCGACCACGCCGGCAGCGCGCGTTCGACATAGGCCGCCTGGGTGTCCCAGCGCCGCGATTCGCCGTCGGCCCAGCTCAGCGAGCCGCGCTGGTGGTATTGCCAGCGGCCGAGGTTGGCGCCCAGCTCCACGCCGAGGTAATTGCTCTCGTAGTCGCCGTCGTCGCCGCGCAGGCGGCTGGCGCTGTAGCTGTAGCCCAGCACCAGCGCGTTCTCGCCGCTCTGCCACAGCTCCGGCGCGACCGCGCCGCGCGCGCTGCGGCGCAGCGCGGCCTGCGGCACGCTCAGGTCCAGCGCCAGTTCGGCGAAGTCGACCTGGACCGCGGCGTGCGGGATGCGCCCGGCCAGGTCGATGCATTCGGGTTCGTCCGCCGCCGCCGGCAGATCGACGCCGAGCCGGCGCAGCAGCGCCCCGCCCAGGCAGGGCTGCGCGGGCGCGTCGGGCTGCGCGCTGCGGAACTCGATCTCCTCGCGCACCGCGAACGCGCCGTTGACCCGCACGTCCAGGCGGTAACGGCCCGGCGCCACTTCGCCGGCGCGGGCGAAGCGCGACAGGTCGGCCTGGCGCGCGCTGCCGGACAGGTAACGCAGGTCGAACCCGGAATCGGGCTGAGCGGCGGCTTGCGATTCGGTTTGCGCCGCTGCTTGGGCCGGCCCCGTTTGCGCAGGCCCTGCTTGGGCCGGCGCCGCTTGCGCTGGCTGCGCGGGCGACGGCTGCGATGACGCGGGCGCCGGCGGCGCGGGCAACGACGCCGGCTGCGACGGCGCCGACGCAGCCGACGCCTGCGGCCCGGGCTGCGGCTGCGCGGCCTGCACGGCGCCGGCGAAGGCGATGCCCAGGCACAGCCCGCCGCGCCACGCGCGCGCGCTCGGGGTCTTGGGCGCGGCCGGGGCCGCGGCGGAGGGCGGGGACACGATGCGCGCCATGGCGCGGCTACTCCGCGGTCTGCCCCTGTAGTTCGGTGCGTCCGCCGTAGTCGTTGATGATCGAATAGGCGACCGCGGCGCCGGCCGCCGGCGCCGACGCCAGCTGCGCCAGATCCAGCCGCAGGCTGGCGCCCGGCGCGAGCATGCCGGCGTTGTCGAAGCGGTATTCGCGCCCGCCCAGGCTGACCGCGACGCGGCCGAAGGAGACGTGGAAGGCGCCGGGATTGCTGCACTCCAGCGCCCAGCCGCTATCGCCGGCGCGAACCACGCGCCAGCGCAGCGCGCGCGCCGCCGCCTCGGGATCGCCGGGCAGCCCCTGCGGGCGCAGGAACACCTTGATGCGGGTGCGGAAGGCGACCTGCAGGTGGTTCTGGTCGAGCTCGGCCGGGGCCACGCTGGGCGGAATCTCCAGCACGTTGAGCCAGTACACCGACTCGCGCCCCGGCGCCGCGGCCGCGCCGTTCGGGGTCGGGCCGTACACCAGGCGCAGCGCCTGGCCCTTGCCCGGCTCGATCCGCACCACCGGCGGCGACACCAGGAACGGCGCCTTGCTCGCATCCGGCGACTGCTTGGGGTCGCCATCGTCCACCCACACCTGCACCAGCGCCGGCCGTGCGCCGACGTTGTTGAGCTTGACCGCGACTTCGCGCTGCTGCGCGGGATAGATCACGCGGGTGCCGGCGATGGTCACCTCGGCCTGCGCCGGCGCGGCCAGGCCGCCGCACAGCATCGCCACCGCCCACGCCTTCACGGCCCACTGCTTTCCCCGGCACAGCATGGTCATGCGTCGTCGGACTCCTAGCGTTCGTTCGCGGCGCGCGCGGCGCCGCGGGCCCGGTGCGCCGCCGTCGCCCCCTGCGGCGGCCGGCCCGGTCGTCGGGCCGCACGTGGGCGACCCTGGTCTAAGTAACAACGCGCCGCCGCCAAGCCTCCCTACCCGGCCGGCGGCCGCCGGTTCAGCCGCAATCGACGGCGACGATGCGCTGGGCCTGGTCGACGCGGACGTTGAGACGGTCCTCGCGGCGGTCGCGGCCGAAGGTGTTGTCCGGCGCGACCACGCGCCACAGCCCGGCGCCGCTGTCCTTGAACAGGCGCCGGCCGGTGGCTTCGTCGAGGGTCTGGCCGACCGCCCAGCCGAGCCCGTCGGCGTTGCAGCGGCCCTTGCCGGCCAGGTCCGGGCGCGGCGCGTTCTGCGCACAGGCGCCGGCGGCCAGGGCCAGCGCGGCGGCGAACAGGAGCGGCGCGCGCGGGCGCACGGCGGCGCGGGCGGCGGCGGGACGTTCGGCGTTCATCGGGCGGTCTCGACGGTGCGTGGCCTCCATACTCCGACGATCCGCGGTGCTTTGTCACCCGCGCGCGCCGGCCGGGACGGCGCGGAGCGCGCGACGCAGCCTCGCCGGTCGGGGACCGGTGTCGTTGCCGCGGGGCGGGTCCGCGGACAAGTCTTCCTCACCGTACGCGGGCCTCGCCGGCCGACGGCGACGCGCGCAAAAAAAGAACGCCCCGTCCTCGCGGACGGGGCGCCGTTGCCATGCGCTGCGATCAGGGAATGATGCAGCCGCAGTTGCGATAGCACTGGTAGTACGTGGTGTCCATGTTGCAATCCTCCTGCGTGCCGCCGTTGGCGATGCAGCGGTTGATCGCGTTGGTCTTGCAAGTGTTGAAGCAGCTCACGTTGCACGCGGCGATCGCGGACGAGGCGGCGAAGCTCAGGCCGAACGCGAACGCGCACAGCGCCATCAACTTGGTCTTGCGGATCATTTCTCTCTCCATAGAGGCCCAGGACCGGGCACGGCGCAGGCTAGCACCGCTGTTGCGGCGCAAAAGCCGGGCAATTGCCAATCGCCGTCGCAAATCGACGTCGCGCCTGTAAAAAAATACACTGCCGGCGCGGTGCGCGACGCCGCGATGCCCGATGCCGCGCGATCAAGCCCCGCTCGATTCGAGCCACGCCGCGACGATGCCCAGCACCTCGTCGCTGCGTTCGCGATGCGGCACGTGGCCGCAATCGGCGAGCAGGCGCAGCGTCGCCGCGCCGGCCACGCCCGCGGCGATGCGCTCGGGATGGCGCGCGCTGCCGAATTCGTCGCCGTCGCCGTGCACGACCAGGGTCGGGCACGCCACCTGGGCCAGTGGCGCATCCAGGTTCCAGCCGGCGAAGCCGTCGTCGAGCCAGGTGTCGATCCACGCGCGCAGCACCCACGGCGCCTTGTCGCCGTGGTGCTTGCGCAGCCGTTCCATCTGCTCCGGCCGGGCGAACGCGGCGCGCGCGGCGAGGATGCCGGCGCGGGTGCGGTCTTCGACGAAGGCCTGCGCCGATTCGGCGATCAGGCCGGTGCAGCGCGAGCGATGCAGCGCCGCGCCGGCCACCGCCATGCCGCCGCCGACGCTGTGGCCGAACAGGACGAACCGCTGCAACCGCAGCGCGTCGCACACCGCGCGCAAGCCGCCGGCGGCTTCGCTGGTCACGAAGTCGGCGGCGAGCGCACCGGGATGCGGATCGGAACGGCCGAAGCCGAGACGGTCGTAAGCGATCACCTCGCGACCGCTGGCCGCGGCCAGGCGCGCGGGGAAATCGCGCCACAGCGCGACGCAGCCGAGCGAATCGTGCAACAGCACGATCGGCGCGGCCGCCGCGTCGCGCCGCGGCCAGCGCTGCGCGAACAGGCGGCCGCCTTCGCCGGCGATCCACAGCGATTCCGGCTCGGGCGATACGCTCTGCGATGAAGTCGACGGCATCGGCGAATGATAGGGCCGCCGCGACCGCGCGTGTAGGATGCGCGCAGGAGGAACCATGCACGCGAACCCCTGACTCCGGTCGCGCAACGACGGGCTGTTCGACGCGCCGCATCGCGCCGGCTCTCCACCCTGGGCCGCACTCCATGATCCAGTCCGCCTTGCGCGCCGACGACGCGGCGTTCCGCGACGCCGCCGCGCCCATCGCGGCAAAGCCAACCGCGCAGCGATCGCGGTTGCGCGGTTGCGCGGTGAGTTTGCGTCAGCGGCGCGCATCGTCGCCGCGGCCGCGCCGACGCGGTCATCGGTCTGGCCTAAGATCGGCGGCGGTGCGGCGCGACGGTCGCGAACGGATCGCAGAAGAGGGACAACACGATGGCAACCGCAGGCATGGGGCGCGCAGCTCCGAACTCGGCCGGCGCGCACGCGGCCGCATCCGCGCGACGCCGCATCGCCGGCTGGGCGCTGGCGATCTGGGCGTCGGCGACATCGCTCGCGGCGACGGCCGCGCCCGCCGATGAGACCGGACCGTGGCCGGTCAAGGTGGTGATCGTGACCGCGTACGAGAACGGCGAAGACAGCGGCGACGCGCCGGGCGAGCTGCAATTGTGGGTCGAGCGCGAAGGCCTGGACCGCCGCCTTGATTTTCCCGGCGGCGTGCGCGCGCTGCGCGCCAACGCCGACCGCTCGGTGCTGGCGATGACCACGGGCATGGGCCTGGCCAACGCCGCCGCCTCGACCATGGCGCTGGCGATGGACCCGCGTTTCGATTTCAAGCGCGCTTACTGGCTGGTGGCCGGCGTGGCCGGCATCGATCCGCAGGTCGGCGCGGTCGGCGACGCGGTGTGGGTCGACTACGCGCTCAACGACATGGCCCGCTCGCTCGATCCGCGCGAAGCGCCGGCCGGCTGGCCGTACGGCGTCTACGCGTTCCGCGCCGACGGTCCGGACAAATTGCCGGCGCAGCCGATGCAGTACGGGCCGTTCGCGCGCTACGCCCAGGTCTATCCGCTCGATCCCGGGCTGACCGGCTGGGCGTTCGCGTTGACCCGCGACACCGAGTTGGACGCCAGCGACGACACCCGCGCGCTCGCCCGGCGGTGGCGCGAACTCCCGGCCACCCAGGAACGCCCGCGGGTGCGGCGCGGCGCGAGCGTATCGTCGAATCGTTACTGGCACGGCATCGCCGACACGCGCTGGGCGCGCGATTGGACCCGGCTGCACACCGACGGCCGCGCGCGGTTCGCCGTCAGCGACATGGAAGACGCCGCCATCGCCGCGGCGTTCGCGCGCCTGGGCCGCACCGGCCAGGTCGATCCGCGCCGGCTGCTGGTGCTGCGCGCGGCCTCCAACTACACCCGGCCGCCGCCGGGCATGGACGCGTTCGAATCGGCGCAGCGCCCGCATGCCGGCCGCGGCCTGCCCGCGTACGAGGCCGCGTATCGCGTCGGCAGCCGGGTGCTGCGCGAGTTGCAGGCGAACTGGGACCGCTACGCCGACGCCATGCCGGAGGCGCAATGAACGCCGCACGCGCCGGGCTCGCGCTGGTCCTCGCCATCGCCATCGCCATCGCCGCGGCGGGCGCGGGCGCGCGCGAGCGCGCAGCCGATGACGGCGGCGCGGCGCAGCGCGCACGCTCCGACCGCGACGCCGAAGCCGCCACTGCGGCGTACTTCGAACGCATCCGCGCGCAGCCGCCGCAGTTGCGCGCGTTGCTGCAGGCCATGCCCAAGGGCGGCGACCTGCACAGCCACCTCAGCGGCGCGGTCTACGCCGAGGACTACCTGCGCTGGGCCGGCGAAGACGGCCTGTGCCTGCTGCGCGAGAACGCGCACCTGGCCGAACCGCCGTGCGCCGCGCCCGCGCGGCCGACCGTGGCCGAGGCGGCGCGCAGCGATCTGCCGCTGTACGGACGCGCCATCGACGCGATGTCGGTGCGCGGCTACGAGCGCGGCGGCGGCGACCCGCTGCTGCCGGTGCACCAGCGTTTCTTCTCCGCGTTCGACCGCTTCCGCCCGGTCTCGCGCCGGCGCGTCGCCGACATGCTCGCCGCGGTGCGCGCGATCGCCGCCGGCGAGAACACTCAATATCTGGAGATCATGCACCTGCCGTCGGCCGCGCGCGACGTGCTCGACGGCCTCGAACTGGCGGACGACAGCGACGACTTCGCCGCGATGGCCGCGGCGCTGGAACCGCGGCTGGCGCCGGCGGTGGCGCGGGCGCGGGCCGAACTCGACGCCGACGAAGCGCGCGCCGCCGCGCTGCTGGGCTGTGCCGGCGCGGCGCCGGCCGCCGGCTGCACGATCGAACTGCGCTATCAGGCGCCGGCCACCCGCACCCATGCGCCGGCGCGCACGTTCGCGACGATGGCCTTCGCCTTCGCCCTGGCCGAGGCCGATCCGCGCTTCGTCGGCGTCAACCTGCTCGGCCCCGAACACCATCCGCGGGCGCTGCGCGACTACGCCCTGCACATGCGCATGCTGGCGTTCTTCAAGCAGCGCCATCCGCGCACAAAGCTGTCGCTGCACGCCGGCGAGCTCAGTGCGGAACTGGCGCCGCCGCGCGAGCTGCGCGACCACATCGGCCAGGCGGTGGCGGTGGCCGGCGCCGAGCGCATCGGCCACGGCGTCGCGATCGCCGGCGAAGACGGCGCGGATGCGCTGTTGCGGCGGATGGCGCGGCAGCGCATCGCGGTCGAGATCAACCTGTCCAGCAACGCCGCCATCCTCGGCGTCGCCGGCGCCGCGCATCCGCTGGCGCTGTACCGCGCCGCCGGCGTGCCGGTGGTGCTGTCCACCGACGATCAAGGCGTGCTGCGCAGCGATCTCAGCGGCGAATACCTGCGCGCGGCGCTCGACCAGGGCCTGGACTACCGCGCGCTCAAGCGCATCGCCCGCGACAGCCTGCAGTACGCGTTCCTGCCCGGCGCCAGCCTGTGGCAAGGCGAGGCCGGCGGCGCGCGCGTGGCGGCCTGCGCCGCGGCCGATGCGGCATCGCGCGACGACGCGGCGCAGCCGCCCGCGCCGGCCTGCGCCGCATTCCTGCGCGGCAGCGACAAGGCGCGCGCGCAATGGCGGCTGGAGCGGGAACTGGCGCGGTTCGAGCGCGCGCCGCGCCTGCCGGCCTCGGCGCGATGAGCGGCGCGATAGGGGGCGCGGCGCGCGCGCGACCGCGCCGGCGATGATCCTTCCGGCGCGGTTTTCGCGAGTACCCGAACAGGAACGCGCCCGCGCCGGGCGCGCTGCAACCAAGGAGCTTCACCCATGCGCGCACTGTCTCCCCTCGCCCTGGGCCTGCTGATCGCCACCGCGCCGGCGCTGGTCGCCGCGCAGCAGACCAATGTGAGCCCGGCCAAGTCCTCTTCGCCGCAGCCGGTGTTCTCCGGCAGCGACTTCTGCGACAGCTGCGGCAAGCCGCCGCTGTACACCGAGGGCGCGGGCGCGCCCGGCGGCGGCGCGGCGCCCGCGCAGGCGCTGGACCCCGGCGAGGTCTCGGCCAGTTCCTGCGAGGTCAGCATGATGGTGAGTCCGCAGGTTCCCGGTTCGACCGCGCCGGGCTACGCGCGCATCCGCGACCTGCCCTACACCGCGGCGATCCGCGCCGCGCTCCAGACCGCCGACGAATGGCCGCTGCTGCCGTTGCTGCTGCAACGCATCGACCTGCCGACGCCGGGCATCGGCGCGGCGCGCGCGCGGGCCGCGGCGGCGGCGGTGATCGACCTGCCGGCCGCGAGCGAAGCCACGTTCCTGGAATGGTCGTTCGCGGCCGCGGCCGACGCGCCGAAGCAGAGCCCGGCGGGCGCGCGCGTGCTGGCCCTGACCGTGAGCGTGGATCGACGCGGCGCGTTCCTGCGCGCCGACTGGCTGGCCACGCCGGGCGCCGACTGGTCCTACTACACCGCGCCGAACGCGCCGCCGGCGGCGACGCCCGGCGTCCTCGCCAGCCGCGTCGCCAAGCTTTACGACACCGGCCGTTTCTCGGCCCAGCGGCTGACCCTGCTGCACGACGGCGCCTGGGTCCGCGTCGGCGTCGGCGAACCGGTGCGCGAATGGCTCAGCTTCGAACTGCCCGACGCGCAGTGGCAACCGGCGCGGCTGCGCAACGGCCTGCTGCGCGGCACCGCGCTCGGCGACGGCCAGGGCCTGCAGATGCAGTGGCCGACGCTGTCGCACGGCGTCCTCAACCCGGCCCCGTCCACGCCGCCGCCGACGCAGTCGGCCGCGAGCGCCGGACGCTAGCCCGACGCGGGCGCGGGCGCCGCCGCCTGCGCCTGGACCGCGCGCTGCAAGGCGCAGTCTTCCAGCCGGCGGCGCTTGGGATGATCGGGCTCGAGTTCGGCGCGCACCGCCTGCAGCGAGCGCGCGAACGTCTGCCGCTGCGCCGCGCTCCACGGCGCCGCCGCCATGCACGCCAGCTCGGCCCGCGCCAGCGCCAGGTTCAGGTCCTGACCCGGCAGTTCGGCGAAGCGCGTCAGCGCCGGCGCCAGCGTCGCGCGCGCGTCGTCCACGCGGCCCAGGTCGTGCAGGTCCATGGCCCAGCCGAGCCGGTACATGGCCAGGTTCAGGTGTTCCGGCGTGGCCACCGCGGCGATTTCCACGGCGCGGCGCAGGTGCGGTTCGGCGCCGCGCGCGTCGGCCATGAACAGATGGCGCATCGTGCCCAGGTTGAATTCGGAACTGGCCACGGTCGGGTGGGCCGGGCCGAGCAGGTCGCGCCGCACCGTCAGCGCGCGCTGGAACCAGGCCATCGCCGCGGCCGGGTCGCCGCGCGCCTGGGCGATGGTGCCGAGCTGGTTGAACACCGAGGCGGTCTGCTCGTGGCGCTCGCCGTAGACCTTGAGCGCGATCGCCAGCGCCTGCCGCGACAGCCGCTCGGCCTGGACGAAATCGCCGGCGTCGCGACGCTGGCGCGCTTGCGAGACCAGCGCCTTGGCCAGCGCCGGATCGTCGTCGCCGCCGTCGCTGCGCGGCGCCGGCAGTTCCGCCAGCAATTGCGCCGCGCGCCGCTCCTGGCCGGCGGCGAGCAGCGCGCTGGCCCAGCCGCGCCGGACCTGGGCGCTGCGCGGATCGTCGGCGCCGTAGCGGCGGCGGTGCGCGGCGTCGGCGCGCTGCCATTGCGCCAGCGCCTGCTCCAGCCGCCCCTGCGCCTGCGACAGCTGCGCGCGCAACCGCAGCAGGGTCAGCGCTTCGTCCTGCGCCTGCGCCGGCAGCCGCCGCTCGGCCTGGTCGAGCAAGCGCCCGGCCGCGGCGTAATCGGCGCGCGCCAGCGCCACCTGCGCGTTCTGGCGATAGCTCTGGCGCAGCAGCATCGGGTCGGGTTGCTGCGCGCGCAGGCGCAGTTCCAGCGCTTCGGCGGCGTGGCGTCGGGCGGCGTCGACCTCGCCGAGGTTGAATTCGACCTCGGCGATCGCCGCGGCCAGCGCGGCGCGGGTGTCGGAATCGCGGATCTGCTGCAGCCGCTGCGCCGCGCGCTGCAGCAGTTCGCGCGCGCCGGGGTCGCGGCCGCGCGCCTGCAGCGGGTCGGAGGCGCGGAACAGGTCGACCATGAACGCGGTGACGCGCTCGGCCTGGTGCCGGCGCGCCTCGGCGCGGTCGCGCGCCTGCGCCAGTTCGCGCGACTGCAGCACGGTGTGGATCAAGAAGCCCAGCGCCAGCGCGACCGCCAGCGCGGCCAGCGCCAGCGGCACGCGCTCGCGACGCGCGAACCTGCCCAGCCGGTACCAGCGCTCGCCGCCGCGCGCGGCCACCGGCCGCGACCGCAGCGCCGCGCGCAGGTCCTCGGCCAGGCGTTCGACGCTGGCGTAGCGCTGCTCGGGTTCCTTGCGCAGGCAGCGCGCGAGGATCGCGTCGAGATCGCCCTGCAACTGCCGTCGCAACGCCCGCACCGACGCCGCGCCGCGCGCCTGGGCGACGGCGCGCGCGCGCGCCGGGTCGCGCTGCTCCAGCGCGGCCAGGCGCCGGCTCGGCAGCATCGGCAGTTCGTGCGCGATCGCCTGGGCCAGTTCGGCGACGCCGCGGCCGTCGGTGGCGATCGGCAACTGGCCGCACAGCAATTCGTACAGCAGCACGCCGAGCGCGTAGACGTCGGTGGCGACGCTGGTCGGCGCGCCCAACGCCTGCTCGGGCGCGGCGCTGGCCGGCGAGAAGAACGCCTGCGCGTCCACCGTCGCCGCGCCGTCGGCGCCGGGCGCCAGCGCCTTGGCGATGCCGAAGTCGAGCAGGCGCGCGCGGCCCTCGCCGTCGACCAGCACGTTGCCGGACTTGAGGTCGCGGTGCAGCACCAGCCGGCGGTGGGCGTAGTCGACCGCCGCCAGCGCCTGCAGCGCCAGCTCGATGCGCGCGCGCAGCGGCAGCCGGCGGCGGTCGCACCAGGCCAGGATCGGTTCGCCGTCGACGTATTCCATCGCGAAGTACGGCTGCCCCGACGGCAGTTCGCCGACGTCGATCAGGCGCGCGATGTTGGGATGCTCCAGGCTCGCCAGCAGTTCGCGCTCGCGCCGCAGCCGCCGCTGCACCTGCGGCGCCCACAGCGGCGAGGCGGCGAGCTTGAGCGCGACGCGCTGCTCCAGCCCTTCGACCGCGCGCCGCGCCAGGTACACCCGGCCCATGCCGCCGGCGCCGAGTTCGCGCTCGATCGCGAACGGCCCGGCGCGCTCGCCCGGCGCGAGCCGGCCGTGGTCGTCGTCGTTCCACAGCCGCGCGTCGTCCGGCGGTTGCCCGCTCAGCAGCTGCACGCCGCCGCGCCACGGCAGCGCATCGCCGGCGGCGGCGGCGTCCTCGGCTTCCATCGCCTCGTGCGCGGCCAGCAGGCGCGCGACCGCGGCGCGCAGCGCGACCGGGTCGGGATGCGCGGCGCAGACCTGTTCCAGCCACGCCGCGCGCGCCGGCGCCGGCAGTTCCAGCGCGCGCGAGAACGCCTCGGCGGCCTGCGCCCACAGCGCGGTCGAAGTGGCCACGGCGGGCGCCTCAGCCCGGCGCTGCGGACAGTTGGTCGTGCAGCCAGGCGCGCGCGAATTGCCAGTCGCGCTTGGCGGTCGGCAGCGACACGCCGATGGTCTGCGCGGTTTCCTCGATGGTGAGCCCGCCGAAGTAGCGCAGCTCGACCCCGCGCGCGGCGCGGGCGTTGATGCGCTGCAGCCGCTCCAGCAGGCGATCCAGGTCGAGCGCGTCGACCAGGTCGGCGGCCGGCGCGACCAGTTCCTCGCCGGCCTGCAGGGTCACCCGCAGCAGGTCGCCGCCGCGCTTGAGCGCGGAACGCTCGCGCAGGTGGTCGACCAGCAGGCGCCGGATCGCGTGCGCGGCGATGGCGTAGAAGTGGGCGCGGTTCTGGAACGCGACCTCGCGCTGCCGGGCCAGTTCGAAATAGGCGTCGTTGGCGAGCTCGGTCGCGCGCAGGGTCACCTGGCCGCTGCGCGCCAGCCGCTGCCGTGCCAACCGCCGCAGCACCGGGTAGATGCGCTCCAGCAACTGCGCTTCGGCCTGCCGGTCGCCCTCGCGCCAATCCTGCAACAGGTGGGTGATGTCGGACGGGCCGAGGTCGGGCGGCGGATCGGCGGCGGTCATGGCGGGGGCGGCGCCCGGAGGGGTGGGCTGAGCATAGCGCCTCGCCGCTGCGGCGAGCCACGCGCGTCACGCGCCGGTTGCGCGCGCGCAACGCCGGCGCGGGCTTGCCAAGCCGGGGCGGGTTCTCCTTCAATGCCCGCATCGTCGCGCGCTGGCGCGCGACCGCGGAATCCTCATGTCCCAGCACGGTTTGCGCTCCGTGGTCCTGATCCTGGTTGCACGTCGGCGCTGCGGCGACCGCGCCGATGCCGGAGCCGGCGAGCGGCGACGCAGGGCGACGGCCGTCGATGCCCGCGCGCGGGTCGGCCGGCGCGCGCCCGGCGGCCCGCCGGGCCTGCACGGGCCGACAGGATGAACGCGCCCGCCTCCGTCGCCGCCGGCGGCCGCCGCGCCGACATCGTCGCCGGGCTCGCCATCGCCGGCCTGCTGCTGCCCGAGGCGGTGGCCTATTCCAGCCTCGCCGGGCTGCCGGCGCAGACCGGCGTGTTCGCTTTGTTTGCCGGCTTGCTGTGCTACGGGCTGATCGGGCGCAGCCGCTACGCCATCGTCTCGGCGACCTCGTCCTCGGCCGCGGTGCTGGCCGCGGCGACCCTGGCCGCGGCCGGCCCGGACCCGCTGGCGCGCGCGGCCATCGCCGGCTTCCTGACCCTGGCCACCGGCGCCTGCTTCCTCGCCGCCGCGGCCGCGCGCCTGGGCGGGCTGTCGCAGATGATCGCGCGGCCGGTGCTACGCGGCTTCACCTTCGGCCTGGCCTGCGTGATCGTGCTCAAGCAGTTGCCGGCGCTGCTCGGCGTGCATGCGCGCGCCTCCGAATTCCTGCCGCTGTTGCTGGAACTGCCGCAGCGCTGGCGCGAATGGCAGCCGGCCAGCTTCGCCGCCGGCGCGCTGGCGCTGCTGGCGTTGAAGTTCGGCGAACGCTTTCCGCGAATCCCGGCGAGCCTGATCGCGATCGCGCTGGGCATGGCCGCATCGTCGTGGCTGGCCGCGCGCGGCGTCGCCCTGACCGGCGCCATCGCGTTGAGCCCGCAGTTCGCCGCGCCGGGCTCGCCCACTAACGGGCAATGGCTGACCTGCCTGGAACTGGCGCTGGCGCTGACCCTGGTGCTGTACGCCGAGTCCTACACCGCGATCCGCGCCTACGCGCTCAAGCACGGCGACCCGGTCGAAGCCAATCGCGACCTGCTGGCGCTGGGCGTGGCCAACGTCGTCTCCGGCCTGCTGCACGGCCTGCCGGTCGGCGCCGGCTATTCGGCGACCTCGGCCAACGAAGCCGCTGGCGCGCGCTCGCGCCTGGCCGGGCTGGTCGCGGCGCTGACGGTGCTGATGTTGGTCGGCTTCGCCCTGGCCTGGATCGAACGCATCCCGCAACCGGTGCTGGCGGCGATCGTGATCCACGCGGTGAGCAGGTCGCTGCGACCGGCGACGTTCGCGCCCTACCTGCGCTGGCACCGCGACCGCCTGGTCGCCTTCGCCGCGGTCGCCACGGTGCTGACGCTGGGCATCCTCGACGGCCTGCTCGCGGCCATCGCCTTCAGCCTGCTGATGCTGCTGCGCCGACTCTCGCGCCCACGCCTGAGCGTGCTCGGACGGCTGCCGGACAGCCACGACTTCGTCGACACCGCCCTGCATCCGCAGGCCGCGCCGGTGCCCGGCGTGCTGGTGCTGCGGCCCGAACAACCGCTGTTCTTCGCCAACGCCGAACCGATCCTGGCGCTGGCGCGGCAACAAGTGGAAACCCACCCCGACGCGCGCCGGCTGGTGCTGAGCCTGGAGATCTCGCCGGACCTCGACAGCACCGCCCTGGAAGCGCTCAGCGACTTCGACGCCTGGCTGCGCGCGCGTGGCGTGGCGCTGACCCTGGCCCGGCTCAAGGACGGCGTGCGCACCCTGCTCGAACGCGTGCAGTTGCCGGGGCAGACGGCATCGGCGCTGGAGTATTGGAGCGTGGACGATGCGGTGAATGCCGCCGCCACGCCGGAGCCGCACGCGTGAGGCTGCGGCGTGCTCACGTGCGACCGACGCCGCGCCCCCTATCGACGGGGGGCGAAGCGATGACGGCACTGCGCACGCTGCGCCTCTTCCTGACTTCGCTGCTGGCGTTGATCCTCGCCGCTATCGCGTTCCTCGCGCTCAATTGGAGCGGCGGCGAATTAGCCGCGCGTTTGCGCCTGCCGCCGGGCGGCGCGGCGCGGCTGAGCTGGGACCTGGCCTGGACCGTCGCCGCGGCCGCGCTGGCACTGTGGATCGTCGCGCGCTGGGCGCCGGTGGCGGCGCGCTGGCAGGCCGGTGCGGCATGGGCGGCGTTGACCGCGCTCGCGCTGTGGGCGGTGACCAATCTGGGCGGCGAGTTTCCGCTGTGGTTCGATGCCGGGCTGTTGGCGGCCTTGCCGGCGCTGGGGTGGCTGGCATGGCGATGGAGCGGTCCGGCGCGGCGGAACGAGCGACAGCAATTACCCCGGCAACCGTCTGGATGAAAGTGCGGACGGCTTGGGCTTCCAACCGATAAGCAGACCCGCTTCGCCCAGGATCGAGTTGATCCGCTCCAGATGTTCCGGCGCTACCGTCCAGACGGCCCCGCCACTGGCTAAGGCCTCCAGCGCCCCCCGGTCGCTGGCAGCGTGTATCCAGTCGTACAGGCTCCCGCCTTCGATCGTATGGGCGAGATGGGCAGGCCCGAGCAGATTGCAGGGATAGACCATACGCATCCGCTCGACGTACTGCTTGGGCACGTTCCTCGATCCAAGCGGGAGTTGTGTCTTCCAGGCCCGCGCGTCCTCATTCTTGAAGAT